>SBHD01000104.1 GCA_006226345.1 Bacteroidota bacterium | reverse complement strand
CTGCAAATGGCATACGAGACCTACTGCTAACCGGCAGTTGGTACCGTACATAAAATATACAGGAGCGTTCCCCGACCGGGAGCGCTCCTTGTTTTTTAGGGCATACTGCCAGAAGCGTTATACCTTTAGGGTCCGCAAACGATCAGGTGTATGAAGCAAAGCCAGTGGTCGCAGCTCGCCGGCCCCTTACTGTTTTTACTCATTGTACTGGCGCCTGCGCCACCGGGATTGTCGTCCGAAGCACAATTCACTGCGGGCGTTACGGCCTGGATGGCGGCCTGGTGGATCACGGAAGTCGTCCATACTGCGGTGACGGCACTGCTCCCCCTCATCCTTTTCCCGCTCGGCGGTGTGCTTCCCCTGTCCGGCGTATCCGCTGAGTTTGGCAACCCGATCATTTTCCTTTTTCTGGCCGGCTTTCTGTTTGGCCGCACGATCGAACGCTGGAACCTGCATACCCGTATCGCTCTGAACATGGTCCTCTGGCTGGGAAGTAACCCGGCACGTATTGTACTGGGTTTCATGCTGGCCACCGGCTTTATATCGATGTGGATATCCAATACCGCCACCGCCGTCATGATGACACCGGTCGCCGTTGCGGTCAGCGGCGGAGATTGGGCGGATGGCGGTCAGGGCCAACAGAATTTCCGGAAAGCCCTGATGCTGGGAGTAGCCTATGCCTGTTCCATCGGCGGGGTGGCTACGATCGTGGGGACTCCGACCAACGCTATTTTCCTGGGATTCGTCCAGCAGGAGTTGCAGGAGGAGGTGAGCTTCTGGAAATGGTTCATATTCGCTTTTCCCTTTGCCCTGCTGTTGCTCCTGATCTGCTGGGTACTGCTGGTCCGGATGTTCCCGCCCGAACAGGACCACCATGAAGCGGACTACCGGAAAAAAATGCGGGATGAACTGGAGGCGCTCGGCCCGCTTTCTGCACCCGAGCGCCGGCTGATGTGGTTGTTCGGCACGGTCATACTGGGCTGGTTGACCGGTTCGCTGTTTTGGTATAAGTGGCTGCCCAACAGCAACGACACGGTCGTGATCACCGCCGGGGCATTGCTCCTGTTCTTAGTGCCGGCCGGGAATGCCCACCGTGGACGCCCGTTGCTCGACTGGGAAAACGCCCTGCGGATCCAATGGGGCGTATTGTTGTTTTTCGGCGGTGGGCTGGCGCTGGCAAAAGGGTTTGATACGAGTGGCCTGGCGCTGTGGATGGGCAATCAGATGATCAACCTGAGCACCCTGCCCCCACTCGTGATCCTGTTTACCGTGCTGATCGTCGTTACCCTGCTCAGTGAAATTGCCTCCAATATAGCAACCGCGTCAATGATGATGCCGGTACTGGCAGCATTGGCAATGGCAGTGGGCGCCGATCCGTTCGGGATGCTGTTGAGCGCAGCATTGGCAGCATCTTTCGGATTCGGTCTTCCGGTGGCGACCGCGCCCAATACGATCGTGTTCGGATCCGGGTACCTCAGCACCCGGGATATGGCCCGGGCAGGTTTTTTACTGGACCTGCTGGCGGTAAGTCTGCTGTTGTTATTCCTTTACCTGTTCCTGCCTTTGGTTTGGGGGATCCAGATCTGATAGCAGCGGGACAAATCCGGTATGTTGAGTGGAAAAATCTGTCAAACTGGTCGAAAAACAGCCTACCGGATTACACTATTTTTCCGAAATTGGGCATTTATGCAACCTGAGCCCCGCAGTTCTGTCCAACTAACATGATAATCCCGTCACCAGGTCTTTACTACCCATGGCCCGATCGATACTCATTTTCGGTTTTATCCTTGCGCTGCTGGCACCTTCCGCGGCCCAAACCGGCTTTAAAATCACAGAAGGGCGCAGGCATGTGGAGATCCCGTTCCAGTACATCAACAATTTCATCATCCTGACCCTGAATTTCAACGGGTACCTGCCGCTTAAATTCATCTTTGATACGGGGGCGGAACATACGATCCTGACCAAACGGGAGATCAGCGACCTGATGCGCATCCAGTATGAACGGGAATTCAGGGTCACCGGCTCCGACCTGAAAACACCGCTGGTCGCCTACCTGGCCCGGCACATCCGGTTCGATATTGCGGACAAAGTGACGGCGCCTTCGGAAGACATCCTGGTATTGGAAGACGACTATTTCCGGTTTGAGGAATACGCCGGCGTCGATGTGCATGGCATTTTATCCGCCATGATGTTTTCCAACTACATCATCAAGATCAATTACGACAAGCATACGATTTCTCTTTATGACAGGTCGGTTTTCCGGATGCGGGAAAGCGGCTTCGAACCTATATCCGTCGAATTGTACCGCAACAAGGTCTACCTGAACACCACCCTGCAGGTGCTGCCTGATTCAATCGCCGATGTAAAGCTGCTGATCGATACAGGTGCCGGGCTTCCCCTTTTACTGTTCAGTAATACGCACCCGTTAGTTTATCCGCCGGCCCGGGCGCTGCCGAGCAATATCGGGATGGGGCTGGGGGGCTACCTCGAGGGATTTACCGGCCGCATACACCGCGTTGGCCTGGGTGATTTTGCCCAGCAGGGGGTGGTGACGTATTTCCAGGAACTGGACAGTACCCTCAACATGGAATACCTCAACTACCGCGACGGCCTCATCGGCAATACCCTGCTCAGCCACTTCCAGGTGATCATCGATTACCGGGATGCACTGATCTACCTGAAACCCAGCCGGACCTACCGGGAAAAATATGTTTATGACCGCAGCGGGATCAGCCTGATCGCTACCGGCAGCCGGTTCAATGAATATATCGTGCAAAATGTGTTGCCCAATTCGCCCGGGGCAGAAGCCGATATCCGCCGTGACGACGAGATCGTGAGCGTGCGCGGATTTCCGGTGACGTTTTTCAGTCTGTCCGACATTCAGCGTATTCTACAGAAAAAACCGGGGAAACGGATCCGGATCGTAATTAAACGCGACGGCGAACGGATCAAAAAACATATCGTGCTGCGGGAACTGATCTGATGCGCAGGTGTATTCACCGCGGAGACGTAAAGACGCCAGGGCTGATGTACAAACCCTGGCGTCTTTGCGTCTCCGCGGTGAATCAAAACAGAAATCCGGATCAGCGGTCCTCCGCATGCAACCGCAGGAAATTCTGCAGGCCAACCTGATCGATCACACCGGCCAGATTCCCGTCTTCCACCACTGCCAGAATGCTGTTACCCTGCTGTTGGAGCAGGTGGTAGACATAGTCCAGGTTTTCATCCTCATGGACAACTTTGACATTGGGCTTGGCGTATTGCGAAATTTCAGTCGAAAGGTCATTCTTCCGGAGTGCGGCAATGATAGCACTCTCTTCCAGGGTGCCCACCAGCCGGTCTTCCATGTCAAATACGAGAAAATGGCGCTCAAGGCCCTGCCGCAGCAGGGAAATAGGCGTCTGCATCCAATCGTTGAGGACCAGCCGGGTAAAGGTCGGCCGCATCAGATCGCGGGCCCGGAAGCGCCGGAGCAGAGAATCCATACGGACCATGGCATTTTCACTGCGGGCAGTAGTGAATACGAACAGGCCGATCAGTGCCAGCGTAAATGCCCCCTGCCACAGCCCGACTACTACGAACAGAATGGCGATGGCCTGTCCGAGCCAGGAAGCCACCTGGGTCGCCCGTACACGACCCATGCGCATAGCCAGCAGAGCCCGGAAAATACGCCCGCCGTCCATCGGAAATGCCGGGATCAGGTTAAACACTACCAGGGCGATGTTGGTCACCACCAGCACCGGCATATAGAACAGCAGTCCCGAACTTGGAATACCGGACTCTTCAAATACATCCACGGATTCCTCTTCGCCGGTGAAGAGCAGATTCTGCTCCAGTATCCAGTTGAACAGTTCCCAGCGCTCGCCCTGAAAGATCAGTTTCCCCAAAAAGAACAGGGCAATCGCCAGGACGACATTTACCATCGGACCCGCAATGGCAACGAGAAATTCCTGTACTGGTTTTTCCGGCATACGCTCGAGCCGGGCGATACCGCCGATCGGCGTCAGGATGATATCCTGGGTTTGCACGCCGTACCGGCGGGCAGTCAGGGCATGCCCGTATTCGTGCAACAGGACACAGCCGAACAGGGCCATAAAGAATCCCATCAGCCACATGGTACCCAGGGCATCCAGGTTGTTGGCATAGCCCACCCAGAGGGCGTATAAAAAGATTAGGCCAAAACTCCAGTGCAGGTGCACCGGGATACCAAACCAGGTAAATAACTTAAGCGAACCGCGCATGTGTATACGAACAACAGCTGTGCATCAGGGAGGGGTACAAAAACGGCTATACAGGTTTGTACGCCGGGATCACTCGCCCTGTTGCGCTGATTTTTTTGCTAAAATAATATATTGATAATCCAGGGATTCGTTGTCGATCCTGGCCACCTCAAACCCGCCCGAATGCAATTCTTTTTCCACCTGACTGACCGATACTTTGAAGTCATTATCCGGACCAACCGGCAGGTTGTTTTTCTTGAAATCTATGATCAGCAGATCACCGCCGGGTTTAATGCCCGAACGCAGGGTCTGCAAATATTTTACCCGGTTTTCGATATACCCATAGGTGTTCACGATAATCACGGCATCTGCCTCTTCCGGATTCAGCCCCGGATCGTCGGGCTGGGCCAGCCGGCTTTCAAAGCGGCTTCGATATTCCGCCGGCAGGCGCACTTTCACACTGTCCATGAACGAAATAAACCGCGGATCGATGTCCACCCCGATCACATGCGTGGCCAGCGGTACCATCCGGAAGGTAAAATAGCCGGTACCGGCGCCGATGTCCGCTACCGTTTTTCCGGTCAGGTCGCCCAGCATGGAGATCACCATACCCGGTTTTTGCCAGATCACCCGATCCTTGCTTTCGTAATCCGCCACAAGGCTTTCGAAACTACCGGCGCCCGACATTGGCAACCGCGGTTCGGCACTGGTGGCCAACGGCGGCGGTGTTTCGCGGGTCATCACCGGCGGCATCTGGTTATTAGATGTAGAATCGCTCTGACAGGCCCAAAAGCACATTCCGGCGATCATGGCCGTAAATAATACAGGAACACGCATATTTTGTATTTACTAAAACGCCTCAAAAGTAGGGAAGTTCGCTCAATCCGGCTTTTCCCTTAACCCCGGCAGGAAAGATTTTGGACGACTTGCCTGTAAATCCGGACAATCCGGCGAAAAAGCAGGTCAAATACCGGTACCCGGCAGGCATAAAAAACAGACAGATCGGGCAGCGGATTTATCTTTACCGCCGTATTCCAATCTGAACTGTACCGTTTGGCTAACACGACAACCAACTCTCTGCACTTCCGGCCCGCTGCTCCTGAAGCACCGGCACAGGTCGCGGTATTTTTTGCGGCCCTTTTGGTGGCCAGCATGCCAACCGCCCCATTTTTACTCTCCATCAGCATGTGGGGACTGGTATTTGTGGCTTTTTGGCACCAGGCCCGGCAATTGTCACCCGCTACAGGCGACAGCCACCTGAAACGGACCTGGCTGGTACTGGCCGGTTCGTTCCGCAACCTGTTCCGGCAACCAACGCTGTTGGTTTTACTGCTGCTGTTGCTAGTCCCGGCCCTGAGCGGGCTCTGGTCTGCCGATTCAGCATATTGGCTGGAACGTACCCGCGTACGCCTTCCCTTTCTGGTACTGCCCTGGGTATTTGCCAATCTGCCCCCACTCAACGGGCGTCAGCTACGGCTGGTGCTGTATATATTGGTCTGGGTACTGGTGCTCCTGTGCATCGGGATCGGGATCAATTTTTTCCTGCATTTCGAAGCGATCATGCAGGCCATGTACCAGGGGCAGCCGATGCCGGTACCGCGCAACCATATCCGGTTCAGCCTGATCCTGGCCACTGCCATCCTGGCCGGTGCCCGGCTTTGGTATGAAGGGTTTGTCTGGCGGTATCCATGGGAGCGGAAGGTCCTGGCAGCCGTAGTGGTTTTTCTGTTCGCCTTTCTGCATTTCTTATCGGTACGCAGCGGCCTTGCTGCCTTTTACCTGATGGCCGGTTTCGCATTGGTGTGGTTTGTCTGGCAAACCCGGCGCTGGAAAGCCGGTCTGCTGATCCTGTTCCTGCTTGTACTGGCGCCCTGGATCGCCATGCAGACCATGCCGAGCCTGGCCCAAAAGGTGGGATATACCCTTTACGACTGGAAACAATACCGTTCAGGGTCCGGGGAAAACTATTCCGACTCGGAACGCCTGGTGTCGTTAAAGACCGGGTGGTACATCTGGCAGGAATCTCCCTGGCTGGGCGCCGGAGCCGGCGATCTCCGGCAGGAAACGGCGCGGGTGGTCGAGCAACATTTTCCCGGATATGCCAAAACCCCCAAACTGCCACACAACCAATTCCTGTATATCCTGGCTGGTACCGGCCTGCTGGGGTTCGGGCTGAGTATGCTGGCCTTTGCCTTCCCGCTGTTTGCCCGCGGCCGGCGGTACCACATGATGTTTTACGCCTTCCAGGTAATGGCCTTTGCGTCGTTCCTGGTGGAATATACGATCGAAACCGCCATGGGTGTGGCCTGGTACCTGTTCTATAGCCTGTGGTTTTTCCTGCTGCCGGCAACTGGGCCGAAAGAGAGAAGAAAGGGGCGGGAGGTTTAATTTTTTCACACAGATGTTACACGGAAAATTTCCTCCGTAACGGTTTTGTGCCCCTCCAATCATAGTGGCACAAATTAATCCCACTCTAACCCCGGACGTTTTAGCACCAAAATGTTAAATTTAAACACCATCCCGGGACGGAAGCCACGGAAACCCTTCAAACTTGGTTACCTTTCGTGCACATGCAAGCAAAGAAGTCCTACGGCCAGCATTTTTTAAAAAATGAGTCTATCGCACGGCGTATTGCCGGCAGCCTGCAACAAGCGGCAGCCACCGGCCTCGTACTGGAAGTCGGCCCCGGCACCGGTATGCTCACCCGCCACCTGCTCGAAGACCAATCCTTTACACTATATGCAGTAGAGGCCGATCAGGATATGGTAGCGCACCTGCACCAGCACTATCCCGCTCTGGAAAACCGTCTGTTTCAGCAGGATATCCTGCGCTTCGATCCGGCGGCAGCGTTCGACGGCCGGCCGTTCTCCCTGATCGGCAACTTTCCGTATAATATCAGTACCCAGATCCTGTTCTGGATGCTCGATCACAGGCAGCAGATACCCGAAATGGTCGGAATGTTCCAGAAAGAAGTGGCGGATCGCATAGTGTCGCCACCGGGTAGCAAAGTGTATGGCATCAGCAGTGTATTCATGCAGGCGTTTTATGAAACAGAGTACCTGTTTACTGTGGACCGCGGATCCTTTCAGCCGCCACCCAAGGTACAGTCCGCTGTGATCCGCCTGACCCGGAAAGCAAACCTGGACCTGGATTGTGATGAAAAACGCTTCCGGCAGCTGGTAAAAACAGCATTCAACCAGCGCCGGAAAATGCTGCGCAACACACTCAAGCCCTTTTTCGCCCCGGAAGCCCTCATGGCAGACCCCTATTTCGAACAACGCCCCGAACAGCTGGGCTGGGAGGCCTTCGTCGAGCTGGCCAAACGCAGCTCAAGTGCCGCGTCCTGATGTACCTGACCGAACCGATGATGGAACAACCAACCTATTACGATCTTGTATATGCCGTGACCCGGCAGGTGCCGCCTGGACGCGTGACTACCTACGGCGCGATCGCCGATTTCCTGGCCCTGGGAGCTGCCCGTATGGTCGGCTGGGCACTGAACAACAGTTTTTCCGGCGACGGGGTGCCGGCACACCGGGTTGTGAACCGTAAAGGTGAGCTCAGTGGCCGCCATCACTTTCCCACGCCCACCATGATGCAAGAACTTTTGGAGGCGGAAGGTGTTGAAGTATCAGAGGACCGGGTAGTACATATGGACCAACATTTCTGGCACCCGGCGGAAGGATTGGGGGAGGACTGGGAGCCTTTTTAAGTAAAAAATCAAACGGTCATGCATTACCGCACTCTATCGATCGTTGTCTCCATAGCCGTTTTTGTGGTCTTGTACCTGATGGCCGAATTTCCGGGTAGTTGGACATTTATCCCGGGCCTGATCGGGATACCACTGCTGATCGTTTACCTGACCATACAGATCCTGCGGGCACCAGACGTGGACAAGGAACCCCCTGCAAAGTATAAATGGTACGACCATTAACCGGGTACTTGGCAGTATACCCGACGGGAAATGTACTGTAAAGACGCGAAGTTTAACTATTAGCGTCTTGGCGGGGAATCAGGCTAACGCCGTTTTGGGCGTTCAGGCCGCTCAGCTGTTTTTCTTACTTCTTTTCCGGAAATACTTCGGGGCAACTACCAGCAACCCAAACGACTCACAGTCTTCTTTGGAAGTTTTGGCGTGATGTGCGCCGTGCGCGCGCAGGATGGCCCGTGAGTATTTGTTGTCAAGCTGGCGAAACCAGGAAAACCGCTGATGAATGTACACATCGTGGATCAGGAAATATGTCAATCCGTACAGGGAAATCCCTACTCCGATGAACAGCACCCAAAAGTGCGGTGTCAGCCCCCCGATGAGGTAGCACAACATACTGGGAATAGCAAAAACGAGAAAAAAGCGGTCGTTTTTTTCAAAAAAACCCTCCTTCTCATGCCGGGGCTTGTGGTGATCTTCATGCCAGTTCCACAACCAGCCATGCATCAGGTACTTGTGGGTGAACCAGGCCATAAATTCCATTCCGACATAAGCCGCCAGGGTGATCAGGGTATAGGTCAACCAACTCATGATAGGTATTTTAAAACGGTGAACGACAGATCAGATATGCCGGGGCATCCGGCCTGCATCTTCCAGCGCTGTATGGGAAAAGACACAAATATGTCGCTATAAACAGTCTTGCCGGGAGAAGGTTTACACATTACGCATCCGGAACTATACAGCCTGCCTGCTGCATCACTGCTCCATGGGCAGGAATTTCTGCTCCAACGGTTCTGTCATAACCGGGGTAAAGGGGTGCAGCGGCTTGCCATTGAGTACTTCTTCATACAGGACCAAATAGTCTTTGGCCATGCGTTCGGCTGTAAAACTATCCATGACATACTCGAGGCAGCGCCCGGGCTCAAAGGCATCGGCATGACGGATCGCTTCATATAGTTCCGAGCGTTTGACCGACAGGCAGCCGAACTCCGAAAAACAGGCTTCCACCTGCCCGGTCCACTTCCGGCGGTCAGCACCTACCTTCCGGCACAGCAGTTCTGGCAATGCCCCATAGGGTGTGCCAAACACGGGACAGCCGAAATACAGGCTTTCCACCACAGCCAGCCCAAACGGCTCGTGGTACAGGATCGGAAACAGCAACCCTTTGCTGCCATTGAGCATCATATTCCGGCCGTCGCGACTCAACACACCATGAAAGCGGGCGGCTGGGCTGAGTGTGATCCGGAGCCCTTTCCGGAAATTGACACGCGACCCACCGATTACATGCACCCGGGAATGCGTTTTGGAAGCCAGGTCGATAGCGCCGCGCACATTCCGTCCCCGCCAGGCCGAATCGCCAAGAAAATGAAAGTAATTACGCGGAAAGTCGACCTGCACACTGCCATAATCCCGAATGTCGATGCCCGGATACACGTGTATGCTCCCGCCGTGCCGGATAGCGTGATTCAGGGATTGAAAAACCGTATTGGGATCAAAGGATTCAAGTTTCGTACTGTTATCGAAACAGGAGATCAGGTATGGAATATCCACATCCAGAAACCCCTCGGGCGGACGGTAAAAAAAATGGATCAGGTCGATATCCTCAGGTATCTGGGCAGACAGGGGCTGTTTCTCATCCAGGACCAGTACCGTTCCGAACGTACAGGTCGAATCTTTTCGCACCAGGAACACCGGTTCATGTCCCATTTCAGCCAATTGCCGGCCCATCCACCAAAGTACCCGCTCCGCATCCTCATAATTTTGTGTAGGGATTCGGCTGTTGCGGACAAGCAGTATTTTCATAAAAAACAGGTCGTAGGATTATGGACCGGCAGCCCGGCAAGGGCACCAATCCGCAGGTTTGATTTAAGGATATTTCTGCTGCTTTGCAAATGTGCGACTTCCGGCTGTTTCGCCCAAAAAAAACCGACGAGCATTCTGATTCATCCCACACCTTTGTCCCGGGGTGACCAAAGCGCGGTTCCCGCCCGGATTTTAACCGGTTTCGCTGTTTTCTGTAATTAACTGTCCCGGGCGCCCTACTGTCTTACTGCGTTTATCGCCATCTTTGCCCGTGCTAACCGTCCACCAGCCGCATGCCCTCCTATAAAGCAACCCTCGAGTACCTCTATGCCCAACTGCCGATGTTCCAGCGTATCGGACCGGCGGCCTATAAAAAAGATCTGGGCAACACCCTTGCCCTGTGTGCACATTTGGGCAACCCGCACCGGCAGTTCCGGAGTATTCATATAGCCGGCACTAATGGTAAAGGCTCCGTCAGCCATATGCTGGCTGCCATCTGCCAGGCTGCCGGACTGAAAACCGGCCTGTACACCAGCCCGCACTACAAGGATTTCCGGGAACGGATCAAGATCGACGGAACACTAATTCCCCGGCAGCGTATCGTAGCGTTCGTCGAGGAGCACCGGACAGCTATTGAATCCATCCAGCCTTCCTTTTTTGAGATCTGCGTGGCCATGGCCTTTGACCATTTTGCCCGGGAAAAAGTTGACATCGCTATTGTGGAAGTTGGTCTGGGCGGCCGGCTGGATAGCACCAATGTGATCACCCCCTTACTCAGTGTGATCACCAACATCAGCTTCGACCACATGAACATGCTGGGAGACACCCTGCCACAGATCGCTGGCGAAAAGGCCGGGATCATCAAGCCCGGTATTCCGGTAGTGGTCGGGGAAACCCACCCGGAATCGGCGCCGGTTTTTGAACGAACCGCACAGGAAAAGCAGGCACCGCTGACCTATGCCGACCGGCACATCCGGATAGTGCCCGACGGAGCGACAGACTGGACCTCCAGTGATTTCCGGGTTTTTGAAAATAAACACCTGCTGGCCAACCACCTCCGGGTAGAAGCGGCTGGCCCGTACCTGGCCCGCAACCTGGCCACCGCCATCCAGGCCTGGCTGACCCTGAACCGGTCGGAACATCCGGACTGGTTACCTGTGGCGCCGGCCAAAGACCAGGTAATACCGCTGATCGGAACCGGGCTGCACAACCTGCGGGCACGGACCCGCTTTATCGGACGCTGGCAGGTGATCGGCCGGCAACCGGTCGTGCTCTGCGACAGCGCCCATAATGAGGCAGGCCTGACAACCGTTCTCGGGCACCTGGAAAAAAGTACCTATCCACAGGTGCACCTGGTCATGGGCTTTGTGAACGATAAATCAGTAGACGGGGTCCTGAAACTGTTCCCGGCCGGGGCCCGCTATTATTTTGCCAAAGCCAATATCCCCCGCGGCCTGGATGCTGGCAGCCTGCGGGACCAGGCCGCGAAGCATGGGTTGCACGGACGCGCTTACACGTCTGTACGGCAGGCCCTGAAAGCCGCCAGGCGTGCCGCCGGACCCGATGACCTGATCCTGGTGACCGGAAGTATTTTTGTGGTGGCAGAGGTATTACCGGAGCGGCAGAAAAATAGTGCCGCGCAATAAAGGAGGGGCATCCCATATTGCATGGAATACCCCTGTTGAACTATAAACAAACAAAAAATATGTCCCGGAAACAGCCGGGAAACGCATTTTGTTCAGATTTTTATGCATTCTGCTAAACGAGTTTTAATGTTGATCCGCCTGTTTACTCCACCGCTTTACCTGTGGCTGACCCTGTGTTTGTCGCTGTTTTCCGTATCCCTTTTTGCCCAGCAAACTGCCACCGTATACGGCCGTATTACGGATGCCGCTACTGAACAGGGCGTCGAACTGGTAACGGTATTTGTCAAAGAGGGAAATACGGCAGTAAGTACGGACGAAAAGGGGTATTATGCCATCCAGGTGCCGGCTGGCCAGCGGCTGGTGTTGGGCTTCCGCCGGGTGGCGTACAAAGACAGCAATGCCGATGTGCTGCCGCTGGAATCCGGGGCCCGTTTTCTGCTGGATGTAGCACTGGCGCCGGTAGAATCCAACCTGGAGGTAGTGATCCGCGACCGGCGGCTCGATGATGCCGGCATGGTCCGGGAGAAAAACATCGAAGCCCTCAAACTACTGCCCAGTTCGACCGGCAACCTGGAAAGCGTGCTGCCGCATATCGCCCTGGGGACCAACACCGGTGCCGGTGGCGAACTGACCTCGCAGTACCAGGTTCGGGGGGGCAACTACGACGAAAACCTCGTATACGTCAATGATTTTGAGATCTACCGGCCGCAATTGGTACGTGCCGGCCAGCAGGAAGGCCTGACCTTTCCGAATATCGACCTGGTGCGTGATCTGTCGTTTTCGTCCGGAGGCTTTCAGGCCAAATACGGGGACAAGATGTCGTCGGTGCTGGACATCAAATACAAACGGCCCGACAGCCTGCGCGCCAGCGTCAATGCCAGCCTGCTCGGCGCCTCGGCGCATCTGGAAGGCAGTGTCAAAAACCGGCACGACCCCTACCGGGCATTCCGGTTCCTGGCCGGCGCCCGCTACAAAACCACCCGGACCCTGCTCAGCAGCCTGGATGTGGAGGGCGAATACGTACCGGATTTCTACGATATCCAGACCTACCTGACCTACGACCTCAGCCACGACTGGCAGATCGGGCTCATCGGCAACTACAACCGCGCCGTGTACCGCTTCGTACCGGAAAGTCTGGTGCGCGCCTTTGGCCTGATCGATTTTGCGCTGCAGCTGCGTACCGCTTTTGAAGGACAGGAGGTGGATGACTTTACCCAGGCAATGGGTGGCGTTTCGCTCACTTATCTTCCCGACCGCGAGCGCAACCCCCTGTTCCACAAGTTCCTCGCTTCTGCATGGCGCAGCCAGGAAAACGAGCGGTTCGACATCCTGGGCCATTATATCCTGGGGGAGATCGAGGAGAACCTGGGCTCGGATGAATTCGGGGAGATCGTCAATATCCTCGGTACCGGTACCCAGCATACCTGGATCCGGAATTACCTGACGCTCGACGTACGCAACTTCGAATACCGGGGCGGCATAGAACTCCAGAACGACCAGTCGGATGCCGGGCTCACCCGCAGCCACTTCCTGCAATGGTCGGCCAAGTGGCAAAACGAGGAGATCCTGGACAAGATCAATGAATGGGAGCGCCTCGACTCGGCCCTGTACTCGCTGCCATACGACACGAATTACCTCTATGTCCGCCGGGTGCTCAAGACCCGGAACAACCTGAACAGCCACCGGTTCACCGCCTTTATCCAGGATACCTGGACCTGGCGCCAGGAAGGTGTCCGGGAGTTTCAGCTCATTGCCGGTGTGCGCGGGCAATACTGGAATCTCAATAAAGACTGGTTCGTTACGCCGCGCGTACAGATGTTGTACAAACCGCTCAACACCCGCCGCGATATCTCCTACCGGCTCGCCGGCGGCCTGTATTTCCAGCCTCCTTTCTACCGGGAGCTGCGCCAGCTGGACGGCCTGGTGAACAAGGACGTACTGGCGCAAAAATCAGCACATGCCGTAGCAGGCTTTACCTACGATTTCCTTTGGGGGAAAAAACGGCCGGTGAAAATGCGCCTGATCACGGAAGCCTTTTACAAACAGATGTGGGACCTGGTATCGTATGACCTCGACAACGTACGCATCCGGTATGCCGGCGCCAATGATTCGCGCGGATATGCTACAGGCATCGATATCCGCCTGAACGGTGAGTTTGTGCCGGGCGCCGAAAGTTGGGTCAACCTCTCCTTATTGCGTACCCGGGAATCATTGGACGGTATTCAGCATCAGATCCGGGAACTGGGAGATCTGGAAGGCCGCGACGTCAAAGATGTGCCCAGGCCGACCGACCGGTTCCTGACCTTTTCCACCTTCTTCCAGGATTACCTGCGGCGCAATAAAAACATCCGCATGCACCTCAACTTTACGGTGGGCACCGGACTGCCCTTTGGTGTCGTGGATAATAATATCATCTACCGGAACCCCTACCGGTTTACGCCGTATCATCGTGTG
This sequence comes from Bacteroidota bacterium, assembly GCA_006226345.1. Classification (GTDB taxonomy): domain Bacteria; phylum Bacteroidota; class Bacteroidia; order Chitinophagales; family Saprospiraceae; genus M3007. The sequence continues at coordinate 3,684 of SBHD01000104.1, read as the reverse complement.
GATATCGGATTCGGTTTCCAGCTCTGGAAACAGGAATGGCGCAGCCACAGGCCCCGGCATTTCCTGCGGTTTACCCGCAGCACCTGGGCCAGCCTGGAGGTGTTCAACCTCCTGAAGGTCGCCAATGAGGCTTCCAATACCTGGATCAAGGCGATCACCAACGTACAGTATGCCATCCCGAACTACCTCACGGGCCGGCGGATAAACGTACGGGTGAAGATGGATTTCTGAACAGTCGTCTGTATTACAAGTATTACAAGTGCTTTTCAAAAAAAGCCAGTGTACGCTCCCAGGCCAGTTTGGCGGCAGCCTCATCGTAGCGGGCTGCCGAAGTATCGTTGTGAAAGGCATGGTTGACCCCTTCGTACACATACTGTTCGTACGTAACACCTGCTTCCTTCAGGGCCGTTTCGTAGGCATCTTTACCGGCGTTGACCCGCTCGTCGAGGCCGGCATAGTGCAACTGTACGGCTGCTTTGATCTTCGACACGTCTTCGGTTGCCGGTTGCCGGCCGTAAAAGGCCACCGCAGCCTTCAGATCGGGCACATGCACAGCCAGGGTGTTGGACATGGCGCCACCCCAGCAAAAACCGACACAACCGAAGTTGCCGTTGCAGTCCTTGCGTGATCGTACCTGATCAAACACCCCGATAAAGTTCTGCTGGGTGATTTCGCGGTCCAGCGTACGGAATAGTTGCCGGGCCTCATCCTCATCCGCCGGTGTGCCGCCCAGGGGAGCCAGCGCATTGGGAGCGACGGCAAGGTAGCCGGCGCGGGCTGCCCGGCGGGCCACATCTTCAATATGGGCGTTCAGCCCCCGGTTTTCGTGGATCACCACTACAGCAGCATAGGGCTTTTCCTCCATCGGCCGGGCTACATAGGCTTTCATCTCGCCATCGGTGCCCGGCCAGGTGATGTATTCCGTAAACAGATCGTTGGTACGGGCACCGGCCCGGCTACAGGTATAATCGGATTCAAGCAGCGGCAACATAGACATGGCCATAGCCGTACTGCCGACCAGTTTGGTCAGCCGGGCAATAAATGCTTTTCGGGTAAGCGGCTTGTGGGTATATTCATCATACAGGTCGATGATCCGTTGATCGAGCATGAGCAGGATATATTTTGCAGGTGAAGGACAATGCCCGGAAGTAGTAGAGCCCGGGCCCAGGGCAATATACGCAGAACCTGCCAGAGAAACACCCCCGATTCTGTGTTTTAAAGCATACTCCGCCCTCACTTCAGGTGCATTTCCCGGCGTATTCACCGCTTTCCGGATTATCCCCGGGCCTTCGTACCTTTACGTTGTATTCACCCGTGCATGCTCAGGTTACTTTCAGGTGTTCTGTTGCTTGCTGTGCTCCTTCCGGTACCAGCCGGGGCACAGACCGGGCCTGTCGATACACTCGCACAGGCACGGGCGTGGCGTGAGGAGGGCCAGCTGCGTCAGGCTGAAAGGCTCCTGGAGCTGTGGTGCACGCATCACCCGGAAGACGCCAATGCCTACTGGCTGCGGGCCCAGACGGCCTTCTGGCGCACGAATTTTCGGGAAACCCGGACCTATTATCAGCATGCCCTGGACCTGGACCCGCAAAACCGCTACCTCAAACTGGACTACATCGAGGCCCTGCTGAACATGGGTCAGCTGGGCCTGACGGCACGGGAACTAAAACAATGTACGCCCGAAGAACAGGCCGACCCCTATTACCGGTTCATCCGGGCCAAATGGAGTTTTTGGTCAGGAGCACCAGCCGCCGCTTTCAAACAGGCAGCAGCGGCCGACAGTGCAGGCTATACCGGCGCAGCCGCGCTGGTTCGGGAAATAGAGCAGGTCCGGTCCCCCCATATACAAATCCTGGGGAGTTACATTTCCGATTCACAGCCACTGAACCGGACCGAACCCGTATTCCAGGCCGGGTACTGGGGATCGAGATTTCTTGACCTGCATATGGCCCTCTCGCCCAAATGGTTCAATCAGGAGACGGCATTGATGCAGGTTTTAATGGTCGAAATCGGCAATAATTTTCATTTCCCGGGGATCGGGACACAACTTAAAATAGCCGCCGGATTGTATCACCAGTCCGGCTTTGACCGTCCGGGCATAGTCAAACTGGCCCTGCAACAGCGGATCGTCCCGGGCCTGCAACTCTTCCTGTCCGCCGAAGAGCAGCCCTATCTGTTCACCCGGGCCAGCCTGGATACCAATGTGGTATACCGGCAGTATGCAGGCGCACTGGAATGGAAGCACGCCCGGGGCTTCTGGGGGAAAGCAGGCATACAGACCGATGTATTTGAAGATGCCAACCAGGTGACGGCGTATTGGGCCTGGTTGTTATCGCCCCCGCTCCGGGCCGGCTCGCTTTCCGCCCGGGCAGGTTATGCATTCAGTTATTCAGACGCCCTGCAGAGTCGGTATGTTTCCGAAAAAACGCTGGATGAGATCCTGCAGGGGCCGGCAGCACCAATAGATGGTACTTATACGCCCTATTTTACCCCGGAGCAGATCAGTATTCACTTGGGGCTGGTTGTGGTGGACTGGGCAGTTACCAGCCGGGTTTCCCTTAACCTGGAATATAAGCACGGTATTGCCGCCACCGCTCAAAATCCGTTTTTACAACTCAAGTCCGGCATGGGACAGGGGGTCCGTATTGTCCGGGATTTCCGGGAAACCACGTTCAAACCGTTGGAAGCAGCCGTTCAGCTCCGCCTTCAGTTATCCGATCAGGCCGGACTGGAAACTTATTACCGTTATATCCGGAACTTCTTTTACGAACAGCGTACGGCCGGAGCACAGCTGAACCTCCGCTTTTAAACATGAAAAAGGAAGGCAGCAAAGCACTCTGGACCTTCCGGTCCGCCCGGAATATTCGGCCGGCCGACCGGTTCGTATTGCAGGCTTTGACTGCAGCGGGGATCTTTGGTGCCCTGAAACTGGCAGACTGGTGGTTTCGGGCAGCGCATGTCGGTCAACCGGCACTCTATCTGGCCCTCAGCGTTGTTTTCTGGTGGGGCGTATTACGGCTGATCGTGGTCTGGATCGGTTTATTGAAAATAAACAAACCCGCACCACCCCCGGCACCACCTTCCGGCATGCGGGTAGCGATCTTTACCACCTCCTCCCCCGGTGAGCCGGCGGAGATGTTTGAAAAAACGCTGGCAGCCTGCGCCCGGATCCGGTATCCGCATACGACCTACCTGCTGGACGACACCCGGGATCCCCGGTTCCGGGAGATCGCCGAACGCCACGGTGCAGTCTGGCTCGAACTGGTCGGGTACCCCGGAGCCAAAGCCGGCAAAGTGAATGAGGCGCTACGCCGCACCAGTGAAGATTTTATCCTGATCCTGGACCCGGATCACGTACCGTTCCCGAATTTCCTGGACCAAACGCTGGGCTATTTTGAAAACGAACGGGTAGGCTTTGTTCAGGTCTGCCAGGCATATTACAACCAGTACCGGTCCTTCACAGCAGCGGGGGCGGCCGAGCAGACCTATACCTTTTACGGGCCTACGCAGATGGCCCTGCACGGCATGGGTTGTGCCGTGGCAATCGGCGCCAATTGTACCTTCCGTCGGAAGGCACTGGAGTCGATAGGCGGACATGGTATCGGGCTGGCAGAGGACCTGATCACCTCCATCCGGCTCCACGCGGCCGGTTGGAGATCGGTTTACAACCCTGTGGTAGTGAGC
>SBHD01000372.1 GCA_006226345.1 Bacteroidota bacterium | reverse complement strand
AGGTGACTGTCGGGATCGGTATGCAGGATGGAGCCGATAGCGACCCCTTTCGACAGATCTGCCTGCCCGTCCAGTTGCGTCACCATGATCAGGCTTTCATTATTGGTCCGGATATCCTGGCCGACCTTATCGGATAGCCGGGGCAGGGAAGTGGCTTTTAGTTTAAGCAACAACCGGACCGTGCCGAGCACTCCTCCGGCGAAAATCACCCCTCGCGTACGGAGAACCCTGCGTTTTTTCACCCAACGGGTAGAGGACCGGAATACAACGTCGTAGCCGTCGCTGCCATCTTCCTTCCCAACGGGTATCACATCGACCACTTCGTGCTCGGCCAGGATTTCAGCGCCGAGCTGTTGTGCCAGGTAGAGGTAGTTTTTATCGAGGGTGTTTTTGGCATTGTGCCGGCAACCGGTCATACAGCTGCCGCAAAAATGGCAACCGGTACGTTCGGGGCCTTTCCCGTCAAAATAGGGGTCCGGGACTGTTACCCGGGGTTTCCCGAAGAAGACGGCCACGTCTGTAGGCCGGAAGCGGTCTTCCTGGCCGATCTCCTGAGCCAGCTCCTGTAATTTTCGGTCGTTGTCAAACAAGGCCGGGTTACGGGCGGCGCCCAACATACGACTGGCGGTTTTGTAATAGGGGGCCAGTTCTTGCTCCCAGTCGGCGAGCCGGGCCCAGCTTCCGGACTTGAAAAATGTCTTTTCAGGTACCGGAAGGGTGTTGGCATATACCAGCGATCCGCCACCGACGCCATGGCCCGTCAGAAAGCCGACATGCCTGAAGATCGTGACTTTCATGATCCCAAACCACCGCAGAGGCGGAAACCAGAGCCAGCGGGACAGCTGCCAGTTGGTCCGGGCAAAATCCTTGTCCTTGTACCATTTCCCTTTCTCGATGACTAGCACCTTGTACCCTTTCTCCGCCAGTCGAAGGGCACTCACCGAGCCACCGAAACCGCTTCCAATAATGATATAATCGTACGCTTGCTCCATGGTTTAAAACAGGTTGGGTTTCAGGGGCTAATTTCGAATCTGTCTAAAATAACAGGTGCACAACAAAAAATCTTGACTATTCGCATCAGGAGCCGCCAATTTGGAATAAAAATTATAATTTAGGGCGATCAATAGAAAAATATTTTGACCGGGCGGAAAGAACCGCGCTATTATTGCAAAAATCAGTGTGAAATGTGACAAATGTCACAGGCTGTGGTTCGGATGAAAAATAATTTTACAGCGCCATCGAAATGCCACTTTATCATTCCTGAAAAGAATCCGCATTTTAGGCTGAGATTAGGTTAGGGCCCTTTCGGACAAGTCCCTGAAGTATGGAAGGGCGCTCCAGCATAAGACACCGGAGAAAGAGGGAAACATCTTACCCGGACGTCGGAATTTCCTGATGTTTCAGGACGACAATTTTACCGGAACATTACCCGGATCGTCAATGCCCGTTTGTCAAAACCGGCGAAATACGGGGTGCAGTTTTGCTCCTGTATGGCTGCCATAATTTTTAAACCTATATCCGTACTCTATTGTAAATGAAATACGGTTTTGTAATTGATAATCGAAAATGTATCGGCTGCCACGCCTGTACGACCGCCTGCAAAAGCGAACATGATGTTCCGGTAGGCGTTTTCCGTACCTGGGTCAAGCAGGTAGAAAAGGGGACTTTCCCTAATACGCGCCGCGTATTTTCTGTCCTGCGCTGCAACCATTGCACCGATGCTCCCTGTGTGGAGATCTGTCCGGTGGAAGCTTTGTATTTCCGGGAAGACGGTATTGTTGACTTTAATAAAAACCGGTGTATCGGCTGCAAATCCTGTATGCAGGCCTGCCCCTATGATGCGCTGTATATCGATCCGGATACGCACACGGCTGCCAAGTGCAACTATTGCGCTCACCGGGTGGATGTCGGCCTGGAACCGGCCTGTGTGGTCGTTTGTCCGGAGCACGCCATCATTTCAGGCGACATGCACAATCCGGACTCGGAGATCAGCCAGGTGCTATCCCGCCATCAGACTATGGTACGGAAGCCGGAAAAAGCGACCGTGCCCAACCTCTATTATATTGATGGGGACGAATTCGCACTTACGCCCAGTGCTGCCGATCAGCCTGATGGCAACCTCTGGAGTGCCCAGACACGCGGGGTTGGCCACTTTGCCAAGCATACCGAGCGACTGGCCTGGGATGGTGAAGATCTGGTACAGGAACTGATGGAAAAATCAGCCACCCAGGTGCGTGAAACCGCTAATGGCGACTTCGCGCCGGCACGGAACATCGAAGTGCTGACCGGCCAGAATGCCAAGCGGGTGTACAATATCCCCGGCAAAGGCATTCTCTGGGGCTGGGAAGTACCGGCCTACGTTACTACTAAGGCCATTTCGGCAGGTGCCTATTTTCTGGCAGTTTGGTTGCAAATGAGCCAGATGGGTGGCAGCTGGTCCGGAACATTGTTCCAGGCCGGGCTTGGTATCAGCCTGTTTTTCCTGATCCTGACGACAGCATTCCTGGTCAAGGACCTTGATCAGCCGATGCGTTTCCTGTACGTTATCCTGCGTCCGCAATGGCGCTCCTGGCTGGTACGCGGCGGTTATGCGCTAACCCTTTTCGGTGGTGTGCTGACCGTGCAACTGGTTGGTGCCCTGATGGGGCTGGATGACCTGGTAGGCTGGCTTGTAGTTCCGGGCCTGGTCCTGGCACTGGTTGTGGCAGTTTATACGGCATTCCTGTTTGCGCAGGCCCGAGGCCGTGATTTCTGGCAAAGCCCGATGCTCCCCCTGCACATGATCGTGCACAGCCTGATGGCCGGTGCTGCAGCATTTGTATTGCTGGATGCAGCAGGTGTGACGGATAGCGGTGCCATTCCGGGGAACGTACTCTGGATCAGCGTTCTGGTGAATATCCTGATCCTGATCACCGAACTGACGATCAGCCATCCTACTTCGGATGCCAAGGCAGTTGTGAAAATGATTACCAAAGGGCGGTACAGCACGGAATTCTGGGCTGTTGCACTGGTTTGCAACGTAGTGCCGGTGGTGCTGATGTACTTTGCCGGAGCGAATATGATCACAGCAGCAGTGTCTGCAGTCCTGGTTCTGATCGGCATTTACCGGTTGGAAAAGATGTGGATCGAAGCGCCGCAGCGGATCATGCTGGCCTGATAAATGTAAAAGGCAAAATGTAAAATGTAGAAGTAGAAAGGGAGATGGTGGTGTAGGGAGGTTTGTGCCGATGATTTATGGAGAAGATTGGTTTTTTGCTTTTGCCGTTTTAACGCTTGAAGTGAAAATAGCGACGAGTTGGTTGCATTCCTGAAGGGTAGGTTGAACCATTTCCGGAGCGATCAAACCGGCGCGCAGTGTGATCTTGAGGTTGATCTGACTTTCGCGGAGTTCTTTCAGACATAGCCGGAGTTTGTGTAGGAAATCTTTAGAGGATTCAGCCCCTTGCGCTTCTCCATAATTGAGGGCCGGGGATGTACCCGAACGCATCAATTGCAAACTCAAATGTTTCCCCAAAGCCGTGTCCGGGAAATGCGCATTTAGTTCAATGATCCGTACAGCGAAATGAATTAATCGTTCTTCAAGGTCATACACAGAG
>SBHD01000351.1 GCA_006226345.1 Bacteroidota bacterium | reverse complement strand
GTAATGCAAGCCATTGATCCTGAATACTTCGCCTATTTTTCGTTCCGTACCTGGTTCAGTACGCAACTCAAAATGAGTCTTGTCTTCAGAACCAAATACTTACATTCCGGCTCACCAAAAAGTTTAAATCACTTCATTCATAAATATCACTGTAGAGCCCATCGATTTGAGCTCCCGTAAGTTCGACTTTGACAAATCCCTCGGATGGTTTTTGTTTGTTTCCGGCGTTTCCGAACCTGGTAAGTGGAAGCGGATCCGGCTCTTCAGAATTGAATGCCCCGGTGCTCTTGTTGTAATAGCGCCATACCGTGGACCGGTTCTTAAAGTGGATCTCAAAGACCGGCTCGCGCAAGCCACCCGGCTGGAGCAGGCTGAACTCGTTGGAGGCTGCCAACGGCTCGATACGGATCAGTGCATGCACTGCATCCGGTATCCCCGGTCGGAGTTCAATTCCTTTGGGCGGTGCACCGACGATACCCGCCGGAGGAACGAGGCCCGGGATATCCGTTTGATTGACATATACCGGCAGCTTGTTTTTATTGTTATCGATCTGCTGCCTGTCGGGATTTAGCATGCCGGTGTTGTCACGAACAGCCTGGTACAACGTATTACCCTGACGGGCAAAGGACTCGGCCGGATAATCTACTCCGCCGGCCCGTACAGGGAACTCCCGCGAAAGGCAGAGCACATCATTTCCGTTGATGGTCCGTTTCACCCCGGTTCCATTGGTAAACACGTATACATTCTCCTTGAAACGATAGGTTTTATCGTTTAACTGGAATTCATAGATCTTACGCGGCAACAGGCTCAGTGCCGTATTATTAGCAAGTGCCGGGTCTAATATTGTAAGGGTGAATTCAAAAACAGCATTCGAAGGAATATCTATGGTTTCCGGCGCCCCGACCAGGCAACCTAATGTTGTGTTCTTAAGGGTGCAGGAGAGTCCCTTTAGCAGATCGGCTGTTTCAGGGGTAGGTTGCAGGTCGAACAGGCTGCGCGCATCATATTTCGTCAGCAGGCGGGTCAGTTGATCGCTCTCAGCCAGATCAATAAAATCAGTACTGCCCTCATCCAGGTAATAGTGGTGAAATACCCGTAGTTCGAATAAGCGTTTATATACGATTTTTGCCTGCTCTGCCATCAGATAGTTCAGTTGGTTTCATTCGGGTTTTTGTGATAGAAGTCGTTGACCACCTCGGTGATCATTCCGCTTTCACTCAAAACAGTCCGGTATTTCAGGCCGGTCAGGCGCAAGCTGTACAAGACAAAAGGATATTGCTTACCCCCCAGGGTACCCCAGAGATGGTTCACCTCCTCCAGCGAAGGAGAGTAGAGGTCCATGATCAGGGTGAAGTCTTCCAGCTGATCCTCCTCCAGGATGGTGGTGCCAGCCAGGGAAGCCGGTGCAACATTATCCTGTGTGAAAACCCGCTTGGACTGGAAAAAGCGAATGATACGGGAAAGGGCCGTCAGGGCAAGCGGATAATTGGCGCGGACAACCGTGAACATCAGCATCTGGTTGACAAACACCGGCGGGTTTTCATACGTCACTTTGGCCGTCACATCGTTCCGGACGTAATGCGGGACGTTTTTCAGGCTGCTTTCTTCCTTGAGGTTCACCAGCGACAGGACAATGTCCCAGGGTTCGTTCGGGTCCACAGTTGCCGGGTTATACTGGGCGATATTTTCTAGGGCAACGCTGAATCCACCATTACTCGCCGGGTAGGTTGCCAGATTGGCAGCGAGCTCGTTCCGGAGGATGTCCAGCGCATGTGCTATCATTATCGGAAAATTTGGGTGAGAATTGCCACCGCAAGTTATCCGGCCCTCCATTCTAATGCTTCAAGGTAATCCACTAATTCAGGAATATCCATGCTTTCATGGAAAACACGGACAACCATACTATTCGTTGTCCGGTTTGCAAAGGCCGGCATAACCAGTTTCTGTAAAAAACAATGATCTTTTGACTGAAGGGAAGACGCCCGGTTCAATACACCAATGGTAAATTAGATGCATCCGGAACAGATGTCTTCTGCAAATTAATTGCCCGGGCTCATGTAGATATGCGTAAAATCTCCCAATTTTGGCATCTGTTCCATTTTTATCAAGTCAAAACAATCACCTATGCTCAACCTCCTCTCCATCGTCATCGGTATCGTTTTTATCCTGCTCCTGTTCAGCCTGCTGACCACCACGATCATGGAAATGCTGTCGGGCCTGCTGTCGCTGCGCGGCCGCAACCTGATCAACGCCATTAAAACCATGCTGGGCGACAAGGAAACCGAGGTGTTCACCAACCATGTGTACTTCAGCCAACTGAAAGAAAAGGCTAACCTGCTCCGGACCATCCGTAAATCCGGTCTGCCGCCTTCCTATATCCGGCCGGGCACGTTCACGGCCATCCTGATGGACATGCTGCAGATCAACTCCACCGGAGAGGTGAAAGCCGTGCTAGCTCAATTGCCGGAAGGTAAAATGAAGGAGATCCTGAGCTTCCTGTACCGCGAGTCGCACGACGATATCGGCATCTTTCGTATGAAAGTGGAGGAATGGTTCAACGAGGTCATGGAACGTGCCTCGGAGTGGTACGTCAATAACATGCGGGTCTGGCTGATCTGGATCGGTTTTATCACCGCCGTGATCTTCAATGTGGATGTACTTAATATTTATCAAAGCCTGTCCACCAATGCCACCCTGCGGGAATACCTGGCGGACGCCGCCACTGAATATGTGGAAACCCAACCTGCGCCGGTTGCCACAGACAGCGTGCTGGTCAATGCCGATTTCTATGCCGCCAAAGCACGCATGGATACCCTCCTGAACAACAATATCGCCGCCCTCCGCTCCCCACTCGGCCTGGGCTGGGACAATGTCGAGTGGCCTGCCCCAGAAGAAAAGACCAACTGGTGGCTGCTGAAACTGATCGGCTGGCTGACCACCGCCCTGGCCGTATCACTGGGCGCCAAATTCTGGTTCGACCTGCTGCGCCAGTTAGTCAGCTTCCGCAAGGGCTCGTCCGGCGAAACCCAACAAGCGGTAGTGGTAGCGCCCGCACCGACACCGGCGCCGGTGCTGACCCGGCCGGATACCGGCTTGTTTGAAAGCACGCGCCGGACCGGCAAAGAGCCGGAGGAGTCGGAAGAAGACGACGGTGCAAAAGGCTGATAAACAACTTTATTATGAACCCGACCAAATTTTTGCATCTATTGATCGTCGCCTCCCTGGTGGGTTGCACCACCTATGGTGCCCTGAAGAAATACGGACAACATTATCAACAGTTCCGGGACTACGAAAGTCTCAGCCACATAGTGGATCAACTACCGGCACAGGCCGATACAGCAGATGTGAAACGCCTGTTGGGCGAACCGATCGATTTCGGATTTGACTACCGCTACCTGATCGATTCTTCCGGCCCCACCGGCTGCCCGGTTGGTGCAGTGTTCCACATCGACGAATACGGAAAGATCGATCAGAAATGGATCGGCGAGATTTGCGAATAACCGGAAAAAGGTACATATTCGGGGCAAAACGCCTGTTATGTCATTCCACTCCGCCTTTTGCTTGCACCAGTTTTTTCTCCACCAAGAGGCAAGCAGAGCGTTTCGAATGGCGTTTCTTCAATGAGCAGCACCGGATGTAGGCGCGCTCCTTATTCATTCAGAAACTCACAATATTGACCCATGTATAAAGTAAAATTCGGCGGTAAAAAAGGCAAAACCATCAACCTCGTGGAAAGCCCGGATATGGTAGCCATCCGCGTAAAGGGGAATAAAAAAATTGAAAAAGCGCAGTTGAGCCGCGACAGCCGTGCGATCATTGATGATTCACAGGAGGTCGCTGCCTTCCCGGAAGCCGGCGTAACGGTACGCCGCGTCAGCCAGGACGAAGGCCTGGAATCAACCGGCAGCACCCGCAAACGCGATGCCGCCCGGGCTGCCCTGAAACAGGAAAAAGATGTCCGCTTTGCCGGGCGGGTCCTGCAGGATGCCGACAGTGGAGAAGTCATGCTGTACACCGAAAACTTCTTTGTGAAGTTCCTGGATAAAACGTCCGAGGCCGATTGCCTGGCCGTTATTGAAAAATACAACCTGAGGATCAAGAGCAAACTCCCGTTCGCGACCAATGCCTATTTCGTAGAAGCATCGGAGGGCACCGGCCTGGAGGTATTCAATATCGCCGAAAAGCTGCTGGAAGAAAAGAATGTGGAATACTGCCACCCCGAGATCGTCCAGGAACGCAGGTTCAAAGATGTACACGTGTTACAATGGCACCTGGCCCAAACCACCATCAATGGGCATGCAGTCAACGAGCATATCAATATTGAAACCGCCTGGAAACATACCAAAGGCAAGGGTATTACCATCGCGGTCATCGACGACGGTATCGATCTGAACCATCCCGAGTTTGCCGGCCGGATCGTACACCCCTTCGACGCCACGCAAAACGATCACGTACCGATGCCCAAAATGGAGGACGACAACCACGGCACGGCCTGTGCCGGCGTAGCTTGTGCTGCAGGTTTACCGGGCGGCGCATCCGGTACCGCACCGGAAGCCAACCTGATGCCGATCCGTTTGCGGAGCGGTCTGGGCAGCATGGCCGAGGCCAATGCCTTTGTCTGGGCCGCCGACCACGGTGCCGATGTGATCTCCTGCTCCTGGGGCCCAACCGACGGAGAATGGTGGAACCCGATGGACTCCACACATAACCGCTTTACAGGGCTTCCGGACAGCACCCGTCTGGCTATGGAATATGTGCTGAACAAAGGCCGCAAGGGGAAAGGCACGGTGATCCTGTTCGCAGCCGGTAATGGCAACGAAGACACCGGAAACGACGGTTATGCCAGTTTCCCGGGTGTGATCGCCGTAGCGGCCTGCAACGACAGCGGCAAGCGTTGCGTCTACAGCGATTACGGGAAATCCGTGTGGGTGAGTTTCCCCAGCGCTGACTACGGATGGCGAGCCTTCCAGCATCCGGCGCCCCGGAGCGAAGGTCTGCGCACCACCGATCGGCTCGGAAATTTCGGCTACACCGAAACCAGTTATGTAAATACTTTCGGTGGCACCTCTGCAGCCTGTCCGGGCATGGCGGGGATCGTCGCACTGATGCTGGCGGCCAATCCGGACCTTCGCCCGGCAGAAGTAAAAGATCTGATCAAGAAATCCTGCGTCCAGATCGATAAGACTGGTGGCGAATATGATTCCAAAGGGCACAGCCTCTACTATGGCTACGGCCGCATCGATGCCGGAAAAGCTATCGAACAAGCAAAAAAAGCCGGAACCCCGGCGCCTGCAACATCAACCACCGGCCAGGGGGTGGCGCTGGAAGGCACTATCCGGTTCAACAGCAAAGGGGACGTGCCATTCAAGGAAGACGAACTGATCGGCAGTGATTTCAAGCCCGTCAAACGCGTCCTCGGGCTGAACCTGAAACTCAACCCCGCTTCCCGCAAGCTCACCCTCCGCTACATGGTCAACACCTCAGATGACGGTGTGGTGCAGAGCGAGAAAGAAGGCGAGTACGTGGGTACCGGAAACAGCCGGCGGCGCGTCATGGGCGTTGTGCTTGAACTGGAAGGCGCTGACGCCGGCAAATATGACATCGCCTATAGCGCCCGGCTGAAGGGCCGGAAGACCCTGGCCCGGGCGAAAAATGGCAAATGGTGCGGCACCTCTAAAAAGCGGGGCCGGACGATGGAGGCCCTGTCGGTGACCATCAAGGAAAAATAGGAGGATTTATTCTAAACCTGCAGACCCAGGGCAGCCCTCCTTGATCTAACAACCCGACAACACCTTATTTTTGAAGTGATTAGAACCACAATATGACCAAAAAAGGGGTTACGCGAAATCGCGCAACCCCTTTAGTTTGTGGAGGATACCGGATTCGAACCGGTGACCTCTTGCATGCCATGCAAGCGCTCTAGCCAGCTGAGCTAAACCCCCAATTGCGTAAAGCGGATGCAAAGATAGTACCTCTCGGGATAATTGCAGTCGAGAGCATCGATTTTTTTTGATACAAAAACGCTGTGCTCCAAATTCCGTTGAAGCACAGCGCATATTAACTCCGTCTTACCAGTTTAGAAGCCCTCCCAAAAGTGGCTTCTAGTAATTCCGAAGGCGGATCACACCAGCCAGTTGCTTGGCAAAGCGGATCACCTGCCGGGTGTAGCCGTACTCATTGTCGTACCACACGTACAACACAACGCTTTTTCCGTCGCGGGACACGATGGTAGCCGGCGAGTCGAAGATCGAGGCGATCGGGTTGCCGACCAGGTCGCTGGATACCAATTCGTTGGAGAAGGAGTACTGGATCTGTTCCACCAGGTGGCCCTCCAGGGCGGCCTTGCGCATGATCTCGTTCACATCATCCTTGCTGGTAGCCTGGTGGAGCTGCAGGTTCAGCACAGCGAGGGATACATTGGGGGTCGGTACCCGGATCGCATTACCAGTAAACTTGCCCGCCAGTTCGGGGATTACCTTGGCGATGGCACTTTCAGCACCGGTTTCCGTGATGACCAGGTTCAGCGCTGCCGAACGCCCGCGCCGGTATTTTTTGTGGTAGTTATCGAGCAGATTCTGGTCGTTGGTGTAAGAGTGCACGGTTTCCACGTGTCCTTTTTCAATGCCCAGCGAATCATGGATCGCCGATAAAACCGGTATGATAGCGTTGGTCGTACAGCTGGCTGCCGACCAGATATTCTCACTTTCCAGGTCGAAGTTGTGGTTGTTCACTCCATGCACCACGTTGGGGATGTCACCCTTGCCCGGTGCAGTGAGCAGCACTTTGGACACGCCTTTGGATTTCAGATGGCGGCTCAGGCCTGCCCGGTCGCGCCATACGCCGGTATTGTCAATCACCAACGCATTATCAATCCCGTAGGCTGTATAGTCAATTTCTTCAGGCGTACCGGCATTGATCATATCAATTTTATGGCCGTTCACCCAAATACAGCGTTTCTCCACATCAGGGATCACCGTACCTGGAAAATGCCCGTGTACGGAATCGGAACGCAGCAGATCAGCGCGCTTGACGATGTCGTCCGGACTTTTATCACGGGTCACGATGGCACGCAGGCGCAACTGATCACCCCTGCCGGCTTGTGTGATCAATTCCCGGGCTGCAATCCGGCCAATCCGGCCAAAACCGTATAACACAACATCTTTAGGCTGGAGGTTGATCTTGTCTGAACCGATATGGCCTTTCAGCGTTTGACGGACAAAATCAGACTCATCGGCGTATTTGGCTTTTTCATCCAGCCATTGTACCCCGATCCGGCCGATATCCAGCCGGGATGGGGCCAGATGATTAGCGTAAATGGCCTTGGCCAGTCCCAGAGTATCATGTACGGACAGCGGATGCCGGACTACCTCCCGGGCATAGTGGTGCAGGTGCAAGAGTTCGGAAGCGCTCCGGTCGACCATTTGGTTGCGGAAAATGATCAGTTCAATGGAATGATCGAACCACAATTTACCCACCACGGCAATAAGTTCCAGGGCGGCTTTTTCGTCTTCAATCCAGCTTTGCAGGTGTTTTTCGTAAATCTCTTTTGGCATTCTTAATTTGATTTTACGCAGATGGAAATGGTTAGGCACCTGCCAGGCGGCAGGCGGCGCAAAATTCGCAAATTTTGACACGTTTTTGTGGGGAAAATTGGGATTAACAACCTCGAATCGAGAAAAAACCACCGGTCTCCGGCCTGTATACCTCCACCCTACTTTTTCAACGCTTCCGCCTTACACGCCTTTGCCTGGTCGTTGTCCGGGTATTCCGACAATACCTTGTCCAGCCAGACCAGTCCGTCTTTGATCCGGCCGAATTTGACCAGCATACACCCGATCGTAGCGGTCGTATTGATCTTCAGGCTCGTTTGTGCCAGCGCCTGGTCAAAATCCGCCTGCGCGGCATCGGCCCTGCCCATTACCGCCTCCGATACTCCCCGGTACATATATGCCTCAGATGCCCCGGAATTCCGCTGCAGTACTTCATCAAAATCGCGAATGGCTACTGCATGGTTACCAAGCATCTGGTAGCAAGCTCCGCGATCCATGTTGCTGATGAACGCCTCCCCTTGCAACTGTTGCAACCGGTTGTAATCAGCTACCGCTTCCGTCCACCGCTCCATACGTTGCCAGATCAACGCCCGCAACTCCAGGGCCGTGGCATGGTCCGGCTGGAGTCCCAGCACCTGGTCAAAGTCAGCCAGTGCCAGTTCGTTGTCATTCATACCCAACCGGATATACCCCCGCCAGTAGTACGCTTCGGTAAAATCCGGCCGGAGCTGAATAGCCTGGTCCAGGTCGCGCAGAGCAGCCGGGTAGTCAAAGCCCTTCATGTATATCCAGGCCCTGCCGAGGTAGGCATCGGCAAATCCGGCGTCCAGCCGGATCGCATGGTTGTAATCTTCCAGTGCCCAGGCATCTTCATTCAGACGCCGGTAGGCGTATCCCCGCTCGACATACCCTGCCGGGTCCTTCGGCCGGAGCTGCAGGTAGACGGTCAGGTCAGCCACTGCACCTTTGTAATCCGCCCGGTACTCATCCACATTTTCAATATTGATCTTCGATCTTCCACGTTCCAGGTAAGCAGCGGCATAATCGGCTTTCAGGGCTATGGCCTGATCGAGCAGGTAAATGGCTTCAAACGGATCTGTGGCGGCGGCGGCCTGATCGAACAACCGCTTTTCCTCGGAGTCCGCATCGGCCACGCCCTTGGTCTCTTCAGCCAGCTGCGCCAGTTCTTCGGCCTGCTTCCAGCCGACGGCCACGGCTTCCAGGCGGGCACGTTTGGGGGGGTGGGTGCGGCTTCCGTTGTCATCAGAAAAGGTATTGATGCCGGCCTGGGCTTCCTCCAGCGAAGCACCCAGCCGGTACAGGATACCGCCGGAAAACTTATCTGCCTCCAGTTCATAGCGTTTGCGTACGCGCACATCCGTTTCCTCCAGGTCGTGGTTGCTGAGGTGGTGCCCTACTTCGTGGGCCAGTACACAGTAGGCCGCCCACCGGGTTTTTGCCTCTTTTTTGAAATTTTCCAGGAAACTGGTGCTGTACAGGATATAACGCTGTTTGCCTGTGGTGGTAGCTAGTGCATTATTACAGTCCGACGATCGCACGATGAAGTTTTGCGGCAGCACATTCACCCGCATGATCTCCTCCACGATCCGCAGGGCTTCCTGTGACGGCGGATAGGTATATACTTCCTTCAGCGTGTCAGTTGCCGCGAAATTACAGCCAGCGGGCAGGGTCATTAATTCCTGGGCGGATAGTGCCGGGATACAGAAGCCGGCGGAGAAAAATAAGAACAGGAGCAATCTTATGTGTTTCATTGGCAGGTGCTTGATGGGAAGTTTGGGGGTTGAAAGTTTGTGGTGGTCATGCCCCCTTCAAAGGGGGAAACTGTCCGGCTACGCCGTCCAGTACGCGGTGAATTTGCGGAGCGTAGCGAAGCAAAATCCCCCATTGAGGGGCACAGGGGGATGACCACCACAAACTTTCAATACGCCACAGTAAAGATACAACATACCAAAGGTCCGTCAATCGATCTCCTCCCACCCATTCCGGCATGCCTTCAGGCAGCTGGAATGCGTGCACAGCCTGCAAATGGATAGAGATTAAAAAACATAATAACCGCCGGTTACATTTTTGTTTCACCTTTCTGGTTTCGGTAAAATTGCCTAACTACGCAGTCATGAAACTACACGGACAAAACAGTATAGCCGGCCAGCTTTCCGCACTTGGCCATACCCATTTTCAGGGCATCAACCCACAAACTGGCGCTCCGCTGGAAGGGGATTTTGCATTTGCGACCAAAAACGAGATCGACCATGCCCTGACTGCAGCCCAGGAGGCCTTCCGCACCTACCGGCGTACCACGCCACAGCAACGGGCAGATTTCCTGAAATCTATCGGTGCACAGATCACCGCCCTGGGCGCTACGCTGATCGAACGGGCCATGGCCGAAACCGGACTTCCGCAGGCCCGGCTCGAAGGTGAGCGCGGACGTACGGTGGGCCAACTGAACAAATTTGCCGAAACACTCCTGGAAGGCTCCTGGGTCCAGGCCAGGATCGACACTGCCCAGCCGGACCGGCAACCGGTACCCAAACCCGACGTCCGGAGTATGTATATGCCTTTAGGTCCTGTAGCAGTTTTTGGCGCGAGCAATTTCCCACTCGCTTTTTCTGTGGCCGGTGGCGATACGGCCTCGGCACTGGCTGCCGGCTGCCCGGTCATTGTGAAGGCGCATCCTTCCCATCCCGGCACCTCCGAACTGGTAGTCGGCGCCATCAATGCCGCAGCAAAAGAAACCGGCATACCGGCCGGCGTATTTTCAATGGTGCATGGCGGCGCTGAAGAAAGTAAGTACCTCGTCCGGCACCGGGAATTGAAGGCCGTTGGTTTTACCGGATCGTTCCGGGCCGGCCGGACCCTGTTCGATCTGGCAGCAGGACGTCCGGAGCCGATCCCGGTTTATGCGGAAATGGGCTCGGTCAATCCGGTGATCATCCTGCCGGATTTTCTGAAAACAAAGGGCAGTGAACTAGCACCCGGGTTGTGTGGCTCCATCACACTGGGCGTTGGGCAGTTTTGTACCAATCCGGGACTGGTCCTGACCGCCGGAAAAACAGGCCTGCCGCAATTCCTGGAGGTTCTTGGCAAAAACATACAGGAAACGCCACCCGGTACCATGCTGAATTCCGGGATCGAATCCGCCTATCTCACGGGACTGGACCGGCTCGAGAACACCTCCGGGGTAACGGTGGTGGCTAAAAGCCAAACAGGTGCCAATCCCGGACAAGGCGCTCCTGCAGTGCTACAGGTACCGGCTGCTGCATTCCTGGATGACAACAGCCTGCAGGAAGAAGTCTTCGGACCTTCCTCTCTCGTGGTCACCAGCCAGGATGCGGATGAATTGTACCAGGTGATCGGCCAGTTGCACGGACAACTCACCGCCACGGTATACGGCACAGAAAAGGATTTTAAAAACTTTCCAGATCTGATCGACTACCTGGCCCAAAAAGCCGGAAGACTGTTGTTCGGAGGGTTCCCTACCGGCGTGGAGGTTTGTGATGCCATGGTCCATGGCGGCCCCTACCCTGCCACGACCGATGCGCGCAGTACCTCGGTGGGAACTGCCGCTATTTTCCGGTTTGTACGGCCGGTGGCGTTCCAAAATTTTCCGGAGACCTTGTTGCCAGAGGAACTAAAAGAGGATAATCCGCGGCGGATCTGGCGCATGGAAAACGGACACTGGCATTTACCGGAATAACTACCCCGGGCACACGCAGTCAATCCAGGTTCCATTCTACTCCACCAAAGACGGTCAGTCCCGCCCCCGGTTCAAAATACCGGGCGCCCGCTGCATTGATCCTGATATTGTTGAAATAAGCAGTATTTGTAAGGTTGTCAGCGCCCGCAAACAAGCGGATATGCCCAATTCCGAAGGACTTGGTGTATCCACCGCGTAGATGTAAAAGGACATAGGCTTCCACTGGCACCGAGTTTGTATCATCGGCAAAATACCGGCCGGCCTGACGGATCTGCAACCGGCCAAACCAGCCTTCCCTGTGCTGATACTGTACTTCCATCATGCCCCAATGGCCGGGCAGGCCGGGCAGGGCCCGACCGGAAAGATCCCCCGCCGGAGTTTCATATCTGTGGTATTTAAAATCCGCCAGGGTATAGGCCAGATCTGCCGTAAGGCCCCGAAGGAGTCGCCCGTGTATGGCGAGTTCGATCCCACGTTGCAGCGTTTCACCGGCATTTTGATAAAAGGTTCGACCAGGGAAGTCAATTAATTCGTAGGGAACGAGCGCGTCCTGTGTACGGGTGTAAAAACAAGCAACCTCCAGAAGCATACCGGCCGGCCAGCGGCCGCGCAGACCGGCTTCCAGCGACAGGGTACGCTGTGGTTTAAGCCCGGTGTTAAATCCGCCCGAGTTAGCCGGGTTGTTGCTTAGCTCAATCAGTGTAGGGGTTTCAAAGTTTGTCGTAGTGTTGGCATATACAAGCAAACGTCGGCTCAGGCGATAAACAAGGCCACCCCAGGGACTCGCCCGTTCAAAGGTCGATTGGCCGGATTGCAGCCCATCTGTTTCAAAACGATCGACTACACGAAGTTGCACCAGGTCCAGCCGGCCGCCCCCGCTCAGGGTCCACCGGCCACCGGCATTCCACTCTGCGGATGTGAATAACCCTGCGCTGCCAAACGTTTCCTGTTGTTCCAGCCCCAGATTGCCCCGGCGGCCCTCTTCGTTATCATACCGCCGCCGAAGGTCGGTTTGCCGGTCCAGATCAAGTCCGGCCGTCAGCCGCAACTGGTTTCGGACCCGGGTGTATTGCGCTCCACCTCCGGCAAACCAACGTTGCAGGGTTACCTGCCCGCCATTTTGGAAAGGCAAACGGTTGTCAAATGCCCGCCAGGTGGAATAGCCGCGCAAACGGAGTTCCTGGGCGTTCCAGTGCTTTTCGTACACCAGACCGACCCTGCCCTGCGCCACTGCCTCTCCGGCATTATAGCGTATGTTGTTGGGGTTGGCTGCCCGGCGGTCCGCCGTTACCTGGGTAGCCGATAGCGCCCCAGCATCCTCTGCCAACGGACTGTTGACATAATTCACCAAAATGGACAGGCTGGCCGAAGTGTCCGGCATGTACCGCCATTTCCCATTGAGCAGCGTGCTCCGCATGACAGCATGTTCACGGTATCCGGAATGCCCCAGGTGCGTCAGGGCCAGCCGGAACCCTTGTTTTCCCCAGGTTGTCCCACAATCAGCATGCAGTTGCCGGAACCCGTATGAGCCCCCTGTTAACCGGACGCCGGCTGCCCACCGCTTCGGAATAGCATCGCTCCGGATACTGATCACGCCACCGGAGGCATTGCCATACAACCCGGCGGAAGCACCACGTACCACTTCGATCCGGTCCACTGCAGCCAGATCCAGGTTGTCGACCTGCGCCTGCCCGTCAGGCGCTGACTCCGGGATATCATCGAGCAGGAGTTTAATACCCCGGATCCCAAAGCCCGACCGCGCGCCAAAACCACGGATCGAGATCCGTAAGTCCTGCGCATAATTGGCATCGTTAAGTAAAAAAAAGCCCGGTACGGCAGCGAGGCCTTCCTGCAGGCTTAGCAGCGGTTGCCCCTGCCGGATGCGCGCCCGTTCCAGCACGGACACTGCCAAAACGGAGTTATTGGCAGTGGAAGGCAAACGCGTAGCAGCGATGGTTACTGTGCGCAGGGTATCCAGCCGCACAGAGTCGGGTTGAGCCGTAAGAAGTAGCGGGCACAAAAAAAACAGAAAGCAGGCAAAACGCATGATCCGGTAAAGGTAGCATCCCTTGCATACACGTCCTACGACTCAAAAGTCGCAGGACGTGTATAGCAGTGTCTAGTCTACCACCAACTTCCTGGCAGCTGCCCCGTTTGGAGTACGCAGTACCAGTTGATAGATGCCTGCCGATGCAGGCATTATTTGCAATGGAATAGAATTTCTTCCTGACTGCACCTCCAGGTTCCAGGATTGCAGTACCCGCCCGTCCAGTGCGACCAGAGATGCCTGAACGGCAAGCGGCTTTTGCGGTTCCAAAGCAAGCACGATGTGGTCATGTGCCGGGTTTGGAGAAACGGACCAGTCTCCCAGGTTCGAGTCCGGCTGTTGAATACCTGAGGTTTGTGTGGTTACATTATTAGCGGTGATCAGCCACAGGGCCGGATCGATCACTACCGTATCCACCGGAAAATCTACATCAGCCGTAAAATACTGGCCGGAATAGGTGTGATCCAATACCAAAAGGGTATCCCGGCCGTCAGCAGCGATCAATTGCACCGGTACCGGCAATGCAAAGAACGGTACGGATGATGGCATAGATGTCGTCTGATCCAAGGTCATGACAACCTGGTTTCCGGCACCCTGCGACCAGTTTAACTGGTAACTGGGGAATCCTTCACCAGCATACCAGTCGGCAAAATATTGACTCAGGTCACGGCCCGAGGTTTGTTCCAGATGTTGGCGGAGATCAGCAGTACGGGCATAACCAAATGCCAGGGCCGGATCGTTTGCATAATTCCGGATAGCGTCGAAAAACACTCCATCTCCCAGTATCCAACGCAATTGGTGCAATACCAGGGCACCTTTCGCATACGACAACCGGCCGCTAAAGATCCTGTACACATTGGTCGTGTCGTTTACCAGGATCGAGCCTCCGGGCTGACTCACCACTGAATTCAGGCGTACCTGCCGGTAATTCCGCCACCACTGTGGCCGGTAGCGTTCATAGCACAGGCCGGCCAGGTAGGTAGCAAACCCTTCGTTCAGCCAGATATCCTCCCAGCTGCCGCAAGTGATCATATCGCCAAACCACTGGTGGGCCAGTTCATGGGCGATCAGTTCATAATTAAAATTGACAATGAAGGTCATTGTCTGGTGCTCCATGCCGCCTCCCCAACCAAACTGCGCATGTCCATACTTCTCATCGCGGAATGGGTAGACTCCAAAAAGGGAATCGAACAGCATCATTTGCTCAATGATTGCTGACGATTCACTTTGCGACTGGGCCAGTTTTTCCGGATACACATAGTTTACCACACGGGTAACACCATTTGCGGAAGGTACCTCTTCCTCATATACCGCATAATTGGTCACCGCTATAGCCAGCAGATAGGTAGCTGTCGGGTAACGGGTCTGCCAGTGGGCAGTTGTCCAGCCGTTTTCGGTTTTTTCCGACTGCAAGGTACCATTACTGGCCGCCCTGTTTCCTTCCGGAGCCGTCACATAAATATCACAGGAATCGACCTTGTCATCCAGGTCCTGATGACAGGGAAACCAGTCGCGTGCACCATACGGCTCCGAAAGGGTCCAAAGCACCGGTGTATCGCCATTATGCGTAGTAGTCACAAATGACCCGAAACCGGTATCTTCCGGGACACCTCGATAGAAGACCTCAACCGAGTCCGGTACTCCGGCGGGCAGCGTCTGCGGGAAGGTCAGTCGGAGCACGGCATCCGTGCCGTGGTCAAATGTCAGGTATTGTCCCTGCCACCGTATGGAGTCCACTTCCAGGGTAGTCGCCAGGTCCAGCTCCCAGGCAGTCAGATTCTCTTTGGGTATAAACGCGTACATCACCACGCCGGATATAAAGCGTACGGCCGGGTCGACCGTCCAATGAAACCGTCCATAGGTAATGTCGGCCAGGTACGTAGCAGCCCGGTCGCCGACAGTGACCGGTAATTGCTGCTGTTCGAGCAGCCGGGCCTTCAGCCGGGCTTCCTGCAACTCCGGCAGTTCGGTTTTAACCTGGGCATACGTCAAATGGCCTGTGCCGATTGCGAGAAGCAACGCAAAAAAAACTTTCATACACAACGTGTTTTGATAAAAAAATGGGCGGACAGACCAGGCAGGAAAAGGCGAAGATCGGCATGCGCGGTTCAGCGTAGAAAGCGGCGCATCCCTGCAAAGTCCAAGATCCATACTTTTAAACAAACAGCCGTGATGATTTCGGTCATCAAAATGCCAGATATGCCCCAAGGCTGGTATTAGCCTTTGGCCAGAGTGATATCCGAAAACAGCCTTCCGGATGGTTCCGGAGCACCAGTCTTTTGCCTGCCTGAGCGCTGTCTTTTTGGCAAAAGGCTGCTTTTACGGCCTATTTAGAATCAATTTTTCTTTTGCAGTGCCCATTTTTGCGCAAAACAGTTCAACGCATGCGTAACCTCCTTTTACTTCTTTTACTCCATTTTGTACAATTTATTACCGCTGCCAACCTGCCGCCTGGTTTTGTCGAGATCCCTCTGGCAACCGGACTCGACCCGACCTCCATGGCTCAGGCACCGGACGGGCGGATCTTTATCACGGAAAAATACGGGGCCGTGCGCGTGGTCGAAAATGGCCAGCTGCTTCCCGATCCGTTCATCCAGCTGCCCGTCGATAATTTCAATGAACGCGGGCTGAGCGGTATTGCTTTTCACCCGGACTTCTCCCAAAACGGTTATATCTACCTGTACTACACTGTAGAATCTGCCGGCCACAACCGCCTGAGCCGGGTACAGGCACTAGGCAACTACGCTATACCGGGAAGCGAAGAAGTATTACTGGAGCTGGATCCGCTTGCCGGCACCATCCATAATGCCGGCTCCATGGCCTTTGGTCCGGATGGCAAACTGTACCTCGCGGTAGGTGAAGGCGCGAATCCGGCCAGCGCCCCGCTCCTGGAGTCGTTGCTCGGGAAGGTGCTCCGGTTGAATGACGACGGTACCATTCCGCAGGATAACCCGTTCTACGACCAGGCCACCGGTATTTATCGTGCGATTTATGCCTCCGGGTTTCGCAACCCTTTTTCCCTGGCAATCCAGCCAGGCACCGGCCGCTTGTTTGTATGTGATGTGGGAAGCAGTTATTTTGAGGAGGTCAATGATGTGGCAGGCGGATACTTCTATGGTTGGGACCTGCTGGAGGGCAATCAAAACGGGCAACAGGTTCCCCCAAATTACCAGGACCCGTTGTATAGCTATTCCCATAATATCGGGTGCGCGATCACCGGTGCCGCTTTTTACAACCCGCCGGTGGTGCAGTTTCCAAACGACTATATCGGCAAATTTTTTTTCGGTGACTACTGTAACCGCCGGATCAGCATCCTCGATCCGGCAACCGGACAGTACGAAGGTACCTTTGCCGATAATATCAACCGGCCACTGGTGATCCTGACCGGCCAGGCTGGTGAACTGTACTACATTGCCCGCGGCGGACTGGGCGGCGGATCCGAAATTGACAATACCAGCTCGGGAGAAGGCATTCTGTACCGGGTGGATTACGTAGGTGACGGGGCGCCTGTTTTCAGCCTGCAACCGCACAATGTACTCGTAACAATAGGAGAAAATGCGCTGTTCACGGTAAATGCCAATGGCTCCCCTACCATCACGTACCAGTGGCAACGCGACGGAGAAGACATCCCAGGCGCCACTTCGGATTCACTGCTGTTGCAAACCGTCATGCTGGCCGACAGCGGCACACTGATCCAGTGTCTGGCGTCCAACCCGTTCGGACAGGTCACCAGTATGGAAGCCACCCTCCGCGTTACGAGCAACCAACGGCCGGTGCCGATTATCCTGACACCGACAGTCGATCTGATGTATGCCGCTGGCGATACGATCTGGTTTAGCGGGGAGGCCACCGACCCGGAAACCGGCCCGATCCAGGAAGACGACCTGAGCTGGCGGCTGGACCTGCACCACGATCAGCATACGCACCCCGGCCTGGGGCCTGTTTATGCCACCGGGAGTGGATCATATGTCGTGCCGCGTATTGGTGAAACCGACGATAATGTCTGGCTACGGATTTACCTGACAGCCCGGGATCAGGCAGGACTGACCAAAACCGTTTACCGGGATATCTATCCGTTAAAAACTAGGATCCGGTTGGAAAGCACACCCAGCGGACTACCGATGCGGGTCGACGGAAAAACATTCATCACCCCTTTTGAAGTAACCAGTGTAAAAGGGATGCTGCGTCAGATCCAGGCACAACCATCCTTTCAATCCCTGGACACACTCACTGTATTTACCAACTGGACGGATGGCGAAATCACTTCCGCTCGGGTCCTGTACGCGGAGGAAGACCTGACGGTGCTGCATGCCGTTTATGAAGATGTACTGCTTACCGGCACCGGTGTGTACGGACAATACCATACCCTGAACACGGATACGACCTTTGGTGAACTGGTCTTTACCCAGATCGATACCACGATCAATTTTGTCTGGGATCAGGACGCCCCCAGCCCCAACCTGCCGGTCGATTATTTTGCCGTGCGCTGGCTTGGGGCCGTTGATCCTTACTTTTCTGAAAAATACTATTTCCA
>SBHD01000022.1 GCA_006226345.1 Bacteroidota bacterium | reverse complement strand
TTACGGCTGGAAGGATCGCTGGTGCGGATCGGATACAGTTTTGACTACAATATTTCGAGTTTTGGTGGCACGTACGGAACGAGCCATGAGATGACCGTCAGTTATGCCTGGAGTAAGAAATAGTGTCCACATTGGCAATTTTTAACCTGAAAATGTAAGCAAGTATGAAGAAGACCAATACGCCGTTTGTGTCTTTTATCTGGTGTTGTATACTGTTTCTGATCTCATCGGCTCCGGCCCTGTCTTTTGAAGCTTCACCGGTTCGTATCACTCCTGTTTCAGATCCACCGGAAATTATTCTGGACGGGCAGGTCCAGTTCCATCTGTTGGTGCCGGAAGCCTCTGAACAAAGGCTGATCGTACAGAACCTCCTTCCGGGAGAAACATATGCGCTGGAAATGCCGGCGCCTGCTGCCTGGGCGGATTGTATGCCAAGTATCCGATTAAAGGATGGTATTGATGATGGAGGGGCTGTAACATTCAAAGCCACGGGTCCTACTATGGAGTTCCTGCTTCGTTTTCCCTGTGTTGTGGGCAGTCCCGGAACGCCGGGACGGTATGCACTGACCCTGCAATGTGCCACCTGCCCGAAAAAGGCAGTAGACGGCGAGCCAGAGTCTGGTTCGGCATTATTACAGGTGACGCCTGATGTAGATAAAGACTCGGTGATCCAGCATGTCTTCATCGGGAACAGCTGTTTTGACGTCCAGAATGTGACGTTTTCCGGAGAGCCCTTCCAACTTGGAACGTTCAGCAACGGTTCGACCAATATAGGAATGGAAAGTGGTATGATCATTTCGACCATGCCGGTCATAAAGGCTATCGGTCCGAACAACCGGATGAATGCCGAGTTTCCACAGTCCCATGCTGCAAACGGGACGAACTTCGATGCGGATCTGTCTCCGCTGCCAGGGGTAAACGGACTTGATTTTTGGGATCTGGTAAGCCTGGAATTCGATTTCGTGCCAACTGAGGACGTAATAAGTTTTGAATACGTTTTTGCTACAGAGGAATATTGTGATTATGTAGGTACTGCCTATAATGATGTTTTTGGCTTCTTTATTGAAGGTCCGGGTATACCCGGAGGCAAACAAAACCTGGCTGTAGTGCCGGGAGATACGTTACCGGTGTCGGTAAATACCATTAACCATAAAATGAACAGCAGTTTTTATGTTCATAACATAGGCGCAAATCTGGGTTATGATTGTTCGGTGGAAAACAACGGCGATCCGGTTCCATACGCGAATGGCCCTGCCATAGATGAGTTACAGTACAACGGCTTCACTACGGTGCTGACCGCAACGGCCAATGTGATCCCTTGTGAAACCTATCACATCAAACTAAAGATTGCCAACGTCAGTGACTGGTGGAAAGACGCCGCCGTTTTTTTTAAGGCCAGATCGTTTGACGGAGGAGGCGCTGCGGTGCCGGAATGGCTGGTCAACAATCAGCCGGATCCTGGTGCCACCAATGAAGGATGTGATACTGTTCAACTGGTTTTCCAACGGGTCGGCGGGGACCTAACAGACTCCGTAAGTATTGATCTGCTCATTTCGGGTACGGCGACACCGGGCGTTGATTATGGCGCCATACCGAATCCGGTGATTATCCCGAAGGATTCGGCTCAGGTGATCATTGATGTGCCGGTATTCAACGATTTTGAAGTAGAAGGTGATGAAACGATAGAAGTAAGGCTGGTGGATTCCTGTAACTGCTCCGATCCTTTCCGCACCCTGCTCATCCATGATGTTACACCCGGGATTTCAGGTGCGCCGGACTTCATTTGTCCGGGAGACATGGCCGACATCTCCGTTAGCGGTTACGATAGTTATCTCTGGGCGCCGGGCGGCGAAACGGATTCTATGATCACAGTTTCTGGGCCAGGTGTATACACTGTGACGGTAACGAACAATGCCGGCTGTACGGCGGTAAATTTCGTAGATATAAGTGCCCTGGGCTTTGTGGTCACTACAGTAGCCGATGATGGCCCGGGTTCGTTCCGGCAGACGCTGGAATGTGCCAATCTTAACCCCGGGCCGGATACCATAACGTTCAATATTCCGGGTGGCGGACCATTCGATATTGTCCTGCAAGCTGAACTGCCTCCGATACAGGAATCCGTATATATCGATGTAACAACGCAGCCGGGCTGGAATATGGGAGACGTACGTATCAAACCGGAAAATCCGGACAGTGTGCTATCAGGCCTGTTATTTGAGGCAGGTGTCTGTAGAATAATTGGCCTTGGAGTATCCGGGTTTTCAAATGGGGATGGAATAGCGTCGGTCGGGCCTGGAGATGTCAATATTGAAAACTGCCTGATTGATAGTTGTGACATTGGAGTTAACCTGTACACCGGTTTGTATTTTGTCCTCCGGAATAATACCATACACCATAACACGACCAATGGCGTCGAAGCAAGTTCCACCTTGTATACGCAGCTACGCGAAAACAGTTTCTATTGTAACGGTGGTGATCCATTTGTGCCGGCTTCAAATGCACCGGCTACACCGGTCATAGTTTCAGCAACGCCCACTGTAATCTCCGGGACTGCCAACTATGTGCCCAGTGCCGGTAATCAGGTCGAGGTGTTTGTAGCAGGAGATACTGCTTGTCCGTCTGCTGAGGTACAGGGCCGGATTTATTTGGGTTCTGCTATTGTAAATCCGGATAGTTCGTGGTCTTTGAGTGGTAGCTTCTCATCTGGCGGCAAGATCACCTCGACCCACACGTATGTATTGTTCCCATCCAAACCACCATCGGGCAAGTCTGAAAATGGGAAAAGTGAATCAACCGGACTCATTACAGAGAAGTCTTCAACTTCAGACTTTTCCCCGGTTACCTGCATCAGTTATGTCGACTCGGTCAGTAGCACGATCTGTGCAGGTGAAACGTATGAAGTGGGTGGCATGCCATTCGATTCTACAGATTTTTATGCGATCGTACTGACCGCGTTAGATGGTTGCGACAGCACGATTTACCTTGACCTGACGGTACTGGATTCTGTAATTACGGTATTGACGGAGTCAATCTGCTCCGGTGATTCGTATAGTGTGGGCGATTCCACATTTAATGCCACCGGCAACTTTGCCATACCCCTGGTCGCGGCAGATGGCTGTGACAGTACGGTTTATCTGGCTTTAACAGTCCTGGATACTGTAGCAACGATATTAACGGAAACAATATGCACCGGTGATTCCTATGGTGTAGGCGATTCTATTTATAGTGTATCTGGCAATTTTGAAGTAGTATTAACAGCGGCAAACGGCTGTGACAGTACCGTTTACCTTGCGTTGACCGTACTGGATACGGTTGCAACATTCCTGAATCCGACGATCTGCGCAGGCGAGGTAGTTGATGTCGGGGGGATGCAATTTGATGCCACAGGTTATTACCCGGTAGTATTGACTGCGCAAAACGGCTGTGACAGTACGGTATACCTGGACCTTACGGTGCTGGATACAGCTGCGACTTTCCTGAACCCCACGATTTGCGCAGGCGAGGTAGTTGATGTCGGGGGGATGCAATTTGATGCCACAGGATACTTTCCGGTAGTACTGACTGCTCAGAATGGCTGTGACAGTACGGTATACCTGGACCTGACGGTTTTGGA
>SBHD01000119.1 GCA_006226345.1 Bacteroidota bacterium | reverse complement strand
GAGCAAATTTGCTCACGGGGCGCTTTTTGTTTCAGGAGCCCGTTTACATACTACTGGCTGACCGGAAAATGCGATCCCAGTTGATCCCTTCCCGAATGTTGCCGTTCTTGGTAGAGAACCAAATGAACAGCGGTTTGCCGACTACATGGTCTTCGGGTACATAACCCCATATTCGGGAATCTTCCGAATTATGCCGGTTGTCTCCCATCATCCAATAGTAATCTTGCTTAAATGTATAGGACGTGGTTTCTTGCCCGTTGATGAAATATTTGCCGTTCCGGATCTCCAGGTTGTTTTCTTCATATACACGGATGATCCGGTCATAAAAGGGCAGGCTGGCGGGTGTAAGTTCAACAGACGTTCCTTTTTTGGGAATATAGATCGGTCCGAAATTGTCCACAGTCCAATTGCTGTATTGATCGGGATCATTCGGAAATACATAGCCCGGCCGGGTACCTGGTTCGAACCGCTCCATTGAAATGTCCGCCCCCCAGGTCTGGATCTCTTTTATTTGTCCGGCATCGAGGTTGTAGTACCGGCGGATCGACCCATCCGGGAGTTCCATTGCTATGGCATCGTTCAGGCTGACACCGATCTCTTCCAGTTTCTTCAGGTTAAGATTACCCGTGGTATTTTTAATATAGTAGGCAAATTGCATGTGCGAGGGATTCTGCACGGCCTTTCCGTTGATATATACCTGACCGTTCCGGATCTGCAGGCTGTCACCCGGCAGACCAATACAGCGTTTGATGTAGTGGTCTTTTTTATCCAGTGGCCGGGTCACAATTTCCGGCGTTGGCGGGGTGGGGCGGTTAGCCCGGCGCAGCAGATCTACTTCCCGCCGCCATTGGTAGATGTCATAGGTGCGGTTCGGCGTTATAATGACGCTGTCACCAGCAGGGAAATTAAACACTACCGGTTCATTATGGTCGATCATCTCCAGTGCCGGCAACCGGTGGTAGGGTAGCGACGGTTTTTCCAAATAGGATTCCCGGGCCAGTAGTCCGCTGCCATTGCTAAACCGATTGTGGATCAGTGGGAACTGGAGCACCGTCATAGGCGTCCGGATGCCATAGTGGGCTTTGCTGACAAAAAGATAATCACCGACCTTAAGGGTGCCTTCCATGGAAGAGGTCGGAATAACATATGCCTCGATCAGGAACATCCGGATAAAAGCCGCAGCAAAAACCGCGAAGATGATGGCTTCCGTCCATTCCCGAAATTGCGACTTCCGGAACGGATTGTTGGCTTCCATCTTGCGCAGGGCATTTTTATCCTTTTTCTCCTGTGCCTCGTGATAGGCCTTGTGGAATTCGCGTTCCTGCTCCAGGATCGGACCGTTGTACTTGTCGGCTGGGTTGCGTCCGATAAGAAAGAATGGGATCGGGGCATAGATCACGGACAGGGCGGCCTCCCAGAAACTGTGCTTGCCAAAAGATCGCACCATGTCGATACACAAGGCTGCGTAGATAAAAATATTGACGATCGGGAACAGCAGCCAGGCTGCATACCAGGGTTTCCGGCCGACCATCTTGCTCCACTCAACTGCAGCCAGACCAGGCACCAGGGCTTTCCATCCCGGAATGCCGGCTTTCTCAAACAGCCGCATCATACTCAGGCCAAGCAAAATATAGAGAACGATCAAAAACAGGAGTACCGACATGAAGTATCGAATAAATTAATTAATGCGCTATGTGGGGCGATGGTACAAAGATACCGGTACGGTGTTATTCGAATGGCGTGCTTCGACCGGCACCCCTAAATTGCCGATTGAAAGACCGTTTTTTTACGGGATGAAACACCGGATGCGGTTAGGGGTACTCAGGCATTTTCCGGTTTGCGTTTCTTGCGCCGGGTTTTAAACATTTCCACTACTTCTTTTTCCTTCAGGAAGCCGAGGTCGACAAACTGAGTCGAGACGAATTTCTTCACATCCTGGTAGTCTTTTGCCCGTTTATCAGTGAAGACCTTAAGCAGTTTGCGAACGTAGCGCATCGACATTTTCTTGACAGCCTGATTAAACTGCTGATTGCCAAATATTTTCATGTAGACACTGAAAATTTTGGTCAGTTCAAAGTAGTCGGCATATTCCCGCTCGGAAAGGCCATTGATCAGCCGTGCAAAATAGTTGCTGATCATCTGGCGGAGGCATTTGCTTTCAATAGACAAGCCTTCGTGGCTGTTATAAAATTCCTGGACTGCTTCGATCGCATCCGGGTGTATATAGCCCAGGCTGTGGACTTTATTGGCAATGGTATAATAATCAGAGATCCGGTCTTTCTCCTTAATATCAATCATGCCTGCTATCCGGCCGTCATGGGTTGCATCCATGCGGGTATTCGCGGCATAGAGCGTAGCCAGGAATGTCAGGTATTTTTTATCAAAATCCGCTACAGACTTCCTTTCACGGGCAAAATGCTTGGTAAACGCGGCCTGTTCATCCTTATTCAGTTCCATGAAGTTGCCATACAGGGCCAGCATTTCCATGTATTCTTCAGAATTCTGGAATTCTTTGGTATCCAGGAAGCCTTTGATCTGTTCTTTCAGGCTGGTATTGTCTTCACCGACCTCAAAGCGTTTTAGCAGGAACTGTCGCAGGGCCGAAAAGTTGGCTTTCATTTCCCCTCTTGTTTTGGGGAAATCAGCCGAATAATATAGTTCGTTGCGAAACTGGTTGGAATAGCGGTTGTACAGGTCCACCCGGTCCTTGAGGTCGCGATACTTGTCGTTTTTTTGCATTTGCAAAAAGTACCGGATCCGTTTGTTCTCGATCTGTGTCATCAGGTTTGTGATCCAGATATCACTGCTGAGGGCAAAGCCGACCTGAATACTCTGTCCGATCCGTTTCTTTAACTGATCGAAATGCACGCTGTTGCAAATGGCCAGCAGGATATCTTTGAACTGGTCGTTGGGGCGTACATACCGGTACTGGTTATTGATCTCGCCGCGCAATACGGCATAGCCCAGCACCCGGGGCAGGTACAAGCCTTCAAAGATTGGGTCCAGCAGTTGCTTCTCGATTGTTACCAATTGAAGAGGTGCATCGGCAGCAACTTCGTGGTGTATCTCTGATAACTGAGGCTCGAATTCCTGCCGCAATTCATTATAGTATTCGTCCTCTTCTTCCTCCAGGTATTGAGCAAGGGCCGGTGCAGCCTGGATCGCCTTGGCAATTTTGTCCAGGCGGTCTTGATATTTTTTATCGAGTGGTTGCATAAAGAAGCAATTAATTAAAGGTGAAATGGTCAGGTTGGGTGGTTATCGGGAATTGGGTCAATGACCTTGAAAAAAGACCTGGTAAAGCAACAAGAGGCTTTACCAGGTCTTCAATAACCCACATTATGTAGCAAAAGTAAAAACCTCTTGCCAATTGTTCTGTTTAGTCTTCCTTTTTTTCTTCCTCTGCCGGTGCCTCCGGTTGTTCTTCGGCAGCGGCCTCAGCTTCAGCAGCAGGAGCGGCTTCTTCAGCAGCAGCCTCCTCTGCCGGAGCAGCCTCTTCAGTGGCCGGAGCAGCCTCTTCGGCAGTGGCCTCAACCTCAGCAGCGGGAGCGGTCTCTTCAGCAACAGCCTCTTCAGTGGCCGGCGCTGTCTCTTCTGCAGCCGGAGCAGCCTCTTCAACAGCCGGAGC
>SBHD01000327.1 GCA_006226345.1 Bacteroidota bacterium | reverse complement strand
ATTCCATTTTTCAGCATTGAAAATACTGCTTGTGGAAGACCACGAACTCAACCAGCTGATCATAACGGAAATATTGAAAAAACACATCCCCGATGTCGATATCCATATCGCCGGAAACGGGAAAGCAGCCCTGGAGCAATTACAACAGCAGGAATACGATCTTATCCTGATGGATATTAAAATGCCCGTCATGGACGGCTACGCGACTGCCAGGGCCATCCGGGCTTCCGAAAATGAAAAATGGAAGCAGATACCCATACTCGCCGTCACAGCCAATGCACTGCCGGAACAACTGGCAAAATGCAGAGAGGCCGGCATGAACGATGTGCTGACCAAACCGGTGGATGCCATACAGTTATTGGAAAAAATAGATGCCCTGACCAGCAAGCAAATCCGGATCGACCGGTCAAAACTGAAAGCCCTTCTGGCCAATGATGAAAATAAGGTACAACAATACCTGGCCCTGTTCAAAGCGCAGCTGCCTGTGCACCTGGAGCAATTGCAAAATTGCCTGGAAAAAGGAGAACTGGAGCAAGCATCTATTGTTGCCCACGACCTAAAAAGTCAATTCCGGTATTTAGGACTGGAGCAAATTGCCGAAATCGCGTACGCTATCGAGCAGCAGGCAGAAACCGGGAATAACGGTGCGGAACTCATCAGGTTAGCCGGACAATTGAAAGTAAAAGCAGAGTCGGTTACTCTTTAACGACCAGTTTATACCCTTCCCCGTGCGCGTTCAGAATTTCTATACTGGGGTCCTGTTTCAGGTAGTTCCGCAGTTTGGTAATATAGACATTCAGGCTGCGGCTTTTGAGCTGGTCATCATCCTGCCAGACTTTGGCAAGTACAAAGTCACGCGTAACCAGCTTGTTTTTATGCTTGAAAAATAACTGGAGCAATTTGGACTCCATAGCAGACAACCGGGCCGGCTGACCGCCATCAAATACCAGTTCCCGCGAAATGGGATCGAATGTATACATGCCCAGCATAAATTCCTGCTCCCGGGTTTCTTCCTGGTAGCCTACCCGCCTCAGAACGGCTTTTATCCGCAGATAAAGTTCTTCCATGCTAAAGGGCTTGGTTACGTAATCATCCGCGCCGATGGTCAGTCCTTTGATGCGGTCTTCCCGGTCAGTTTGTCCGGTGAGGAAAATGATGGGTACCTGCTCATCCAGTTCCCGGATGTCTGCGGCAAGGCTGAACCCGTCTTTAAAGGGCATTTTTACATCCAGGATACAGCAATCGGCCCGCTTTGTATGGAAAGCGGCCAGCCCGTCGGTGGCGTTGTGTTTTAATATGACCTCGAAACCCTTTTCCTGCAGGTATTCGGCCACCATGGCGCTGAATTGCTTTTCGTCGTCAACAAAGAGAATGCTTTTCATTTTCGGAAGAGCGAAGATACGTGGACATTTCCCTTTTTGCCATATGGGGACAAAGGTTGTCACAGGGGTTGTGCCAGAAGTGTGACCCGAACAAGACGCGACAAATTTTTTACCGCCAGGACGCGAAAACACAAAGAATAATTCTCCGCGTCTTCGCGTCCTGGCGGTGAAAAGGACAATCTACGGCGGGGAATTTCGCACAGAGATTTTTGCCCCCCTTCCCATTAATACTTTTTAATATTTTTTAAATCGCATTAAACTGCCCGGCCGGATGCGCAACCCAATTTTGGGTTTCGACTATGTATGCAAAGAGACAAGCAGCCATCAATAAAGCAGCGACATTGAAAAACGTGTTGTTGTTGGGACTGCTGTACCTGATCATGACGGTTTTCATCATGTCGGAAGCCGAACGGGAAATCGAACGCAGTGCTTACGGGATAGGCCGCCTGCAAACATTCCTGTTTCGTTCTCCTGACAAATTATATGAGCAGATCGGAAGGTATGGTACAGAAGGCCGCGCACTGTATGCTGCCGTAGAAATGACGGCTGGTATATGTTATGCTGTTGTTATTGCGCTGCTGCTTGCCGGTTTAATGCTCTGGTCGTCATCGGCTTCCCCGGGGAAAACAGTGTTCCCGAAGCGCTTGCTGGCCTTGCCCCTGGTTTTCTTTTTGCTGACTGTTTTCAATAGTGTCGGCATCGCCTGGATGCTGACCTATTATCCGGCTCAGTATCGTTTCCTGCCACTGATCATCTTCCTCTTTTCTAAATTAAATGTACTGGCGGTACTCCTCTGTACAGTCGTGATTGGCCGAAACATAGTCTGTTGGATAACGCCTCAAAAGTCAGGTGTAGCCGGGGGAATAAACAGCATTCATCCGCCTCGTTAATACTTTTTAATAACTTTTAAAACCCATTAATCCGATAGCGGTACTGGTCGCCGGACTTTTGTATGACAAAAATTGGTTTAACTAAAATTCCTTGTCATGCGCTTTTTTGAAACAGTCCTATCGGAAATAAAGGCAGTGCTTTTGCCGGCTGCTTTACTTATCTGTATTAACCTGCAACTCAACGGACAGAGTGGTGTCAGCATCAATGCTACCGGAACGCCACCTAATGCCGGTGCCATCCTCGACCTGGCATCTACGGACAAAGGTCTGTTGATCCCCCGAATGAAAACTGCTCAGCGCGAATTGATCGACGGCGGTACGCCCGCCACCGGCATGCTGGTGTACGATACCGACACCAATTCCTTCTGGTATTTCAATGGGACTGGCTGGACGAACATGAATATGGGCATGGCCGCTTTCAACCTGGAAGATGCCGACCAGGATACCAGGATACAGGTAGAAGCATCCCCCGACGAGGACATCATCCGCTTTGATGTGGCAGGTGTGGAAGTGATGCGGCACGACGGGAAAACACTCCATGCTGCCGCGCCGGGTTTCAGCCTGTTTATCGGAGATGACGCCGGCACCAATGATGACGGCGTAGGCGACGGAGTGGAAAACGAAAACACGTTCATCGGCGTCGGGGCAGGCTACTCCAATACGGTGGGGATCCATAATACTTACCTGGGCACAAACTCAGGCGCTTTTAATGTCACCGGTAGCGGCAACACCATGATTGGGCGTAACACAGGTTTCAATACAACTTCAAGCGGGAACACCTTCCTGGGCGCCGGCGCCGGATACAACAATACCTCCGGCAGCAATAATTTCTTTTCCGGGGCCTCTGCCGGCTATAACAACACCACTGCTTCGGGTAATCATTTTTCCGGGTACCGGGCGGGATTATCCAATTCCACCGGGGCTGAAAATCAATTTATCGGCTTTGATGCAGGTTTTGCCAATTCGACCGGCAGCACCAATCTGTTTGTGGGCTATGAAGCAGGCAAAAGTAACACGACTGGCGGCACGAACCTGTTTATCGGGCACAGGGCCGGCCACAGCAATATTTCGAATCACCGGAACATGTTTATTGGTCATGAAGCGGGTGAAGCCAATGCTGGCGGGTACTCTAATCAATTTATGGGTTATCAGGCCGGACAATCCAACACGACCGGTTGGGAGGGCCTTTTTATCGGCTATAAGGCAGGCCAAAACAACACTGCCGGCCACCTCAACCATTTTGTCGGTTATTATGCCGGCCAAAGTAATACGGCAGGGTATGCCAATTATTTTTCCGGCTACCGGGCGGGCCGTATGAATACAACGGGCACTTGCAACTACTTCACCGGCTGGCTGGC
>SBHD01000099.1 GCA_006226345.1 Bacteroidota bacterium | reverse complement strand
ACATTTTGGCGTCAGGCCGGCCAATTTAATCCTGCTCGGCGTTATTTTTTTTACCGTATTGCCCGCATATGGCTGCAAAAAATGCCTTGATCAGATTTACCTGCCCTGCCATCCAAATGTTAAATTTAAACACGCTCTAAGTTTTCCAACCCATTACACTCATAGCACAAATTTCACCCAATCCACTGCCGCTACCAACCCGGACGTTGCCCCGCTGCTCCGGGCGACAAAATACAGGTCGTGCACCCGGACGTTTTCCGGGATGTTTTTCTGGTCCAGCTTAATACTAACTTCCGAAGGGATACCTTTTTCTGCCGGCGGGATCTCTACCGAGCCAACGGCAGTACCTTCCGGACCATCAAGGCGCAATTCGATCCGGCCCCCATTCGTATGGTAGTTCATGAAACCGGTGCCAAGTCGGATGCGGACTGATTGTATGCCATACAGATCGATCGAGCGGAACGCAAAGAAACTCCGGTCCCGGAGTTCGTTCAACACGGTTTTCTGATGCTGGAATGGCTTGAATTGCCGGACCCCTCTGGAAATGGTATCGGCCTGTTCAACCTGCTGAAGGGTTGGTCGCAGGAAGATCGTGGCGTCCAGAAGTTGGGTTTCCGTATCGTCGTTTGATCTGGCCTGGAAGATGAATGTCCCATCGGCTTGCCGCTCGGGCACGCTGAAGGCATAGGTGCCGCGGAGTGGAAGCGATTCCGGGGTTTGGACCTGGGCCAATATCCACCGCACCATTTCCTGCACGTCAGGTTTGTCCAGCTGGGGGTGGGCGGCCATCATTTGCGAACCCCAATTTCCGGTGCCACCCTCGAGTATTTTCCGGGCGAGCTTACCGGGAGCTGCCGGGTCTTTTTCATAACGTTTGGCGATCGCCGCAAAAGGAGGTCCGTTCACATGACGTTCGAGATCGTGGCAGGATTTACAATCCGAATGTTCGATAAGTGATCCCCCCCAGTCAGCAATGCCTGCTGTTGTCGCTGTTGAGTTGGTGCGGTGAAAGGGATTGATGCCGGCTGCTACATAATCGACCGTAATATCGAGTCCAGAAAGTACATGCTTATCGGGTACGTTGGGATTATTTGGATCCGAAACCAGTACCTGGTAGTTCATGACCTCTCCGGGCTGGTAAAAGCTCCGGTTTTTGCCACTGAAATCCCAATGGACCCGCCGGACGTTATCCTGTTGCTTTGCCAGGTTTTGCCCGGGCGCAGCGCGTACATAATCGATCCGGCTGATACAGGCATCCGGGTTGGCGGCATACCATTCGGTGCCGTATTCCAGCAACCACAGGGAGCCATTTTTGTCGATCAGCATGTCAATCGGACGGGCCACCCGGATACCGTCGGCCAGGGGTTCCATACTGACATACTGGTCCAGCGAATCCAGGGTAACTGCCATTATCCAGTTGCGCATCCATTCATAAATGATCAGCGTTCCGTCAAATCGATCCGGGAAGCGGGTTTCCGCCGGATATCGATCACAATAGTACGCCGGCCCGGCCATGCAGCAACGTGTGCCATTGGCTACCAAAGGAAATTGAATCGTACTGCGAAAGGGATACCAGATACCGGCAGGTTTTGCCGGAGGCAACTGATGCGCCCCGGTATTGTTGGGCGAATTATTGACCGGCCGCTCCGGGTTGTAGGCCGGCCCGGAAACCTGTGTTTCGAAATCGAACTCCCGGTAGGGTTCGTTGTTGCCGATAAAGTAAGGCCATCCAAAAAAACCGGCCGTACGGGTCCAGTTGATCTCATCGTAGCCCTCCGGCCCACGGGTACTGTCGGGCAAGCCCGCATCCGGCCCGATATCACCCCAGATCAACAGGTTGCGGCGGCTGTCGATCGCATACCGGTACGGGTTCCGGCATCCCATCACATAGATCTCCGGTGCTCCCTGCATTCCTCCGGTTACCGTATTTCCGGGCGCTGTTTGCTGAAGCTGCGAAAGTGGGGTCAGGCCGATCCGGCCTTTGGGAGTGGCCCGGATTGGTTCGATGAGTTCACCCAGGAGCGGATCTTCCAGCAATACCCGGAAGTCGGCCGAAATTTTTATATCGCGCTCGACAAACAGGTTGCCCGCCGGGCAGATATACGAACCGTCGGGCAAGGGCCTGATGCGCAGGATCTTGCCCCGCAGGTCGCGGGTATTGGCTGATGATTTCTGGGCATCCCAGGCACTGCGCCCGGGGCGCTCATCGATCGGGGCAAAGCCGTCTACATCATACGGACTGGAGTTGTCGCCTGATGAAATATATAAATAGCCCTGTTCGTCAAATTCCAGACTACCGCCGCCGTGGTGGCATAGCTGTGCGCGCTCGGTATGCAACTGGAATAATATTTTTTCCGAAGTGAGGTCCAGCTTTTCACCGTCGAAGGTGAAGCGCGATAAATTGGTGACCGGCTCGTCGCCCTCCGGTGAATAGTACAGGTAAACCCAGTGGTTTTTTTGCCAATCGGGGTCCAACGCCATACCGGTAAGTCCTTCTTCATTGTCGGTAAATACCGGGATTTCCGCAACGATCCCGACGTGGCCGGATTCCGGGTCAAATAATTTGATCGTGCCATGGCGCTCGATAAACAAGAGCTGGCCGTTTGGGAGCATGTCAAACTCCATTGGCTCGGATAGGTCGCACAGCAGTTGGGTTTTGACGAAACCGGCCGTCTGTGCCGGCTGGCTTTTTTGTTGCTCCTGAAACCGGATCGGCAGGTTTTTTCCAATGGCATAGATAATACCGGCGTACAAGTGCTGTACAAAAGCCGGATCCGAGTAAGCGGCCTCCGTAAAGCCCATCGTGGTTATAAATGCGCGACCGCCTTCGTATTCATGCTGCCAGGATACCGGGTGAAACGCCCCCATGTTACCGCCTTCATAACTGGCTTCATCTACCAGTAACAAGACCTGCGCGTTGTAATCAAAATCATTTAGGTTGAACCAGACATCCCGGCGCGTCCAGACACTGTCGAGGTGCCGAGTCGGGAACGCATTATGATCCCGGACACGCAGCAGCGCTTCCTGCTCTTCCGACTGGCTGTCGTACCGGGCACCGATCAGGCCACCATACCATTTCCAGGTATGTTCCGTATTCACAGCCGAATGAATACCAACAAAACCACCACCACACTGAATATAGCGTTCGAAAACAGTTTCATCGTTAAAATCCAATACATCGCCGGCAGTATTCAGAAAAATAACGGCAGCGTACCGGCGTAAATTTTCTTCCGTAAAAATGCCTTCCGAGTCGTCTTCCACATCCACCTGGATATCCCAGTCTTTACAGATCTTCTGTAGTGCCTGTACCGCGACCGGGGTGTTTTCGTGAATAAAAAACTCTGACTTCGTAAATAACAATACGCGCGGGGTTCTCCGGGAATTACAGTGGATCTGGAGTGTCAGGAAGAGCAGGGCTGCAGCGCCCAGTAATGAGGTTCGATTAAACCTGTGCATGGCACACTTTTTTCAACATGGAAGCCAACCGTCCTGTCAGCCAGACCATGTATGTCAATGTTATTATTTCAGGATCAAGGGGGATGTGGATTATAAAAAATTGCGTTACAGGGAAAAGCGGATCCAATCGATCAGCGCTGCCGGCCGGCCGGGTTCTCCGGCATTGCGGACTACAATGAACAGATCATGCAGGGC
>SBHD01000265.1 GCA_006226345.1 Bacteroidota bacterium | reverse complement strand
TGGTCGGAAATAGGGAAATAATATCCCCAGTCCTTGATCCCAAGGCCCTCCCGGTCGGCAAATTCAAAGTCCCGCGGAATGATTAGGCCCGACTTCCGGGTTTTGGTGACCGGGTAAAACCCGAACGGCAGCACCAGCGGCGTCGGAATACCGCCGATCTCGACGTTGGAGAAGCCCGTAACGACCAGTTTATCCGGAATGACCTTCAGTTTTTTGGTCCGGATACCATAATGCGGTTCCGGGTGATCGCAGGTGGTGAGCAGGGCATTCTGGTTATATACGGTGTTTTGGGTTTTTATGGTGGTATCGGGGACTTCCTGACTGACGAACTTTGCTTTTTGCCCGAGCACATAGAGGTCCTGCTGCAGGGTCCGTGCCTCGTAGATAATCCCTTTTTTCGAGCGGAAATTGTAGCGGATCTTGGTGGCAGTGAAGGTCTGCTCACCGTCCTTGAATTCCGGCAGACCCGTCATTTTTCCGGTAGCATCGGGAAATTGTTCTGCCGTTACTTCGTTCTTTTCGTAATCCAGTAAGATGTACCCGGCCTTCAGGTCAATGGACGTATACTTCAAGTAAGCCTGACCATACAGATGCAGCTGCCTGTTTTTTACATCGAACCACATGGAGTCCTTGGCGCCGTAGTCCACCTGTGCGTCGAGGGCATCGGTGGAAATCCGGACTGGCCGCAAGTCAAAAACCAGGCTGTCGGGTCGTGCGGGCGGCAAAGAATCACGGGTAGTGGCAGGTTCCTGGGCAATTACAGGCGACCACAATAAAGCAAAGGCTATTTGCCAGAAAAGCCGATATTTGCCCAAGGGTATTAGCACGCGGATAACAAGGAATTGGATGGTTACAGGAATAAAAAGCCGGAACGAATACCGTTTATATCATAATAAGAGTTAATATTTGGCACGTTTTTAGGCAGTAGGCCAGTGACGGTATTTTTTTCAGGCAAAGACATAACGGCAAAAAACATGAGAAAACAGATTGCCCAACAAACGTTCCTATTGCTGCTAACGTGGCTCCTTTATGGTAATTTTAACACGTTGACCGCAGCCGGCGGCCATCCCGGTCACCCGGACTGCCTGACAGGCCTTGCCGGCAAAGGTATGGAATCCGGTC
Organism: Bacteroidota bacterium; assembly: GCA_006226345.1. Taxonomy (GTDB): domain Bacteria; phylum Bacteroidota; class Bacteroidia; order Chitinophagales; family Saprospiraceae; genus M3007. The sequence continues at coordinate 17,041 of SBHD01000265.1, read as the reverse complement.
ATTCTTTACCGGTATTTTCCCCGACCCCGCATCCAAATTACCACATTAAGAAAATCGTACTCGATGCCGGACATGGAGGTAAGGATCCGGGGTGTATCGGTGCCTCCTCCAAGGAAAAACATAACGCCCTCTCCATCGTACTCAAACTCGGTGCTCTGATCAGCACGGAATATCCGGATGTGGAGGTGATCTACACGCGCGACTCGGACGTATTTATTGAGTTGAACGAACGGGCAGCCATTGCGAACCGCAACAATGCCGATCTGTTTATCAGTGTGCACTGCAACGCCATCAGCAAATCCTCGGTCTATGGTGCTGAAACCTATGTCATGGGCCTGCACACCGCCGAGAGTAACCTCGAGGTTGCCAAACGTGAAAATGCCTCGATCTTTCTTGAGGATAACTACGAAAAAAATTACGGCGGCTACGATCCGAACAGCCCGGAAGCGCATATTTTCGGCAGTGTGTGGCAAAGTGCATATCTCGAACAAAGTATACTCCTTGCCAGCTATGTACAACAGTATGCCCATCAGATGGCCAGCCGCCGCGACCGTGGGGTAAAGCAAGCCGGCTTTATTGTCCTGCATCAGACAGCCATGCCTTCGGTATTGGTGGAAGCGGGCTTTTTGACCAATCACGCAGAGGAGCAGTTCATTGCGTCTCAGGAAGGACAGGCTCAGATGGCTGATGCCATTTTTGAGGCGTTCCGGGCGTATAAAGCGAAAATGGAGGGCACCCCTCTGGGGCCTCGTATCCACACCAGTAAAGCACAACTGGCGGCAAAAGGACTTCCAGTTGCAAAAACAGAACAAACAAAAGCACCGCTGAAAGAGCAGCCGGCGCCGGCGGCCGCCAAAACCACCCCCGCCCAGGCTCCGGCACGGCAGGCTGTCCGGCAAACCCCGGCACAAACACCATCAACACAGGCCCAGACCAATACCACCAAACGCTATGCGGATGAAGTCCCGTTGCCCATATTTGCATCCCAGACTTCTCCGGTCACTTACCGCATCTTCCTGCTAAGTTGGCCCAGCAGACTGGATAAGAATGCCGGCAACCTCAGCCTCCTGACAGATGTGAAAGAAGAACAGGCCAATGGCCAGTTTAATTATTACTTTGGCCAGTATTCAGCCCGAGGTGAAGCGGAAAAAATGCTGCCGGAATTATTCAACCTGGGCTTCCGTTCTGCCCGGATCACAGAAGTGCCCTGAGCCTAATCCATCCATACCCTGCTACCTACGCAAACCTACCATCGAAACAATGTTCAAACTTAGCAACGAAACAAAAATCGGCCTGCTCGCCGTAGCAGCCATTGCCCTGGGTATCTGGGGATTCAAATTCCTCAAAGGGATCAATGTCCTTACTGCTTCGCAGACTTTTTACATCAAATACACCAATGTCGAACAACTGCGCCCCTCCAGCCCGGTCTTTATCAGCGGGCTACAGGTAGGCATGGTCAAAGATATTTTTGTAGACCCTGAAGATGACAAGTCTATTGTCACCGTGATCAATATAGACCGGGGTATTGAAATACCTAAAAATGCCATTGCCACCATTGTAAGTGCCAGCATTATGGGCGGGAAAGCCATCGACCTGGAAATTCCCAAGCCCTGCTCGGGTGACGACTGTGCCCAGAGCGGCGACTACCTGAAAGGCCAAACCAAATCCTTTTTTGAAAGTGTAATAGGTAATCCGGAAGAACTGGACGTCTATACCGAAAGGCTAAAAATCAGCCTTACCGCTATTTATGATTCGATCGCCGACCCGCGCGACCCGCAGGGATTCGGCCGTACCCTGATATCGTTGCAACATGCATTGACCAATGTGGCCATTATGACCTCCAAGATCAATGATTTTCTCGATGCCAGTTCTGCCGGGATGACCGCTACAGCCATCAATACTGCTGAAATCACCAATGCGATCCGGGAAAGTAATGCCAGCATAAAGGCCATATTGGATAATATGTCAACAGTCACGGCCCAATTGAAAGATGCCAGCCTGGACCAGTCTGGCCAAAAGGCCGCTGTGCTGATTGACTCCCTTACGGTCTCCGTCAGTGCCATGCGCAGTACCCTGGATGCCACGCAGTCTGTAATGACCAAACTGGATACCCTGACCACCGGGCTGGCACAGGGGGAAGGCTCTATGGGGCTCCTCTTAAATGATCCGGAATTTTACCATAACCTGGTACGTACCACCCGGCACCTGCATTTGTTGTTACAGGACCTGCGCCTTAATCCCAAGCGTTACAATACGGTCAAACTGAAGGTTTTTGGTAAAAACAAAACCAAAGACTACGCACCGCCGCTCGAGGACCCGGCCTATCAGCTACTGGTCGACAGCCTGGAAAGTGATTACAGCAGAAAGGTTAAACAATAATGGACTGTTGAATACAGGATCGTGAAGTCAGCGATCCTGTATATATGCGGCCAACATGGCTGCTCAATTACGAATCATATGCCAGCCATTCGCCCGCTATACGAAGAACTTGGCGTGGAGGGTTACTACCGCGACCATGCGGCAGATTATGCCAATCCTCACTTTCCGGAGATCAGGGCGCTGTTGATACGCAACCTGCCCCGTATTGATACTTCCGGAGGGGTGCTGGATTTCGCTGCCGGTGGCGGAGAGGTGACGCAGGTTTTGTTGGAGGCCGGCATTTCCAAAATAGAAGGTTGCGACCCCTATACAGCAGCATTATACCGCCAGAATACCGGCCTGGACTGCCGGCCGGTCTCTTTCGATCAGGTGATACGGGAAGGGCTTTCCGGGACCTATTCTTCTATAATTTGTTCATTTGCCTTACACTTGTGCCCGGTAAAGGCTCTTTATCCGCTATGCCACAACTTGTTTCAGGCGGCGCCACTGCTGGTCATTCTGACACCTCATAAGCGTCCACAGCTGGAAAAGATCAGTGGGATAAGGTTGTATTGGACAGATTTTGTACTGACAGAACGGGGGAAAAAGGTACATTGCAAGGCTTACCGGTCAGCATTTTCTGATCCGGCAACAGTAATTAAAACATCACGACAAAGCACATAAAACAACTCTTTCATGATACACATTTTAGCCAAACATTGGTGGGTATTGGTCGTACGCGGCCTGGTTTCGTTGATCTTTGCCGCCACCGCTTTCCTGATCCCGGAACTCACCTTTGCCATCCTGGTAACGCTCATAGGCATCTTTCTGCTTGCCGATGGTATCCTGGCCACCTATTCCGGATGGCGCCTGAAAGGGGAGGATAATGATTGGTGGGTTGCAGTACTGGAAGGCCTGATCGGAGTAGGGCTTGGTATCGCCTCACTGGCCTATCCGGATATCACCGCTGCACTGCTGGTCCTGTTCATTGCTTTATGGTGCCTTCTTACCGGGGCCTTTGAGATCGCGCTGGCTATCCGGATCCGCAAAGAGATCCAGGACGAATGGCAACTGGCATTTGCCGGTATTATTTCTATCGCCCTGGGCGTACTTATGCTCGTACAACCCAGCGCCGGTGCGATTTCGATTGCCTGGTGGGTCGGCTTTTACGCCATGTTCTTCGGCCTCCTGCTGATCGGGCTGGGAATCCGGCTACGGCGCTGGCTGCCATCGGAACCGGAAGCCTGACCGTTGCGTTATTCATTTGCCCTTAGCGCCACCATCAGGACACCGGGGTAGAACCAATTGGCTGTACCCCGGTGTCCTGATGGTGTGTTTTTTTGTAAAAGGCTGCGTCAGTTTATGCGCTCCCCGAATGTTATACACCAACTGGAACACAATTTCAACCTCCATGCCTGTCAGCTGGCTGGACTTACCAGGGGTATGTACGTCTACCGGACGGATGCGATCACCTTTGTCGATAGTGGACTTTCCTGCGACACCTTCAATATTATCCATATTACAGACGGGGTATCCCTGTCCCGCCGGGAATTGGAAAATGTCCTGGACCATTTTCACACCAACCAACGGGAATATTGTATCTGGATAAATGAAATCAACCTTACTTCACGCGTAGAGCGCATGCTGCAGGAACTTTCGCTTTCCAGACAAAATGAAGAAACAGGCATGCGGCTGGACCTGAGACACTACAAGGAATCACGGAACTCAGGTCGCGATACAGTCCGTATTGTAGATTCCCGCGAATTGCTGATAACATACGCTACGGTAATTGCAGCGAACTGGACACCCCCGGATAGTAATATTCTGAAATACTTTGAAAAAACCGCTTCCCACTACCTGGACAGCAGGAACCCCATCCTACTATTCCTGAATTACCGGGACGATATACCGGCATCTACGCTGGAGTTCTTTCCCACTGATCAGGAAACAGCCGGCATTTACGGATTTTCGACCCTTGAAGCCCACCGAGGCACCGGTTCAGGCTCTGCCCTGCTGGAAGCTGCGCTGGATTATGCCCAAACAGCCGGATACCGGTACGTACTGCTTCAGGCCACTGAGGCCGCCATTGGGATCTATAAACGATACGGCTTCCGGGAAATCACGCGTTATTTTGAATACGCCTGATCCGGGTTGCTTTTTCAAGTGCATAAAAAGTGCATTCCCAGGGTGACTTTCCAGGGATTAATGGTGAAATTGGAAGGATATCAGGCCTGACCGCTGGCAGACGCATAAAGTGTGCTGCGTTACCAGTATTTTTGTTTTTATATATAGCATTTCCTTTAAGTACCTCCCTATGCGACTGATCATCCTTCTGCCCCTCTTCCTCCTGCCCCTGTCCTCCCGTGCACAGAAACGCATCCATACCTGTGCTGAGTCCAAAGCACCGCTGCTATTGTGCTCTGCGAATGGAAGCACTGACCAACGCAGCGATTCCATTGATATTCTGGAAACCCGGCTACTGCTGGATATTTCGGATTTTTCTGCCAAAACGATCCATGGGCAGGCTGAAATAGTATTCGCATCCCTTGTGGACGGTAATGCACATATCCGACTGGACCTGCTTAATATGACTATTGACAGTGTTGTATCTTCTTTACAGCCTGCCTGGACCTACGACGGGGCCAGCCTGGATGTGAGTTGGAGCACACCATTAAGCCTGGGCGGACAGGCGGCTGTAACAGTTTTCTATCATGGGAAGCCGGTACAGGATGCATCCGGTTGGGGGGGCTTTTACTGGGTGGGAGCCTATGCCTATAACCTGGGTGTCGGATTCGCTGCCGACCCCCACAATTTCGGTCGGGCCTGGTTTCCCTGCTTCGACAACTTTACAGAACGTTGCTCCTTTTACTTTGAGATCATTACAACCGCGGATAAAGTGGCATACTGCAACGGCAAACCGGCCGGTATGGAACCCCTGCCCGGAAACAAAGCCCGGTACACCTGGCAGATCGATGACCCGATCCCCTCATACCTGGCGTGCGTGGCTGTCGGGCCATACACCAGTTATAAACGTGTCCTGCCCGGAGAAGCCGGGCAGGTACCGGTGGAGATCGCGGTGGCTCCTGCCGACTCAAACAAACTTAAAGCCTCATTCATACACCTGCCTGAGGCAGTGGCAGCCTTCGAACACTGGTTCGGTCCATTCCGCTGGGACAAGGTTGGATATGCCATCATTCCCTTTAACCAGGGGGCAATGGAGCATGCCACCAATATCGCATACATGAGCCCGGCTGTGGATGGCACGACCGGTTCTGAAACCCTGATGGCCCATGAACTCAGCCACCATTGGTGGGGCGACCTGGCGACCTGTTCAACGGCAGAAGATATGTGGTTGAACGAAGGCTGGGCGGTATATTCGGAGCACCTGTTCCTGGAGCAGGTATACGGTTCCGGACGTTTTCATGATGAGGTACAGTCCAATTTTCTGGACGTACTGGAGGATACCCATGTCAAGGAAGGTGGTTACCGGGCTGTTTCCGGGCTTCCGCACAGCCTTACCTATGGCGAGCATGTTTACCACAAGGGTGCCGTCGTTGCCCACAACCTGCGGGGTTACCTGGGTGATTCCCTTTTCCGTACTGGCTTGCGGACGGTGCTCGCCAATCATGCTTTTACGGACTGGAGCAGTGCCGGTTTTCGCGATGCCCTCCACAATGCCACCGGATACAATCTCAATCCTTTCTTCGAGAACTGGGTTTTTAGCCCCGGGTTTACCCATTTTTCCATTGACTCCCTGCAAATTCAACTCTCTCCGGTAGACGGCCCCACCCGGGTCCGGTTGTTTGTCCGGCAAAAACTGCGTGGCGCTACCGGAATGTACACAGATGTTCCTTTGGAATTCACGCTGACCGGTCCCACCGGAGATCGTATTTACCGCAGTACAACCGTTTCGGGTGAAACCAGCATCGTCGACCTGTTTGTACCCTATTGGTTTTTTCCTGTGCGCGTATGGGTCAATACCCGGCAACGACTGACACTCGCGCGAGCGGAAAAAGAAATACTGGTCACTGAAACCAAGAATTACAATTTCGCTCCGGCAAAACTAACCCTGAATGTCACGGCCCTGCCAGCAGATTCGGCCCTTATCCGGGTAGAACACCACTATGTCATGCCCGATACAGCCGGAATAGCTAATCCGCAGCAATTCAGACTCAGTAACCGGTACTGGACCGTGGATGCACTTCAACCGTTTGAAGGAGAAGCCTCCATTATCTACGACGGAAAAGGGCAGCTCGATCAATTGGATGCGGAACTATTTGCTCTAACCGGCCCCAAGGAAGACAGCATCGTTTTGCTCTACCGGCCCGGCCCGGGGCATCCCTGGCTGGAGCATCCCAACTACACTAAAAACACCGTGGGATCTGCACAGGATCGATTTGGAATACTCCGGGCGCTACAGGTTTTACCCGGGCAGTATGCTATCGGGAAAGGGACAAGCACAGTTTCGGCAAATGGCCCCCGCCGGAAACGGATGTCCGCGGCTGTTTCACCCAATCCCGCCACTGAGCAGGTACGCATTCGGGCGGATCACCCGTTTTTACGTGGTGCCGTCATCGACCGGAACGGAACGCTGATCCATACCTTTACCCAATCCCCTGCTCCGGAATGTAGCATCCGGACGACGGATTGGCCTGCCGGTACTTATTGGATACTGTTAAGCGGAGAAAAAGCGTCGGGTATTGCCGGGCCGCTTGTATTGGTACGATAGTGCCGAATTTGCAGGAATTATTCGTCCTGCGACTTGAAGTCGTGGGACGAGTAACGGCGATCAAACCATCACCAGGTCTGGTTCTGGTTCCAGAAAGGCGGAAAGAAGGTATTGTTTTGCTGGGCCTGACGGCGGGCTTCCTCTTCGGCTTCTATTGCGCGTTGCACTTTGGTCTTGTCAAAAATATCGCGAGGCAGGAAGAGCTCTTTTTCCGCCTGCCGTTCATCGGCAAAGGGATCGTGTTTTTCCACTTCATCATCCTCCAGTTCCTCCTTGAACCAGAACGATACAAATATCCCGGCAATACTGCCCAGCAGGTGGCTCTCCCAGGAAATACCTTCCTGGTCTGGCAAGATCCCCAAAAACATCCCGCTGTAAAGAATCATCACGATCAGGGCCAGGATGATGGAGCGGAGACTGCGCCGGAAGATACCATTCCAGAAAATAAAGGAAACAAGGCCGTATACCACACCGCTGGCGCCAATGTGCAGGACTGGCCGGGCCAGTAACCACACTGAAATCCCCGTCAGAAAATAGATCATCCAGAAAGCTCGCATGGCCACCTTGCGATAGAAATACAGGGTGATCGCACTCAATACAAACAAAGGGAATGAGTTGGACAACAGATGTTCCCAACTGCCGTGTACCAATGGCGCTGTCACGATACCGCGCAGGCCCCATAACCGCCGGGGCATGATACCATACCAACCGGGATCAGCACCCACGAGAGTCAGGTAGCCATGGATAAGCCAGATAAATAAAATAGCGGCTATCGGGAAGCGCAGGCTATCGACAAAATGCCGCTGGGTAATTTCCAGACTATCTGATTCACTGTCAAATATCGAACGCAAGCGTATCTGGTTTTTGTTTCGGTAGAACGCTTAGGGCGAAACAGGGAACGAAGGAACTCTTGGTCCTCCGAACTGTACTGTAATGCCAAAGCCATATGTTAATCCGGATGCCGGTGATGCCTGAAAAGTGGGTTGCAACCGAAGCGTCAGGTCGTCACTGACATCGAACCGCGACAGATGGGCATCGACAAAAGCCTCTGTAGCCGTCAGAATATAAGCCAAACCAAGCGCGAGGGAACTTTGTTCAACATACCGGCGCCATTGGTCCCGGTATTGCTTCATACTGGTCGCATCTAGCAGGCTGTATGGCGGCTCGGTGGGATTGGTCATATCGTCTCCGTCCACCAGCAGTTTGTAATTATCCCGCAGCCGCCGGTATTCATTGATATTGTCGATTTCGATGTAGGTCAGTCCACCAAGCACCACATAGACGATGGGCACTTTCCACCATTTTTTATTGTAGATCTGCCCGGTTCCCGGCAGGGCCAGGGACAAAAAAGCGGCTGTTTTGGGATCCGGATAGTCTTGCGTAAAAATCCGACGGACAAACCCGGGCTTATCCGTTCCGGAACCCATGGAGGAGTCTGGCACAGACGTGCCGGCCTCCAATACGGGCCCCAGGGTGTCCGGAACCGGCATATCCGGTTGTTGGGCGGCAAGCGCATGCCCCCAAACGAAGCAAATTAGAACGAGCAGGAAGCGCATACTGGCAAAAGTAACGTTTGAAGTGGAAATTCGTTGCGCAGGAAATAACCGGAGGCGCGTATTGGATAATCCTGCAGTTCAAAACTAGTCATTGGTGCAGCCGGGTACAAACCAATTCTTTCCCGGATGAAAAAATGGAGCAACACTACATGTGTTACTCCATTTTTCTAAAGAACTCCGTCGCTTATTTGTAGTTACGGCTGAATATCGGAGGCGTTACGCAAGATGATCTGGTTGCCGTTAAAGTCAGAGACGATCGCTGTAATCGTAACCGGACCGCTGGGCGTAGTCATATTGGCAAAGCTTGCATAGGTCTGGGTGTACATGGCAATATTTCCACTGGCGTCGGTTACGGTTTTACCTCCGGACAGCGGTGTGCCGCCACCGGAAATAGTCGCATTGCTGATCTTGACAAGAGTACTTTCCCAGGCATCGAAATTTGCATGGATCTCTGCGACCGTTGCCGAACGCGGAATAACCGTGTTGCCGCTGCTGAGGGCGGCAGAATTATCCAGCGGTACGCCGTTTACCTGCAACAAACCATTGAACTCGCTTAGTTCTTCATTCGAGACCTCTACCTCGATCTCATCGCCCAGGTTATAGGAGTGGTTAGATGTAAAGCGGACCACGATACCTGCCGACTCATCCTGCAGGAAGAGGTTGCGGCCGTTCAGGTTGCTGGCCGAACGGTCCGAGATCACAATACCTTTGATCTTCCGGTTATCCGGAGCGGAAGTAGTGGTACCGCTGAATAGTGCCCGCACATTGCTGATGCTCATCAGTTCGCCGCCTACGCCGCTGCAACGATCTGTCTCCATGTCGATATCATTCAGGTCCCGGACATAAAATTGCAGTGTAGTGCCGTAGATACCCAGTACACCGGTCAGTGTACCGTTTTTAGTCGGGGTCAGTTCGCCGGCAAAGTCGGCATATCCACTGGTGCGCAGTATGATCTGGTCGCCGTCGCAGTCTTCCAGGGTGCGGTTAAGACTGTAGTTGGTCACCGGATCGGCAAATGTTTTTCCAGCATCAGCTGCAATGAACTGCACGTTCTGCAGCTGGATCAGGGTACTGATATGGCTGGCATTGATATCGGCAATATTGACTACCTGCGGTACAGGCGGGGTCGCGCTGATCGAGCCTTTGACTACCTTAGAACGCACCTGGGCTTCCGTCAGGCCGACATCGTCCAGTTGCCCTCCCTGTTCCACCGTGCTGCCGGTGAGCTGGACCAGGTTGTTGTAGTCCGTGAGGATCAGATCCTGGCACCGGATGTACATTTTTCGGCCGACCGGATACTGGTTATACAGGTAACCGTCGTTGAACTTTACTTCAATACCACCGGTGGCATCCTGGATCACCAGGGTTTTATAATAGTTGCCTGAGCGGTCGTCCATCACCACAGTGCCTTCAATGATAAGGTCTTCTGTGATCTTATCATATCCACCGGAGGTGATATGCCGGGTTTTTAGCTCCGCGATTGTCGTATTTGCCACGATATTCACCGGCTCACCACCGGTTGGGGGCTCGTCGAAATCGCGTTTAACACATGCCGTGATACCCACTGATAATAACAGGGCAGTGAGCGTAAGCAGCGGGAGATGTTTGGTCAGCAAGCGCATGATTTGTATATTTTAAGTTGGGTATGTAATGTGAGTGGTTCAGCCGTTGGCCCTGAAACAGTTGATCAAACCGTCATCAGATCCGCAAGGCCAGGCTTATGAAATAGTTAGTTCCCGGAGCGTAATAGATCTGGGACGAATACAGGCGCTGGTCCTCTACTTCGTTCCGGTAAGCATTCCGGTAGGCGTCACGCCCTGAAGTAATGATATCCAGGTTATTCAGGATGTTATTTACGCCGACATTCAGGTAAACGTAATACTTCCGGTTAATCCTCCACGATTTGCCCCCGAAAAAGTCCAGTGTATACGCTGCCGGAGCCTTTTGCTGGTCGATAATCAGGTGCCAGAGCTCGGATCCACGCTCAAACGGCTCGACAAATCCGGCTGTCCGGCGCGTGGGGTCGAACAAGAACCAGGAATTATCAGCCCAGTTCAGGGTCAGCGAGGCAAACCAGAATTGTTTGCCCTCATATCGTACACTGGCCGAAGCAGTCGTTTGCGGCGTACGCGGTACATAGAAGTTCTTCTGATAAACGGTCACTCCATCGAGGATAACCTCCGAAGTGTTATCCAGGGTCAGGAACAAGGTCGGCCGGGAAGTATAAATGTACTCACCCAGGTTGGCGGCAGCAGTAAATGCCCAGCCAACAAACGGCCTGGCCTCGATGGCCATCTCCAGACCGGCATGCCGGCGGTCGATGCCGGTCTGCAGTACCGACCCGAACACGCCGGTCGTAGCGGCATAGAACAGGTAATTATCATACTCGCCTTTGATCTCCGTAAGAAAACCGGTCAGACGTGCCTTGTAGTTGGGCGCCCGCCAGATATAACCGCCTTCCGCGCTGCTAACAGTATACGGCTTGGCGCCTTCCACCGTCTGGTTGCGGGAACGGGGCGACAGGAACAGGTCGCGGAACAAGGGAGCCCGGGTGCCGTAAAAACCATTGGCATACAGAAAATGCCGGCCGGAAATTTTATAGGTAATACCGGCTTTAAGCCCATAGGTGTTGAAACTTTGTTTTTTTGAATCGCCCAGGGACTCGTCGGGGAACCGGCCGTTTTGCATATGACCGGTGCGCCAGAATTTGGTGTACAGGTTTTCGGCACCGGCAAAGACCGAGAAGCGGTTAAGCGTACCCTGCACCTGTACCCAGGCGCCAGCTTTCCGGATGTTCTCGTCGTAATTATAGCCGTATGTCTCGCCTTCCCGGATGATGTGGTTAGTCGTGCGGAGGTCATTGTCGCGGGCGGTTGGATCATCCGGAATATCCTGCTGGGCGAAGCGGTCCCAGTCGACGATAAAATCGCCTCCCAGGATATCATCCACTGTTTTAAAATTCCGGCCCCGGTACCACAGGTAGTTCGAGCCGGCGTTCAGTACAAACCGCTCCCCAAGGTTCTGCCGCAATACCCCGTTAAAACCGGCTTCCCGGCTGTCGCCCCGGAAATCGGCGATCACATACTGCGAACGCTTGCCGGAAATGGTATTGCCCGGGATACCATTGGCATCCTCGATGATTTCGGTATTGATGGTATTGGCTTCCCAGATGGCTACCCAGTTGATCTGGCGCAGGGACTCGTTGTTTGCCAGCAGGTCAGCCCAAAGTCCGGCCTGTTCCGGATCTTCCAGAGCCGAGGGCAGGCGCCGGTTGTAGTCCGGCTCCGGGCTCTGGGCGTTGAACCAGTCCAGACGAGTATAACCGTTCTGCCCGAATTGTGCGTAGGTAGCCAGGGTCATATTGGTACTGCGTGAAGGTTTCAGGTCATAACGCAGGATGGCAATTGGTTGGTGGCTATGGCTCACATAACCATTTCTTTTTTCGCCGTTCCAATAACCCCAGTATGGGTTGTAGCGGGTACTGCCGGCCAGGTCGTACATTTCCTGGAACGTGTCCCCGGTACGGCCCCGGCTGTTGGGGGAACCCAGAAAGGTTAGGTTCAGGGCATGCTTGTCATTGAATTTTTTGTCTACCGACAGAAAATAGGCATAGCCGTCAAAGAACGTGCCGTCCCACCAGCCTTCCTGCGCCCAGCGCCGGCTGCCGGAGATGGAAACCGCCCAGCCGCCAGGCATAACGCCGGTACTGGCAGTAAGCATCATACGGTTGGTGTAGGTCCGGTTACTGATGGCATAGGACGCCCGGATCTGTTTGCGCTGGGTACTGGCCCGCGTATCGATGCTCGAAGCACCGCCGATCTCGGAAAAGGCAAAATCTGCAGCATCCATGCCGATCACACTCTGACGGTTGCGCAACACATCATTCAGGCCGCCGAATTCGCCGTAAAAGGTAATGCCCGACTCCGGGTCATTGATCGGAATACCATTGAGGTACACCGGGAAAAATTCAGAGTCATAACCTCGCTCGCGAAACCGGAACACACTCCAGCCAAAACTGGAAGTGCGCTGAAAGATGTCGCGGGAAGCATTCAGCAGGTTGGCAATCTCGCCGAGTCCGTCGCCCTCCGCTTCAGCCTCATCTAACGTAATGGTGGGAATGGTAGTGGTGCCGTTCGTAGTTTCGGGATCCCGTTCCAGTGTCAGTGTCAACTCCAATACGCGGTCGTTCGTCAGGGTGACTTCCTGTTCACGTGGCAGGAATCCTGCATGACTGACGATCAGGGTAAACGTGCCAGCCGGCAGGTCTGTCAGGGAAAAACGGCCTTCATTGTTGGTAGCGGCGAATCGTCCTGTCCGTGTCAGCACGACGGAGGCATCGGTGATCACTGCGTTATTGTCCGAATCGGTTACGATCCCACGCAAAGCTGCCGTTTGCGCACCTGCGCTGACGAACAAAAGCAGCAACAGGCCTGTAAATACTAACTTTTGGATCATTTAGTGAAGAATGGGTTAGGTGTGTGGTTATGGTTTATCTGAAGGCAGGGCGATTATCCAACAGGTGTTGGAATGGGCCGTAAAGGTAGCAAAGCCACACCGGGATTAGACACACCGGAAATGTAAATTAATTGCAAAGCCCCTAAGGAATCAGGGTAAATACCGTTCCTTTGCCGTTGAATTACCGCCCGGGTCCGGGTAACAACCATATTTTCAACATCCGGTACAATTACAGGAAGCCGGACCGGCAACAACTTGGATCGATATGAAAACCACCCTTATTACGGCATTCATACTGCTGACGTTTCAGATCACTCTGTCGGCACAAAAGGACGAATACAAAGTAGCAGCTATTGGCTTTTACAACCTGGAAAACCTCTTTGACACCCTGGATAACCCGACCACCCGCGATGAAGATTTCCTGCCGGAAGGGCGGTTACTCTGGAATACCGAACGCTATCAATCCAAACAAACCAACCTGGCATATGTGATCAGCCTGCTGGGCACTGATATCACGCCCGACGGCCTGGCGATCCTGGGTGTGGCCGAAGTGGAAAACCGCTCGGTACTGGAAGACTTGGCCGTACAACCGGCGCTGAAAGACCGGCAGTACCAGGTGATCCATTTCGACTCCCCGGACGAACGTGGCATTGATGTTGGCCTGCTCTATCAGCCCAAATATTTCACACCCACCGATTCTAAAGCGGTGCCGGTACAGCTGTCTGAGCCCGGCGCGCCCAATGCGGATTATACCCGTGACGTACTGCTGGTCAGCGGCTTGTTCGATGGAGAGCCCCTGCATATTCTGGTCAACCACTGGCCTTCCCGCAGTGGCGGTGAAAATGTATCAGCGCCCCGCCGGGCTGCGGCTGCGCAAGTTTGCCGGAACCTGGTAGACAGCCTTACCGCAGCCGATGCAGATGCCAAGATCGTGATCATGGGTGACCTCAACGACGACCCCAATAATAAAAGCGTAGCAGAAGTACTGCATGCCGTACGCAGTGCGAAGAAAGCGCGGGATGGCGCACTCTACAACCCTATGTATGACCTCTACCTAAACGGTGTGGGAACACTGGCCTACCGGGATGCCTGGAACCTGTTCGATCAACTGATCATCTCCAGCCCACTGGTCTCTAAAAAATCAGGCGGTTGGCAGTTTTACAAACCTGTCGTGTTCCGCAAACCCTGGATGTTCCAGGAAGACGGCGCGTTCAAGGGATATCCTCTCCGTACTTTTGTAGGTGATATTTTCCTGAACGGGTACAGCGACCACCTCCCGGTATACATGCTCCTCCTGAAAAAGGCAGAGAAGTAGGATTTATCCGGCTTTTGTCACTTCCACCACTTCCGGGCTGGTTTTAAACATTTGAAGGATTTTCACCTCGTATCCGCCGACACGGATCACGGTTTGCTCCTCCGGTATTCCGTCAAAGGTCTTCAGCAACAAGCCCGCCAGCGTTTCGTAATCATCATCCAGCGGAAACGGATCCGGCAGGTGATCGTTAATGCGCTCCAGGTTGGTCTGCGCCTGCACGCGCCAGCGGTCATCTCCGATCTTCACCACCGACGGCTGTTCCTGGTCATATTCATCCTGTATCTCCCCCACCAGCTCTTCCAGGATATCTTCCAGGGTAACCAGCCCGACCGTACCACCAAATTCATTGGTCACCACGGCCAGTTGCCGCCGTTCTTTCTGGAACTGCCGCAGCAGTTGCACTACCTTTTTATTGATATGCACATAGAGCACCGGCCGCACCAGGTCGCGCAGGTTTTTGTCCATTTTTCCCATCGCCGCTACCAAAAGGTCCTTCGTATGAACAAACCCGATGATCTGATCCAGCGACTCTTCAAACACCGGGAAACGGGAATAATCCTCCTGAATAGCAAAAGAGATCGCATCGGATAAAGGGGTGTCGGCTTCAATCCCTACGATCTGGGTTCGCGGGGTGTAGATCTGTTTGACCAGCCTTTCGTCAAAGGCAAACACATTCTGGATCAGTTCCCGTTCAGATGCCTCGATCGCACCGCTTTCGGCACTTTCAGTGATGATCATCTTAAGTTCTTCCTCCGAGTGTACTTCGGCATGCGGAACCGGCTCAATCCCAAGAACCTTGAGCAGAAAATTAGCCAGACCATTCAGCAGCCAGATAAAGGGCCGGAAGACGAAGTAAAATGCTTTCAACGGCCAGGCAACCCACAATGTGGTTTGAGTAGGAAAACGGATGGCCAATGACTTCGGCGCCAGCTCTCCAAATACAATATGCAGGATCGTGATCGTAGCAAATGCGATCGGTAACGAGATCCGGTGCGCCAGTTCGGGATCGGGCTCCATCCCGATCAGGGCCATCACTTTTAAAATAATGGCTCCAACCACCGGTTCACCGATCCAGCCAAGCCCAAGGCTGGCCAGGGTAATGCCCAACTGGGTGGCTGCCAGGTAACTGTCAAGGTGGGTCACCACACTTTCCGCTACCCGGGCCAGCACACTGCTTTCCGCCCGCACCTGGATCTGGGAAAGCCGGACTTTAACGATGGCAAACTCAGCAGCAACAAAAAATCCGTTGAGCAATACCAGAACCACCGTAAGTATTATTTCAATTAGCATATAGATATCAAAACTTAAGATCAGGGTATGAAGTAGTGCAGTTGACAATCATTTTTCTGCACTCTGTTGAATGTGGGTTTGCAGTTCTTCGGGCACACCCTTTTTTCCTTTTTATTTTGGTGAAAGTAGTTGAAAATTCATCATGTCGTTTTACATAAGGATCGCATAGACCGATCATGGTCCGGAAAAACGACGATCGGCATGCTGTATCCGACAGGTAAATGTAGGTTTTCTCCAAAACCACTCGGTAATTTCGGGTGCAAATGCCGGCAGCTATTCCCGGCGATAGAGCATCACCCGGAAATACCCGCTATCGATCTGGGCCATAGGCCCGGCGCCGCTGAGCAACAATCCGGAGAACCGCCCGACCATCGTATCGCCGTAAAAGGCATCCACCCGTACCGTCAGGTCGTCGCTGACGTCGTTGGTCACACCGGTAAAGTTAAAGGAGTCCCGCTGACTGAATTCCACCCCACCCCAGGCAAAGTCCTTGAATTGTAGTCTGGCCCGGGAAGGCGAATACGGGAACGTGGTGATGGAATCATGGAATTCAAACCCCAGTGCGATTCCGTAGCGGGGGCGTAACGGATCATCCTGCCGAACGATCTCGATATATTGGCGGGCGGGACTGTAATAATTGCTCAGCGTGTCCAGCTGGCGGTTGGAAAGGCCAACCCGGTGACTGGTGGGCCGCCGCTGCCGTTGCATCTGGTATTGCAGCTTTACAGGCTGCCCCCTGAACACACAGCACAGCCCTTCCTCTACCGGCACAGCGGCCGGTATTCTAATCAGAACGGTCAGCATCAGCAACCAAAGCATAATCAAAGATAATAACACCTTCCCAGACCGGTCAACTGCCCTGGCCGGAGCAATCCATTTGCGCGATCGAATCCTCCAGTATCTGGATACGGGCCATTGCGTCGGCCAGTTTTTTCCGTTCGTTCTCCACCACCTGCGCCGGGGCACCACTAACGAAACGCTCATTGCTCAACTTGGCATTTACTGACTTAAGGAAGCCCCGCTGGTACTCCAGTTCGGTCTTAAGCTTGGCGCATTCGGTAGCAATGTCAATTTCCTGGTTTAATTCCACATAAAATTTATCTGTTCCGGAAATGAATGATTTGCTGTTTGCCGGTTCAGCCTCGCACAATTCGAGACCGGACAAGACACCCAGTTTCAGGACCATTTCCTGAAGGCCCAAACGACCGAACAATGCCCGGGCAGTATCACTGGATTGGACAGCCATTTTAAGCGCTTCTTTGGGCTTGATCTGGTTCTGGTTGCGCAAATCGCGCACCTTGCCGATAATATCTTTGGCCGATTCTACCTGATTGATCA
>SBHD01000371.1 GCA_006226345.1 Bacteroidota bacterium | reverse complement strand
ACCGCGGTTGATCTGTACTCGGTTTGTTTTTTCCGCAGCACATCAAAGCTCCCGCCGGGGATGGCCAGCGTGCCAAAGGCATCGATGGAGGCAATCCGTTGATACGCGACCCGGATCCGGAAGGAATCGGCCGCAGGAACCAAATTCAGCAGAACGGGCGGCGCCGCCGGTGCGTCGAATGCCGTTAGTACATTGGAAGTGCTTTGGTGGATGTCAAAGAACGCCATAGGCGCCCAGGATTGCTCCAGCCCCGGTATTTTTTTAAACAATAAAGTCAAGCCCAGGCCAAGAGGGTCCAGGCCAAAATATCCCAGGTCGTTGACCTGGCTGCCCGTAACCTGCCAATACACCTCGGAACCGGAGTTCACCGGATTGAACAGGACAGATGCTGCAGGGAAGGCCGCATTCGCACTGCCCGCTTGCGGGCTTTTCATCACCTGATCCCAGTTCTGAGCAGCCTGCAGGCTGGTCAGATCCCAGGACTGTGGGCCACCCGGCGGTGTGAAGATCTGATTAATGGCCCCGGGCTGGTTGCCAAAAAAATAATGCAGGGTATCGCCAACGACTGGAAAAACGGAATTCGTGATCGTGATCTGGGCAAATGCCGGATGGATAAGACCACATACCAACAGACAGGTAAAGGCGAGATATTTCATCGCTGTGCTGAACTTTTCATGAGAAAGACCTACGGCAGATCAATACTGCAGCGCAGGATAAGGATTCAAAAACAAAAAAGCTGTTTGGGAGGGAGGTGATCCGGGATTTAAGGGTATAAAGGTAACTGTTTGTGATATGTTGTTTGCAATAATTTTTTTCCTGGTGCGAATTTGTATTGCAGGAAGCCTGGACCCATGTTATCCCGCCAGAAAATTCAAGTAGAAGCCATCTCAAAAATGGCGCTGGTGCTGAAACGGATGGCTGAGGAATGAAGACAAGTCAATTTTTTGCAGGCATAGTGGTTCTATGGTAAAAAAAATTGACGCAGTATTCGGTCCTCAGACACCGTTTCAGCCCGGCAGGTATTTTTTGAGATGGCTTCTAGAAAAATAAGAAGCGGGCAACCTGCCGGAACAGCCGGCATAAATACGGCACAATTCTTGCGCATTAAAATTAGATTTTTTACTCTCGCCAGACTGAAGCATTTGCATTTCCTGATCCTAAGGAAACGTTCACACATTTTTATAATATGGTTCCGGCGTGTTACGACAGTCCGTAATGCACGGTAATCGTCCTAAAACTGATTACTTATGCTTCTTTCTCCCTTCCTCCGGTTTCCCGGCGGGAAAAGCGCCTTTTTCCTGCCCGCCTTACCTCCGATCCTGCTGATCCTGTTCTTTACACTTGGGAGCGCACCTGCGTATGCCCAATCTTGTGGCGATCCGGCACTGGACACCCTTGAGCTTTCCTTTATCGACACCCTGCAAAACGATACGACCACCCATACCGTATACTTTACGGGCGTGACCTATGATACGGCCTTTTGCCTGTCTACCTGGTCATATTGCGTTATGAGTGGCGGTTCACCTGCTGTTACCAGCTTTGCCATCGGCGGCGGCGGTTCGTATTTACCGTGCATCGACAGCAGTACTGTTTTTGCTGTGGTGGCCGGTAATTCGTGCATTGGTACGATCACCTGCGATACCGCGGGCGGCGGCGGGTCCGGTATCTGCGGTTTAACCTTTGATTGTCCAACCGACTCATGCGTCTGTTTTTCCATCACACTGTCCGGCCTCTACAGTATGGGTGAAGTGAGTTTTGGCGTCAGCGTCGATTCGCAGAGTATGAGCGGGATGATCGCCGGCCCGGACTGCTCCACACCGATCCTGGTCACCTGTGACGACGGCGACCCCTGTACCACCAATGATGTGTACGACATCAACTGCAATTGCGCAGGCGTGTTCTTCGATGGCGACGGTGACGGATTGTGCCTGGCCCTGGACTGTGACGATACGAACCCGAATATTACGGATACGATCCCCAACTGCTGCATGTTCAATCCGCTGCCCGACTGTGATGGCGACGGCATTGCGGACATAGACGAACCCGACTGTGATAATGACGGCACCCCGGATGATTGCGAGATCGACCTGAACGGCAACGGCATCCCCGATAAATGCGAAGCCGATTGCGACGGCGACGGCATCCCGGATATTTCCGAAATGGATTGCGACGGCAACGGTATCCCGAACGATTGCGAGCTGGT
Organism: Bacteroidota bacterium; assembly: GCA_006226345.1. Taxonomy (GTDB): domain Bacteria; phylum Bacteroidota; class Bacteroidia; order Chitinophagales; family Saprospiraceae; genus M3007. The sequence goes on along the minus strand of SBHD01000371.1, from coordinate 1,461 downwards.
CAACAACGACTGCAACGGAAACGGCATCCCGGACAACTGTGAGCCCGACTGCGACGGCGACGGCATCCCAAATGCCTGCGAAGCGGATTGCGACGGCGACGGACTGCCCGATGACTGCGAGGCGGACTGCGACGGCAATAACATTCCGGACGATTGCGAAAACTTGATGGACTGCGATAATGACGGCATTCCGGATAGCATGGAAGCCGATACCGATGGCGATGGCGTACCGGATGATTGCGATATCTGCCCGGATGCCGACGATACCATCGACACCGACGGCGACGGCGTGCCGGATGGTTGTGACATCTGCCCGGGCTTTGACGACCATGCTGATGCGGACGGCGACGGCATCCCCGACGGTTGCGATCAGGACTGTAATGTAAAGTGTAATGAATGCCGGATGGAAGGCGGATTCGGATCCGAGAAAACGATCACCTTCTGCTGTGTGTCGATCACTATTGACAACTGGGTCCATAAAGGGAACTCCCAGGGTGCGTTCATTGGCTTCGAGATCGTTGCTGCCTCCGTGGATGGCCAACCGGTAGATCCTTCCGACATCGCCTACAAGGTAAAATCAGGTGGTAAATGTTATGATGGCACCGGGCCGTTCTGGTTGCACCCCGATGCCGCATCCGGAAAAGCCAAGGCGATTGCACAGATCATCCTGTGTGAAAACACCACACTTTGCGGCGCCGATCCGGTGTACTGTAATTCGTGCAAGGACAAAGTGAAGAACGACGACGACGATGACGATCAGTGCCTGAATGTGAAGCCCAACCCAACGATGAACAGCGACGTGGTTGCGAACTTCCAGCTCAAGGATGCGCAGGAAGTGACGATCAGTATTGTCAGCTCAAATGGTAATGTGATCGAGAGCACGAAAGCAATGGGGAAAGAAGGCGAGAACAACGTACCGCTGCATGTGGGTGACCTGAAGCCGGGTATCTACCATATACTGGTAAAAACTTCCGGCAACGTGCTGGTCGAACAATTTGTGAAAGTTACAGATTAGTGCATATTACCTGAAAAGCCTTTCATGAGATTGAACGGGCCCTTTTCGAGCAGTTGTCTTGAAAAGGGCCTTGTTTGTTTTTATAGAACCGGAGCCCTCCGGTGCTGGCTTTGCCGGCTATGTCCGGAATTGCCGGTCACACTGCTGCCGGTGCATCAGCGAACTTTTTATATTTCCCCAAAAGGCGTCCGATAAAATACGTGACCGGGATGATGACCTTCTTTACAAAACCCGGAAGTTCGATCAAACCATATTCGCTGCTGTATTTTCGGATCAGGAACGCCCCGGCAAAAGGTTCGGGTTCGGAATTTTTCTGGCCGCTTGTCGCGGCGTACAGCGTCGACAGGTAAAACACGGCGTTATTGGCCGGCTTGATCCAGCAACTCAGGACCAGCTCTTCGGTTCCGCCGTTCCAGAATTTGTGCGGCTGTCCCCGGTGGAAGGTC
>SBHD01000246.1 GCA_006226345.1 Bacteroidota bacterium | reverse complement strand
AGACCTGGATGCTTCAAACTGGCTGATATTCAGATAGGCCTGTGCGAGATTTGCCCAGGCCAGATCATTGTCCGGCACGGTTTCCGGCTTGGTTTCAAATTCAAGGGTAAATACGATTTTCCAATCTTTTGCTTTGCCTGTAAATCCCCGGTGTTCGGACAAATGTTTCCTAAGGCGAACTTGCGGATCTGCCTCGGTATGGCCGACATAATATTGGTTAAGAGCAAAAGAATGCAATATGTAGGTCCAGGCCATAAATAAAAAAAGGCCACCAGTTTTGGTGACCTCTTGTGGGCGCAGAAGGATTCGAACCTACGACCCCCTGCTTGTAAGGCAGGTGCTCTGAACCAGCTGAGCTATGCGCCCCTAAAAAATAATGCCCCGCCCTTTCAGCGAAGCGGCGGCAAAGATACAAGTCCTTTTTCCAAACATCCAAGCCTGAACGAAAAAATATTTTTTTGGGAATTTGACCTACATTTGAGCGCAAACATACACTATCCATCCATGCGTTCAGTCGCACTTATTAGCGCCGCTCTGGCGTTCATCGTGTACGCCTCCGCCTGCTCCAAACCCGCACCTACCCCGGAGGATGTTGTCCAACGCTGGCAACATTATATCGATTACAACAAGTTTGACAGCGCCCGCCTGTACAGCACCGAACTGGCGCGCTCTTACATCGACTTCCTCGACGCCATCACCCAAGGCGATACCTCTGAAGTGTACGATACCGTGCTTCGCAATCTGCAGTGCGACGTGCAGGGCGACTCCGCTATCTGCCACTACCTGATCGAAGGAGAATTCGGCGAACAAGTACCCGACACCCTGATCCTGTACAAGGTCAAAGGGCAATGGCTTGTCCACCAGGTGGAAGGCTTCATAGTCATTCCCGTCGATACCCTGGCGCCCGGCGACGAACGCATCCTCTTTCCGGAAGACTCCACGGATACAGAGTATCAATAATGATGAGATATGAATGATGAATGATGAATGGGTTCACCTTACCGGGAAAGGATGGTTAGCATAACCAGTTATCTATCCAGGCAGGGAAAACTTTCCTACCCCGGCAAGGTGAACCCATTCATCATTCATAACTCATCATTATTTCAGTCTGGAACTGCCTTTGGCCGGGTACTTAATGGCGTAAGCACGGGCTTTGGGCACCAGTTGGCGGAGGCGATCACTGCGCTTTTCCGGGTCGGGGTGGGTGCTGAGAAACTCCGGCGGACGGGCGCCTCCCATTTTATTCATCCGCTCCCAAAACGGCGCGGCCTGGTTGGGATCGTAACCAGCCATAGACATCAGGTACAGCCCGATCTCGTCGGCCTCGGATTCGTGTTTGCGGCTGAACGGCAACAGGATACCGACCTGAGCGCCGGCGCCGGCAGCGGCCAGCAGGAGGTCATTGGTTTGCGACGGCTTCTGCGACAAAGCCACCTGGAGCGACGACAGCCCCAACTGGGCCACCAGCCCCTGGCTCATGCGCTCATTGCCGTGGTTGGCCAGCGCATGCGCGATCTCGTGTCCCATCACCACCGCCAACGCATCCTCATTCTGGGCAACTTTCATGATCCCGGTGTATACGACCACCTTACCACCCGGCATGCAAAAGGCGTTTACTGTGTTCGGGTCGTCCACAACATTAAACTCCCAGGAAAAGTTCTTGAGCTCACTTGAGAGCCCTTTGGAACGGTAATACACCTCCACAGCAAGCCGGAGGTCATTACCGATGCGGCGTACCATATCTACATCCGAGCCCGAACTCATAGGCTTGTTTTGGGTCAGGAACGACCGGTATTCGTTAAAGCTCATGGCATTGAGCTCGCTGGTCGGGATCAGGTTCAACTGCTTACGGCCGGTGAAGACCGTTTTACTGCAGGCGATAAAAATGACGATAAAGGCCAGCAAGCCAAGCAGAATTCTTTTTTTCATATTCGTTTGTTTTTGATTCGTCGGTAAATTACAGTCTTTCGATGGAAGCCAGGTCCGTTTTTAAACTGAGAATGCACTTATGCATCATGGTATTTAACGCTGAAAAACGCCGGCGTCATCACCCCGGCACCGCCCTTTGTGAATATTTAACAATAATCGCCACACTCCGTTCAGCAGCTGATTGCGTTAATGCTGACCTGGCAGCATTAACGCAATCAGCTGCTCAGTGTTTCAAAAAAGCAGCAGCCCGGGCCATTGCATTTTCACGGATATTGAAGTAGTACAGGTTCATATCGCCGATGTGGTAGTTTTTGCGGATAAAAAAGACACTGCCGGGAAATTTCGGCTTGGTACACATCACCACACCTTTGTAAACCTCTGCATCGCAGAGCCCCGGAAACGGCGCACAAAAGGTCCGCAGCACGGCACCCCGGTTTTCCGTTCTGGGCACATACACCCGTTCCTGGGTAGTCCAGTTCAGCGGATTGGTGCAGATCACATCTTCTTCGTAGGCTTTTTTAAGCGCAAAATCGCGTTCATAGGTCCGCCACGTACAAAAACAACCGGTCGCATCCGGCCCATCACAGGGTTGTAGTTTCCGAAAAAAGGTGTCCCGTACCGGCCAGCCAACCAGGTAAGCTGCCACCAGCTGATCCTCCAACGGCGTGGTTTCCACCAGATCCCGCAACAGGAACATCCCGTGCCGGCCACCCTGACTATGCCCGGCAATGATAAAAGGCCGGCCGTTATTCCAGTGTTTGAGGTAATAGTCAAAAGCCGCCCGCACATCGGCATAGGCCAGGTCAAGCGCAAGGTCGGCACTGGCCGTATCCCGGGTATAGAACGACCGCAAATGTGCCTGCCGGTAGCGGGGGGCAAACACCCGCCCGGCTCCATTGAAGATGGTCGCCTGGTACAGGATCGTAGTACTGTCGGTTTTGGCATTCAGCGCCTGATCTGACAAGGCAGCATTCCAGCTCCGGTCGCTGTTTCGTGTCAACGTGGTCGGATGGAGAAAAAAAACATCTACCTGTGCTTCAGCCTGCCGGTCTGTCGCATCCGGACAAGGGGTACGGTCGGCGGCATCAGCCTTATCCGGATGCGCTGCCCAGTTGGTCAGGTCGGAGTAGTCCGGCGCCAGAGGTACGCCGGAAGGGTCAAAGCCTGATGGACGATGAATACCACAGGCAAGCCCAAAAAAGGTAACAGCCAGCACAAAACCGGCACGGAAAGATCGGAGCAGACAGGTCATGCCCACAAAAATACAGGCCTGCCACACTTGTATACCGGAACCGCCTATTCTTTTTCCATAAAAAAATTCCGTAATCTGGACAGAATTCTACAACTTTGGTGCAGACCATGCAACGATACCTGAACCACCTGTTAGCCGATCTGGAAACTGCCACCCGCAACGCACCGGTGGCAAGCTCCTACCGTTTTCTTTCACCTTTTGAGGAAGACGACGATCCGGATATGACCACCTACCAGGTACGGTACCTCCGCCTGCATGAAATATTCGATCTGGAAGCGGGTGTTTTTCCACCCTCTGAGCGGCTGACAAAAACCCAACTGACCATCCTGTTGTCCGCTATTGAAAAACTTTGGCGCGCCTGGAGCATCCAGTGGGACTGTCCGCCGCGGCTGACTGCCCGCCGCCGCTACAAGATCATGATCGAGCGCATGGAACGCGATACCGTCCGCTACAGCTATGAGTTCGGTACCCGGATCAACTTTTGTGACAA
>SBHD01000010.1 GCA_006226345.1 Bacteroidota bacterium | reverse complement strand
GGGGCTCCTGTATATGACAAGACTGATATCTCCCGGCATGGTTAAACGCCGCCAGGGGCACATTATCAATATCTGCTCCAGTGCAGGCAAAGAGGTATATCCAAACGGAAATGTCTACTGCGCTACCAAGTTTGCGGTCAATGCATTGACGCAGGGTATACGAATGGACCTTCACAGTTACAATATCCGGGTCAGCCAGGTAAGTCCGGGCCATGTGGAAGAAACGGAGTTCGCACTGAACCGCTTTGACGGAGATGTCGAAAAGGCTAAGATCTACCAGGATTTTCAGCCATTAAAAGCCTCTGATATAGCAGATACGATCTATTTCATCGCTACCCGGCCACCACATGCCAATATACAAGACATTTGGATGTATGGAACGCAACAGGCCAGTTCGACCATGATCGACCGGTCCGGGCGATCATGATACACTACCGGAAATATGGCCAACGGCCATAAAAAAACTGCCCGCTGACCAAAGACGGCAGCAGGCAATCATTAGAACCATGAAAATTCTTTAGCTGGCAGTGTATTAAAAATGCAAGCGATCTTTTTTAGCAAATAACTGCTCCTCGGATTCCCGGCGGTCCGGATCCGGCACACAACAATCTACCGGGCAAACTGCCGCGCATTGCGGCTCTTCGTGGAAGCCCACACATTCTGTGCATTTGTCTGGCACGATATAATAGTACTCTTCCGAAATAGGTGCGTTCTTGTCATAAGCATCTACCTCTCTGCCGTCCTCCAGTTTGTACGTACCTTTTACGGTGCTGCCATCCGAAACAGACCATTCAACACCTGGATCATAGATTGCATTATTCGGGCACTCCGGTTCGCAAGCGCCACAGTTGATGCATTCGTCTGTTATAATAATTGCCATATCTGTTGTGCTAGTTTAAATGGGTAATAATCTGTCTGACCGGGTTGTCGTTGCACGCAAATACCACTTTAAGGGCAGAACAGGTAAACACCTTTAAAACAAGGAAACACCGGACATATTGGTTCAACTTCAGGGTAAAGATAAACCTGTCAGGAATCAACTCCCGCTCCGGCAAAAATATAACGGATGGGGCGAAGCACAAAAGTAAATGTGCTGTTCCATGCAACCAAGCGGATTGTAATCCTGCTTGTATGGAACAGCACATTCAAACGTTGGTCCGGTTATGACCGGTTCTTATTGTGTTTTCGGTACAGCCCGGACAAAAGATTCAATATCATTCCGACCGAGTTTACGCTTCAGCGCATAGGCATCCTGCCGGCTATTGAAGATCTGTACACAAACCGAGTGATAGGGTGAATCCGGGAACCGAACAATCTGGGCTTCGGAATAGCCTGCAGCGATGATGGACTGCAGATGGTTATTTGCCCGTGGCTCTTCCAGGAAGGAACCGGCAATTACATAATACTGGTCCATTTCACCACTGGTCACCAACACCGGATTGGTTGGCGGAGCAGTATTGACATTCGGCTCCGGTGTAACCGTGCCACCACTGTTGGGTGTATTCGGTGTACTGGGCACTCCGGTTTCCACCACCGGAGCAGAGGTTGGTTTACCGTCAATATATACCATGGATGCACCCTGGATACCAGTCAGGATACGCACCTCCGTACGGCGGTTACGCGCATGTTCATCCTCTGTACAATATACCCCGTCGCGGCAACGGTTACGCGGTTCACTTTCACCATATCCTACCGGATGCAGGCGATCACGTGCGATACCCTCCTTGATCAGATATTCCACCACACCATTGGCACGGCGCTGGCTCAGGTCCTGGTTATACTTGGCTGTTCCGCGGGCATCGGTGTGGCTGGCAAGTTCTATGGTGATCGTCGGTTGCTGCTTCATTAACGATACCAACAGATCAAGGTCTTTACGGGCATCCGGGCGCAGTGTAGCGTCATTGAAGTTGTAGTAGATATTCGGGAGTTCGATTACCGTTCCCGGCATCAGCGGCGCCACAGAGAAGTTTTGCATCATCAGCTGGTTGGGCAGGCTCCAGCCTTCAGTATCAATTTCGGTACTACCAATGTGGCGTCCGGCCTGGAAAAGCTCGACTTTATACTTGGTATGACGCTCCAGGTAGTGGTCGATCAGACCATTGTTGTCGGCAATAATAGTGTCCTTCTGGTTGGTGCTCACATTCGTCATGACCAGGGTCGCACCAGCCAATGGTGCGTTAGTGACATAATTGAACACCGACGCATTCCACCGTACCTTTCCGGAATAGGCAGCCTTCTCCAATGCAGCGGTCAACTCATTTCCTGGTTTGGAGATGGTCAGCCGCAATTGTTTGGTCTGGTATTCCTTCATGGAAACAATAACCACATGGTTGCCTGCTTTTACTTCTTCCGTGGTAAACACACCGTACGCGTCCGTTTCTCCGGAAATCCCTTTATCCGGCGGTAACGCCATCATTACATCCTGGCCGTTGATCTTCTGGATCGTGATAAGATTGCCATTTTCATCCCGGCCAATTACTGTATTCGCATCGTAGTTCAATACGCGGACTTCAGCGCCAGCGAGCAACTCACCGGACATCTTGTCCGTAACGGTTACCTTAAGATCGAGGTTACGATCCGGCACCCGGCTGTTTTGAAGCAGAAAATCGTCCAGGTTGCCGTTTTCGGTATGAAAACTGAATATATCGTCACCGCCTTTGGACTTCTGTCCATTGGTGGAGAAATAGCCGTTGATCTTGTTCAGATCCACTATAAGACCGAAGTCATCGCCCGAGGTATTGAATGGCTCACCCAGGTTGACCGGTTCTGTCCACTCTGAGCCATCGGGAATCACGTAGAACATATCAAATCCACCCTGTCCCTCTAAAGCATCCGAGGCATAATACAAGGTGTTGTCCGCATGGATGAATGGAAACGCTTCGTTACCGCTCGAGTTTACTTTAGCACCCAGGTTGACCGGCTCGCTCCAGGAGTCACCAACCTTGTACGATACATAGATATCCATGCCGCCAAAACCACCCGGACGGTTTGAAGCGAAGTATAGTTTATCGCCATCAATACTGATCGCCGGGTGCATATCGTCGAACTCGTTGTTGTTAAACGGTAAGGGTGTCGGTTCGCTCCAGGCCTCTCCCGTTTTTTTGGAAGAATAGAGGCGCATTTTCTGAATATCATCCTTGGCGATCTTCACCTTCCCGCCAATAATGGCATTCCGGGAAAAATAGATCGTCTCTGCTGTCCGGTCGAAGCAAACTGGTCCTTCGTGGTACAGCGAAGAAAGCTCCTTGGCGAATGGCGCCGGCGGTAGCAGATCGCCATCGTCGCTTCTTTTGGAACGCAGGATGGACATGGCCGGCAAATTCAGCTTTTCATCAGTCCGCTTTTTCAGACCAGCCGGATTGGTTGATATAAAAACGATCCCGTCTTCATAAAAGGTCGGGCTGAAGTCAAGCCCTTCAGTATTAATGGCTGCTTCATTTTTCAGATCAACCGTCACAGGTTCCGGGTTAGACGGCAACGCTTGGGCTGCCAGGTATCCGGAGCAAAGTGACAGTACGATTAACAAAACTAGATGCTTACAGGCATTCATATTCCTTTGGTTGGAAAGGTAAAATGATTAGAGTTTCAAACACTATTCCGTTTTACATAAAGAAACGCGGATTGGACAATTTCTTTTTGCTGCGTACCTGCTTTAAATCTACCTGAAGCAGCAACTCGATCGAACCAGCCGTGTAATCTTTCACATCCGAAAGTGAAAAATCATAGGCCACGCCAACACCAAACTGCGGGTGCGCCTGCCAGAAAACCAACAGATCCATGGAATCACCGCCTCCGTTACCTCCGACCCGATACGACAAACCTGCCGTCACTTTCTCCCGGATCTCCAAATTGACATTTACATCCACGTCAAATGGTGCATTCTTTACATATTTCGTTAATACAGACGGTAAAAGGTTGATATCGTCACTTAACTCCAATACAGCACCTACCATTCCGTAGAAATGCTGGTATTCTTTTGCCGTCTGGAAACCGGCAGGCAAAGGATTATCATTTATTCCTATCGTATTCGCATAGATCCTCGGGACAGAAAACCCAACGTATATGCGATCATCATATGTAAAATACAGCCCTGCGCCTACATTCGCAAACACACTGCTCACTTTGCCCGGGTCCAGGGAGTTGTCGCCCCCCGGCCCTGACGGGTCAGGTGTGACAGCCTTTGAAAAATCCATACTCAATGAACGGATGGATCCCATGATCCCGGCACGCAGCGAAATGGCTTCATCCGGTATCAGGTCATAGGAATAAGCCAAAGATGCGGCAAAATCTTTATCCAGACCGATCTGGTAGTGGCCGATCGTTACCCCCACCCCAACCCGGGGTGTCAGGAAGGGTGAGTTAAAGGAGGCCAGCACTGAGCTGGGCGACCCATCAAATCCAATCCACTGATTACGGTAAATCGCCGTTATGAACGGCACACCACGAGCCCCGGCATAGGCAGGATTGATGGGCAGTTTATTGTACATAAACTGCGTATATTGATGATCCTGCTGCCCCAATGCCATGGAGGTCATACCGGCAAGCAGGAGGACAAGTAGAACGATTTTCTTCATGGTACAATCGTTTGATTGAGATGAGTGCTGCTGCACATGTTTATTTATATGCCGGCCGGACCCGGCTATGGGCGGATCCGGCCGGAATCCAGATTATCGATAGATCTCTATAAATCCTTTTTGGGCAGGCTCATTCGGGCCAGCCTTGAAAATGTAGAAGTATACGCCATCCGGCAGGTCTTTACCCTGCTCCCCATTAAGTGTGCCGTTCCAGGCACTGAGCGGGTTATTGTCATAACCTACCGCATCAAAGACCCTGTCGCCCCATTGGTTATAAATAACCAGGGTATTGTCCCGGAACAGACCCGACTCCAGACAGGGTATGGTGAAATAGTCATTCACTCCATCCCCATTTGGCGTAATGATATTCGGGATGACCGAACAGTCGTTCTGCCGCACCCGGATTGTTACAGTGGCCATGTCGCAAAAGTCCGGGCAGGTAACCGAACATATCTCATAGAAGAAAGAGATCGTTCCCGGATCTTCAGCGCCGGCAAAGGAGAACAGGCCGTTGCCCAGATAGGTAACTCCCGCTGGCAACGTATCATAGGTCACCATGAAATCCGATGGTGGCGAAAATATGTCGTTGATCAGTACATTGATGCTATCCAGGGGCATTCCCGGATCCACCATGAAATCTACATCGTCATTAGCCACAGGATTGGAAGACAGTACTACCTCGGCTGAATCCAAAGGTGTTATACAACCATTGATATCGGCAAACACCGTATAGGTACCGGCATTGGCAGCACTGGCGATCACAATGATCATGCTGTTATCCGGGTACGTTTGGTTAGGGCCTGTCCAGGTATATGTAGCATCCGGGAAGGAGTCCACCATCAGGATCACCTGGTCGCCCGGACAGGCAATCGGTGGATCCACAACAGGCATAAGTGGCTGCAGGCCGATAACTTCAACCTGTACCACACAGGAAGCCGTATTACCAGCAGCATCGGTTGCCACAAATGTCAATACATGTACAGAATCGGCAGTAAACATATTACCGGCAAACACGCCTGTAGTTTGTTCCACTGTCGGATCACCACAATCATCTGTAGCCAAAGGCAGTCCAAAATCAAGGGCTACCGAATCACAGGATGCAACTGCGGAAATCCCGGTAACAAACGCTCCCGGGTCTGACACAACGACACCGCCAACATGCACGGAAACCTCGTCCGAGGGGCAGGCAATCGCCGGTGGTGTGTCCTCAATGATCGTCACCGTAAAGGTGTCGCGAAGCAATTCAACACCAGTGGAATCCAGCGCCAGATAAATAATATTGGTTGTACCGACCGGGAAAGTATCCCCCGGTATGATATTATCCGGTATGGAGGTAATGATCGGCGGGTCGCAGAAGCCGGCTCCCGCAATGGGAGGTGTCCACGTCACAGCCTGCGGGCAACCATTGATCGAAACATCCGCCGGGAAATCGTCAAATGCCGGCGGCACTACCACTACATCCAATGTGATTGTAAAAGCGCAGGTATCCTGGTTACCACTGGCATCAATGGCCAATACCAATACATTGGTGATCTGGGCCGTGATCAGATCAGTAGGTTGCCGTGTTGAAGTGATCGTATCTAACAGGCAGTTGTCAGTAGCTGTCGGATAGATCCAGCTCACTACCTCACCGCATGGACTTGCATCCTGAACGGTGATATCTGCAGGGCAACTGGTAAATACCGGCGCCACATTATCATTTACCGCAACCACGAACGCACAGGAAGCTGTATTTCCGGAATCATCGTATGCGGTATAAGTCACGGTATGGGTTCCGGTCCCGAATACGGTCCCTGGTACATCCGACCCGATCAGGGTGTCCAGTGCACAGTTGTCAGTGGCCGTCGGCGGTGTCCAGGTAACCATTGTATCACACTGATCCGGCGGCATTTCGAATACAAACCCAACCGGACAGTTGCTGATCACAGGCGGTACGTCTTCAGTTACAGTTACAGAGAACGAACAAGTGGACGTATTTCCACCGGCATCCTGCGCTTCATACACAACTGTTGCTGTTCCAACCGGGAAATAAGACCCCGGACCGTTGCTGGCCATGAGGGCCACATCCGGAGTACAATCGTCCGAAACAGCAGGCGGAGTCCATGTCGGGAATGCTCCACAAGTATCCTGCAACGCCATAATTGTAAGATCCGGAGGACAGGTATCCAGTACCGGTGGGTTGAGATCCACCACGGTGATCATGAAGGAGCAAGTAGTCGTATTACCGTAATCATCTGTAGCGGTATAGGTCACTACAGTTGAGCCTGCCGGGAAAACCGTCCCGGGTAAAGGCCCGCCATCAACTTCTACGTTCTGGTCGCAATTGTCAAATGCAAGTGGAATGGCATAATCCACTTCCACAGAACAGGAATCCAGTGCAACCACCTGAAAGTCATCCAGACAAACCAGCGTGGGGCTGACGGTATCCCGAACCGTTACCGTAAAGGAGCAAATGGACGAATCTCCAAAAACATCGATTGCTACGATCACAACCGTGCTGTCGCCGACCGGGAACACAGTCCCGGAGGAATCGGAGAATACCAATGAAGGCGTACTGTCCGTACACTGGTCAAATGCTGTCGGGGGAGGCCAGCTGACCTTGGCCGAACAGCCGGCTGCATCGACGATGGTATCCGTCGGGCAGTTGGACAGTTGCGGTGGAAGGTTATCCTCTACTGTTACGCTAAACGAGCATGTGGCTGAATTGCCGGCCATATCCACAGCGGTGTAGGTCACCACTGTAACACCCGACTCATACACATCATCTGCCTTATCCGGCGTTATACTCATAATGCCACTACAGGCATCCACCGCCTGAGCAGTATCAATCGTCACATTTGCATTACACTCATTCCCGAATGCCATCACCAGGGTATCCATTGGACAGGTGACCATCGGAGGTGTAAGGTCTGTGCTTTGGAAAAAGCCATTGATCGTCACAACCGGAATAGAGTTGAAGGCCGAGTTTACAGCATCAATGGTGCCGGAGAAGTCAATGTTACTGGTTCCGTTGGCATTCTGGACTGTGAAGTAGATCGTGAAAAACGCCTCTCCATCAGGAATATTGGGCCATCCGCCGGCGTTGCCACCAAAGAATTGTAGCAGGCCATTCGAGACGGAAGCGTAGCCAAAGAACATTGTAGGCGACAGGTTAAGACCCGGATATTGATTACCGATAGAATCAAAAACCAGCACCGATGTATCCCATTCTACATTGAATTGCAGACCAATAATGTCAACAAAGTCCTGTACCGACAAGGTAACGGCGACCTGTCCGCCGCTGGCCTGGCAATCTGTGGCAACAGTGTCCAGTTCCAATGTTAGTGGCGTGCCGGCATCGACCAGAACCGTAAACGAGCAGGTGCTCGTATTGCCAGCGTTATCCGTGCCGGTATAGACCACGGTTGTGGTGCCGGCATTGTAAACACCGTTGGCTGGGCCATTGCCTTGCCCGTTGGTTGAACCGGATTGCACATAACTCAAGGAAACATCCGGGTCGCAGTTATCGGTCAGTGTAAGGGGGTCAAGGCCATTTACCGTCGCTGTAGTAGAACCGATTGGCGCCATCACAGACACATCAGCCGGGCATTCGATCACCGGAGGTTCAGTATCGACGATTGTCACCAGGCCGTTCACTGTAATAAACCCAATTTCTTCAGGAGGCAGCATGGCACTGGAAAATGCTACCAGATCGGTTGGGAACGCACCGAACTCCAGTGCAGTACTGCTGTTATTTGAGGCTACGACATTAAAAGAGATCGAAAACAGAACGGAGCCATCTGCAAGCGTAGTACCATTCGGCAATCCACTTGTCCAGGCAAAACCCAGAAAGCCATCCCCGGCAAAGTTGGTTCCGAAGTTGGCGTTATTTAGTAACAGGGACGGGTTAAAGTTCCCGACTGTATCATATTGTAAAACTGTAGTATCCCAACCAAGTGAAAACTGCAGGCCACTGATCGAGTCAAAATTCAGAGCAGTGATCTCTATTGTAACGGTCTGCCCGCAACTGGCGTTGGCATCCGAAGCAATGATCGTCAGAGAATCGCTGGGTGCCAGCACCAGATCCACAGTAAATGTGCAGCTGGCTGTGTTACCTCCGACATCCGATACCTCATAGGTCACTGTAGATTGTCCCAGGTTAAACACCGAACCACTGGCGTCAGGGTCATTGGGGAAGTTCCCCATAGTGGCCCCCACCGAACTCCAGCCGATGGACTCCACCGAGCAGTTATCGAGGATACTGGCCGGTGCTATGTTATTTACAGGTGATGGACCAAAAACCTCCACTGTTACCGGATCGGGACAGACCACCGAAGGCGGTTCCATGTCAATCGGTTCCACCTGACCCGGTACGGTTTCTACCATCAGATCATTACCCATGGGGTCGATCGCAGCGATAGCCGTCGGGTCATCGGTGAATTCCATCAACGTAGCAGGTCCGCCGATCCGGGCAAAGGCTACCTTGAACAGGATCGAGGTATCCGGCAGCGACAGTCCGCCAATGGTCGTCCAGGAGAATGTAAACTTTCCGGAACTGGTGAAAGAAGTTGTGTCAAACCCGATTCCGGACATTGCCGGATTGATGTCTGTGATATAGGCATAATCCAGATGTGCAGGATTCCAGGCAAAGGTAAACTGAAGGCCTGCAACGTCATTGAAGTTGAAGACCCGCACCGGTATCAGGAATGTATCTACTGCGTGACAGGGGACGACCATGGAATCCGCTTTCAGGATCACCGCCTGGCCCCGCAGCAAAGATGGAGCATAGAGCGCCGCAAAAAAGATTAGGATTAATAGTTTATTTCTCATGGTTTTAATTGTCATTCGATGAGAGACATATTGTTCATAGTTCAAAGCCTGAAGTTTGAAGCCTGAAGTTTTATGTTTCCGTATGGCACATCAAACTCCAAGCTTCAAACCTTCAGGCCGGTCAGAACTACTCAATCAGGATCATCTTCTTGCGGTCACTGTTCGTAGCAGTTTCCAGTTCGTACCAGTATACGCCGGACGCACCCAGTTCTCCCTTATGAAACTCAACAGCATTATATCCCTGGGCAAAATTACCCACTACCGTTTTCACTAACCGACCTTCCATGCTGAACACGCGCAGTACGGCACGGCCTGCCTGCGGGAGGTGGAAACTGATTGTTGTCTGCTCCCGGAAGGGGTTCGGACGGTTTTGATTCAAGGCAAATACACCGGTGCCGGAAGTGGCACTACCAAGCCCTTGCGAAAAGTCAAACTCAATTTCAAGCGAGTTGCCATCGGCATCAAGACCTTCAGCAAAAGTAACGGCCGAACTCGGCCTCAACACCTCCGACAGCATAGTATTCTCCAATACCCGGAAGGTAAGGGTAAACAGTACCTCTCCATCAGCAAGGGTCAACGCATCCGGGCCAACCCACAGGTTTGTCAGATAGCCATCAGCCAGATGAGCCGTGCCAAAGTTGCCCAGGCTCATGCCAGGCAATACGCCAGGCTGAATATCCGTCAGTTCCAGGGTAGTCGGGTCAAACGCGATCGTCATCTGGTATGCCTGCCGCTGCGTGAAGTCAAGCGACTTGAACGGTACGGAGATATAGGTACCAGCCGTAACGGCCTGCTCATCCAGGCGGAACCGGAATGTAGACCCTGAACGGTCCTGCGAATCGTCATTGATATTGTTGACCGGAGCGTTTCCGGTTACATCACCAATACGGACCGCAGTAAAGTCATCCATCAGGAAGTCCATATTTGCCGGCGTATGTTCGATACTCAACGGATACGGCGCACTCAGCGGATCCGGCATCGGGAATACATAGTCGCTCGGAATAAACTTCCAGTCCGGTGCACCATTAGAATAATGCTGGACTGTACCCAGGATCAACTGCTGGATCAACAGGTAGTCCGGAAGGTCAACTTTATTATTACCGTTCACATCACCCGCCACAAACTGGTACGGGTTCGTCAACAGGGAAACAGAAGCGGCATGGTTCTGAATGGCCAGCAGGTCACCGACGTTGATGCCCTGACTGAATCCGGAAGTCACCGTCTTACTGCAGACTACAGAAGTATTCGATCCGGGCGGTACCATAAAGGAGTAGGTACCCGGGACATCTGTCGTTACCGATCCGGAAACGGAACCACTCAGTGTCACCTCAACACCAGGAACAGGAGTACCCACACCAGACCAGGTCTTGATGATACCAGCGATTTCGAGATCGTCGGCTGCCATGCTGTCAATGGTAACCATACCGTTGGTCAGCATAGCCATCGTCGGTATGATCGAACCAAGTGAATCCTGCTGGAAACTCAACACAGTGGGTGTACCGTCAATCGTGACCGGGCTGGTTGAGCCGATCGGTGCAACACCAAGTTGTACATTCAGGAAGAACAGCACCGTACCATTTGGCAGGTCAAGCGGTGTGCCGTCACCCACCCAGAATACGGTCAGATCGTTACCAACTGTTGAAAGCGTCAGCGTTCCCGGAAGCGCACCGGCATCCGTTGCGTCGATAATGGTGCCAACAGCCATATTCGTCACATGCATGCTGAAGGACATGCCCATCATGGCGAAGAAGTTATCCACCGTAACCGGCACCTGGATGATCTGCCCCTGTGTACCGCCGGCAGTACCGGCAATTACGGTCAGTTTAACACCCGGTTCCACATCAACGGTATCCGTTTGTGCGCAACCCGTGTCCTCATCCGTTACTGTTACTATATAGGTGCCGGCACTCAGGGCATTAATAAAGGAACTATCCGCCCCGTTGCTCCACATAAAGGTGAACATGCCTGAACCACCGGTAGCGCTAGCGGTCGCTGTGCCGTCATCTGCACCGAAATAGGTTTCCGGCGTACTGGTAGCGTTCAGCGAGAAGCCGGCGTTGTTACCCAGCGTAACCTCAACATTCACCGTACAGGTATTTGAGTTTCCATAAGGGTCAACCACCGTCAGTGTAACCGGCTGAACACCCAGGTCACCACAATCGAAAGTGGCAACATCCAGGAACATCGTATCAATACCGCAGTTATCAGTGCTGCCCAGGTCAATATCATCGGCCTGGATAGTAGCCGTACCATCGGTACCTAGCGAGATCACGACATTGTTATTACATATAGCCGTGGGCTTGCTGTTGTCTACTACCACAACCAGTACGGAATCTTCCCCAACATTTCCACATGGGTCAGTTGCCATAAAATGGATCATATAGGAACCTACCGCATAACTACCACTGGCATCCAGTGAATCATTTCCATGCGGCGCATCGTTCAGCACCACCAGTTCATCTACCGGTGCACAATCCACAATGAATTGTGCAACATTCAGCGTTACCGGTACATGGCAACTGTCATTTGCCGGGAAGTTGGCCGAGAATACGGTAATCGTATCCGGCAAGCCCGGGAATTGTGGTGCTTCGTCATCTACTACTGTAATCGTATTGGTATGTGTCTCTACGTTGCCACAGTCGTCCACTGCCGTACGGGTACGGGAGATCGTGTAACTGTATTTACCACACAGACCCGGTGCGATATCGATCGTATCCTGAACAAAGGTCACTGCCAGACTATCCGAACAGTTGTCCGAAGCCGTGATGTCCAGCGGATCTGAAAGGTTTTCGCTACAGGATATCGTGATGTTCAGCGGATATTGCGAAAGCACAGGCGGCACCGAGTCAATCACATTAAATACCTGTACACACGCAGAAGTATTGCCGGCCAGGTCAATGGCGGTCCAGGTCCGGTTCACCATGTAACAGAATTGGCTCATGGAATCTACCGAGATCGTATCAGCAAACGAAATACTGAGGTTGTCCGGACAGTTGTCGGTAGCCAGCGCCATACCATAGGTTTGTACAGAAAGAGTATCGGTACACAAAACGGTCTGGTCGGCAGGACACAACGTGATCATCGGATTCACATTATCCTGGATCACAATAAAGGTCTCGCACATCGACATGTTGCCAGCCTGGTCGGTAACAAACAGTTTTACCGGATGCTGGGTAACACCGTCAGCGTCGTCACAATCGTAAGTAAGTGTATTACTTGGCGTCTGTAGCGGAGCCACATCCAGGCGTTGGATCTTAAGATTCAATACGCCCGGGCAGTTATCACTGCTGTTGTTGTTAAACTGTGCGGTGTTCACGACCACGGTTCCGGAAGGCTGCAATGCCGCACTTACACCGTTGATACAAACAGCCGTCGGCGGCGTGCCATCCTTTACAACAACCGTAACAGAGTAGGTGGAGGAGTTACCGGTAATATCTGTTGCCGTAAAGACTACAGTATGCGTGCCCACACCAAAGATAGCACTAAGATTTCCTCCATCACCAGGCTCCTTGCTATTCGTTACCGAAAGGTCCGGACCGCTGGCACAGTCGCTTACAAAGGGTAAAATATTTATGCTCACGGTGTCATCACAGGTTTCCCGATCCGGGTCTGTGGTGACCATGACCATGGTCGGAGCCCCTGCAAATACCGGGCTTTCCGTATCTTCTACATATACCACCTGGGTAGCAACGGCAGTATTACCGGAAGGATCGCTTGTCTCCCAGGTACGTGTAATTTCGTAATTGTACTTCAGGAAGCCTCCCGACGTGTCTTGCGTCGAGACTTCCGTTGCCGTGATCATGGACGTGCCACCACAGGCATCCGAGGAAGTCAGCTGAACCGGTGCCGGAATAGTATCACAGGCCTCGACAGTTATGTTTGCGGGAGGTGCAGACAGTTGCGGCGGTGTTACATCCTCCACCATCACAGATGTAGTGCAGGTCGCCGGGTTGTTTTTTGCATCCCGCACGGTCAGCGTGACCGTGGTTGGACTTGGCCCAGCATTGGCACAACTTAGTGTATCCGGACTGACACTAAATGTCAGCGGACCACAGTCGTTCGGATCATAACTGCCATTGTTGATCTGAGTCGGTGAAATACCGACTTCTCCGGTAACCGGATCCAGGCTTACGGTCAGGTTCGGCACGCAGATCGCCACTGGCGGGAAAATATCCGTCAACACAGTAATGTTTTGCGGCTGAGTGCTGATATTTCCGTTACCATCATTATACACCCAGGTAATAACATAGTTGCCCGGGTTCAACTGGTAGGACGGCGGATTGGTATTCAGGAAAGTACCAACCGGCGTAGACGGCGTACCGTAAATCGTATCTGCTCCCGGGTTACACGGATCCAGTGCGGTCGGTGCCAATACGATCAGAGTGCCGCAGGAGTCAATCAGGTCAGGCAGGGTAGCCACCGTGGGAATGGGAGCATCGCCATCTTCCAGCGTTACCGTGAAGGTACAGGTCGATGTGTTATACCCCTCGTCGCCAGTGATTGTAACACTAAACTGGCTACCTGCCGCAGGCGGGTTGGGCGCAAATATCGAACCCAACGTCGTGCCTGCCGGGTAGTCCTGTGACAGTACAACATTACCCGGGCAGTTATCCGAAATCTGGGCCAGGTTGGTATAATCCGGCACCTGTGCGCTCGGGCAGGTTGCAGCTAGTGTCTGGTTCGGCGGGCAGGTCAGGGTCGGCGGCTGAATGTCTTCCACTTCAACCGTGAACGAACACTCCGTCGTATTACCTTCGTCATCCGTGGCAATATAGGTCACCGTGGTAATACCGACCGGGAACTGCGCGGTCGGGAAAACCTGGAACGAAACCATCGAATAATAATTGAAGGGATTTGTCAGGTTGATCGCCGCCTGAACCGTCGGGTTATCAATTACTTCCGTGACAGTAAAGTCAAGGCAGTCTTCCACATTCGGGAAAGAAGCATTCGGGCGGGCCCAGGTAAACAGGTTAGAGCAAGCCCCACTGGTATTGGGCAGCACATAAGCCTTGCCGCAGTTGGCCTCATAACCATTGGTAAAGATCGGCCCCTCATTATCTTCTACTGTTATAGACACAGAAGCAGTACTGCTGTTTCCACACTCATCCACTACTCTCCAGACAACAACGGTAGTACCTACCGGGAATCCACCACCCGGAATGACGGTGCCTGCTGTCGGCGTGGGCACATCCACATAACCATAAGAAGGACTCGGGTAGTCAACAGTGTAGAACACATCGAACTGTAAAAAGTCAGTAGTACAGTTATCCGAAACACTATCCTGCGTCAGCTCCAGATTGTATGCAGCATCGCAGTCCGTCTGGTTTGCTGCTTCCAGTATAATTGTATTCTGAATGTTAAACACGGGCACATCAACATCGTGAACAAAAATACTGTGCGAAACAACAGCCGAATTGCCGGATGCATCAGTGGCGCGCCAGCTGCGGATGATGGTAAATTCATTTGCACAGCTGCCGGCAATAAAGGCGTCTGCCAACTGAACGACATCCGGGTCCGGGTCACAGTTGTCCTCTACATTGGAATAGGTTCCGGTATTGGCCGGAGCAGTCGATTCGTCACAGTTAATGGTCACATTTGCCGGCGCCATTAGTGTCGGCGGCGTCACATCCCGTACCAGGACATTCTGCGTACAGGTAGCCGTGTTGCCATCCTTATCAGTCACCTGCAGCGTGAGCAGGCGGGTTCCGAGATGCGAACAATCAAATGTAAAGTCAGGTCCGAATGCTCCGCCATCAACGGAGATATCGTACGTCAGGTCGCAAAGCGGATAGGTATTATCCGTACTGTTGTTGTTCACCGTAGTTGCGTCCAGCGTAAAGGAGCCATTGGCATCCAGGTCGATCGGTGAAACATTATTACACAAGGCTACCGGCGGGATTGGATCAACCACCGTGACGACAGCCACACAGGTCGCCGTGTTGCCGGAACCATCCGTGATTTGTAAAGTATAGTTGTTATCCCCCAGATCCGTGCAATCATAGGTTGCCGATGGTGAGGTAAACGTAAAGAAGCAGTTGTCCACACTCAAATTATCAACTTGGGGAGCTGTAACAGTTACCGTACCTGCCCCGTCAAGGGAAACCGTAATATCCTTACAGTTGGCAGTCGGCGCCTGGGTATCAACGATCACCACGTTGAAAGTGTGTGTGGCCACGTTACCTACACCATCAATCGCCGTATAAGTTACCGTAGTGGTACCGAAGACAAAGAACGATCCAGGCATATGCGTCGATGTGACCGTTACCGGCGGCGTGCAGGCATCTGTGAAGCCGGGCACATCCCAGCTTACCTGACCCAGGCATCCTCCGATGTTGGCGTTTGCCATGATCGTGCTACCCGGTGCAGGGCCTACATTATTCCATACCGGCGGTGTGTTGTCCACTACATTCACCGAAAAGTTACAAACAGCGTTGTTGCCGCTGGCGTCTTTTACTGTATAAGTGACGGTAGTTACACCTTTATTAAAGGCCGTCGCCATCGGAACCGAACCAGAGCCGGAACCAGTGGTGGCGCCACTTAATTGCCAGGTTACCATGGTCACACCGCAGTTATCGGAGTACTGCCCAGCCATCAGTGCGGTATTGGCAGGCACTTCTGTAAGTCCGATGCCAGCGATATTGATGGCCGTACAACCGGAATTGGTCGTAACTGTTTTGTTACCCGGGCAAAGGATCTGCGGAGCAATGTTATCCACAATATCCACCGAGGCTGTACAGGTCGCCGTATTTCCGGAAGCATCCTCTGCCGTGAGTGTGACCGTAACCAGTCCGGTCAGGTCTGCACAAGAGAATGCCGACTGGTCGAGGTAAAGCGTATCCAGGGCACAGTTGTCAAACGAACCGTTGTCCACCATGGCCGTGGTAAGAGTAGCCATACCATCCGCGCCAACAGGCAGAGTGATCAGCCCTGGTTTACATTTGGCCGTAGGAGCAACATTTTCCAGCACGTTAACAATGATCAACTCTGTTGAATCATTGCCGGCGCCATCAGACCAGGTGTAGGGAATAATCGTCTGACCTACCGGGAACGTCAGCGTTGCACCGGCACCAAAAAGGAAATTCATCCGACCCGAGAACGGATCGAACGGCGGCAACGAATTCAGGAACGCCGGATCCACCATACCGTTAACAACGGCAGGGCCTTCCGTCAGGGAGATCGGCGGCGTGCAATCATCGGGATTGAAAAAGAACAAACCCGGATATTCATATGAAACCGTAGCGGAGCAGTCGCCCAGCGTTACATTCACGGTGATCGTCTTGCTCGAATCCGGACCGGCAGGCTTGGTGTCATCAATCACCATGAGATTTAGCGAGCAGGAGTGCGTATTGCCTTCGGCATCTTCAGCAGTCCAGACGATGTTGGTGGTACCCAGGGTGAACACTTCTGTGTTCAGGGTCATGGTACCATTTATATTGTTTATGGTCGAAACTACGCCACAGTTGTCCGTAGCAGAAAGGAAATCCAGCTCAGTGCCAGCGGTATAATTACAGCCGGGCGGCATGGAAGCCGAAACGGTCTGATCGGCCGGGCAGGTGATCACCGGCGCTTCCGTATCTGTTACATTTACATCAAATGCACAGGTATTGGTCAAGCCACCGGCATCAGTAGCCGTGAAGGTCACTGTGGTGGTCCCGACAGGGAAAGTGGCGTTGAGGGTATTGATGCCAGCACCGGGTGAAGCCACGGGAGTAGCTCCCGGAGCCGACCAGGTAATGGCCGTTACGCCGCAGTTATCCGTATAGGAACCGGCGGCAAGTCCGGCAATCGCATGGCTGCAAAGGCCGGGGTCCGTGCCAACATTCTGGTTAGCCGGACAGGCAATCGTCGGATTTTCATCGTCTATCACAGTTACATTGACCGTGATCACCAATGGGGAGCTATGTCCCGGATCAGCCAGGTCATCGTAAACCCGGTACGTCACCGTGGTCACCCCTACATTAAAGGTTGCCAGGCCGGCATCCCAAACGTAAGGAAACAGGAAAGGCGCAGGGCCTTCTGCCTGGGTAGTAGCGCCGGACAGCTGATAGGTGACCGTCAGGTCGTCCAGACAGTTATCTACAAATTCATTCGGACCGGGAGGACCGAAGTTAATTCCAAAAATACCGATGTCTTGTAGCGTACTTCCAAATATATCCGTAAGCGTACAGTCATTTCCTCCGTCATCAGAAGTATTGACCGTTACATCTGCCGGGAACGGCCCGGCCGTCGGCAACGTTTGGTCAAGAAGCGCGATCTGGACTGGGATGGCCTCACTTTCTCCGGGCGGGTTGATCATCAATGGGCCATTGGAGCCGTCATTGAGTGCTACCCATACCGTTATAGACGAACCGGCATCGGCACAATCAAAGTCTACCTCATACGGGGCGCCCGGGTTATAAAACACCGTCTTGCTAACATTCGTGTAAAAACGAATATGGTTATCAGTATTGATAGGTCCACAGTCTCCACTCGTAATGCCGGCGGCATTTGTCACAATGCGATTCAACAAAGCAGTACCCGTATTCGGGTCGAGGACCAGGTTGATCTGTACCGGATTGGGATTGCCCGGCCAGGTAATACTACACTGGGTCCAGGCTTGTTGCGAAAAGACCAAAAGGACTACCAGAGGCATGGCGATGCGCACCAGCCAACGCTGAGTCAGGTTGCTGTTCATGGTCAAAATATTTGATGAAAAGGGAAATAAATAAATAGGTAGGATTGTGAAGAAGCGTACTGTTCTCTTCATTAACGCGATCGGTTTGGAATGAAAAATGTTGTTTACAATGGATTTCGTACCAGTAAAAATTTAGACTGGAGATTATTGCGGAAACCCGGCTGAATACGAAACCGACCGATGGCAGCGATTAAAGG
>SBHD01000404.1 GCA_006226345.1 Bacteroidota bacterium | reverse complement strand
GGCTTTTCACTTAAAAAAAGCAATACAGCTTGACTCTACAAATGCGGAATCCTATATACACCTGGGACAAGTCTATTATAGTATTAGAAGGTTAGAAGAGGGGGAAGCTGTTTTAAACCAGGCTCTGAAATTATCATCACAATTACCTACCAGTACTAAGGCCTGGGCTTATCAATCAAAAGGTTGGACGTATCTCCTTTGGGGGAAGTACGATCAGGCGATATCTAGTTTCAAGCAATCCATCGCTCTAGACGGCCGGAATCCCTGGACATATAAAGGCTTGGGGGATGTGTATGTTGGATTAGACGATTTGCAGAAAGCAGAATGGTATTATCTAAAAGCACGGGAGGTAAATGACCAATACCCAATTACCCATTTATGGGTGGGAGATATTTGTAAGAGGTTAAATCGTTATGCGGATGCTGAGTGGTCTTATCTGAGAGCCCTGGAAGTATTCCCTGATCATAAACAGGCCCTTCATGACCTTATCAACCTTTATCAGGAAACCGGCCAGCAGGAATTAGCCCAGAAATGGCAACAAAAACTAGTCGCACTTTCACCGGACGATCCATTGGTGCATATCCAGCATGGACAACTGGCCTATGTCAATAAGCAATTCGATGCTGCAGAAAAGCACTTTAAAAAAGCCATGATCCTGTCGAAAGGTGAACTCTGGGTGCCAAGTGACATCGGTAGTTTTTATTACAAACACAGTGAGGACAGCTTGGCGGAAAGTTACATGAAGCATATCCTGACAAAAGATTCTACCTATTGGTCTCCCTATTATTACCTCCCCAATATCCTTAATGCTGGCGGCAGAAAATCTGAAGCGATTTCCCTGGCGAATAGCGGATTGGCCAGGGCTACAACTACATTGGATCAACTACGTATTGTGGCCGGACTCTGTAACAACATTATATACCATTCAGGCGATATGGATGCCTATCTGGAATATACCCGTCAGGCAGAAGCGGCTCATCCAAGTACAAAAGGGGCCGCCCTGTTAGCGCAAAACTTAAAAGAAAATAATTTTGAAGGGGCCGCCGCAATACTGGCCCAATTATTAAAAATATACCCAACTGACGGCCCTGGTAATTATATCAATTGTCATATAAAAATAAAACTGGGTAAGTTCGAAGAAGCCGTGGAAGCCCTGGACAAAGCGCTTGGCACTACGCAAATTTCTTTTCAACAAGTACAGAATGACCCAAAGCTGAATCCAATACAGCAGCGACATCGTTTTCAGCAACTTATGCGCAAGCATTTCCCGGAGAAATACGATGACCTTGACACGTTTGAGTTCATCCAGGAGAAACCGATCTATTATCCTGAAAACTGTGTAGCAATGGCTAATTATTACAATCGCCGGGGTGAGCCCGAACGCGCGAAATTCATGTATGAAAAGGCTGTTGAACTTAAGCCCGACCCCCCGACCCAGGAACTGGCAATGATGCTGGCGGAGGTCTATTTAAAACAGGGAAAGTACGAAGAAGCAAAGGCTATTTGCCCGGATGAACTCGAGCCGGATGACGTGGAAGAACACTTGTCCATCGGTCAATTGTATTACCAGTTAGGCCGGCCAGATAAAGCCGAGGCGCATTTTACCGCTTATGTGCAAAAAGGTAGCCGGAGTAACCGGGCGCAGCAGGTTGCCTGGTTTTATCACCAACATGGTGAGTGTGATCTGGCCGGGCAATATTTACGCAAAGCAGTGTTGATCCAGCCCGGATCCTACAGGCCTTTTTATGATCTGGGCTGGCTCTACTTTTCTTGCGGCGATACGAAAAAAGCAATCCTGTTAATGGACGAAGGAATCCGGGCATTCCCGGCCGAATTCGATCTCAAAGGCATCAAAGCCATGATCCTCGCGCTTTCCGATCCTTCCGACCAGCCCGGAAAAGCCTTCGCAGCGCTTGAAACGGAACAGCCGGATATGGCACAGATCGGTACCTGCCTGGATTTGATGCGGGCAAAAAAATATGAAGAGGCGACGGCTGCTTACCAGACCATTACTAAGGGGATCGATGATTGGTGGGTTCGCCGCATGCTCCGGTTCGCTTATGTACGCATGCTGGTTGCCAAAGGCGACCTGGATGCAGCCATGGATGAAATCGATAAAGGCGACACCTGGATTTTCAGCTATCCGCTTTTATATGGAGATGATACTCTGGCTCCCCTTCGGGGAACGGAGCGGTTCCGGGCTTTTGTACAACGAAAATTCCCGGAAAAAGCCCGATAAATGTAAAACCGCAAAATATAAAATGTAAAGGTCCAAAGGGAGTTCAGGCCCGGGGCTCTAAACCATACTGTATGAAAACGAATCTGCTGCTGTGTCTGCTCCTGCTCGCTTCATCGCTGGCCGCCCAGGAGCGCGGGGTGACTCCGGTGGAGGGAAGAAAAACGGCGCAGGCCGGTACTACCCGCGCCGTCGTAATCGGCATTTCCGATTACCAGGACGAGGGCATTCCCGACCTGAAGTACGCGCATAAGGACGCCGAGGTATTTGCTGCTTTCCTGCAATCACCAGCCGGAGGCAGTATTCCAGCGGAAAACCTGACACTCCTGCTCAATGAAAAAGCCACCCGGGCCAGCGTAGTTGACGCCTTTTACGGATTAATGGAGTCCAGCGAACCCAACGATCAGGCCATCATCTACTTTTCCGGCCACGGTGATGTCGAAACCGTTACCCGCTTCAACCGGGGCTATCTGCTCACCTATGACTCGCCTCCGCAGGTATACATGGCCGGCGCCTTTAATATCCGCGACCTGCAGGATATTATTTCAACGCTATCAGACAAAAACGTTCAGGTGATCATGATCTCCGATGCCTGCCGGGCGGGCAAACTGGCCGGCGAGGAGATCAACGGCAGCCAGGCCACGGCGCGGAACCTCTCCCTGCAATTCGCCAACGAGGTCAAGATCCTCTCCTGCCAGCCCAACGAATTCAGCCTTGAAGGGGAGCAATGGGGTGGTGGACGCGGCGCCTTCAGTTACCACCTGCTGGATGGCCTGCAGGGCCTGGCCGATAAAAATGCCGATGCTGGTGTGAGCCTGTTTGAGATCGGCCATTACCTCGATGAACACGTGCCTGCCGAAACGGCTCCACACAGCCAGATGCCCCTCACCGTAGGCGACCGGAATGCCCGGATCGCCACCGTGGATCCGCCCACTCTGGCCAGACTCCGTGAACAAAAGGCAAGCTACCAGCCCCAACTGGCGAAGATCGACACCAAGGGTATGGAAGACCGGCTGCTGGCCGGTGCAGACAGCAGCATCCAGGAAATGTATGCGGCGTTTGAACTGGCACTGGAACACAAGCAACTGCTGGAGCCGGCAGGCGCCTCCGCTTATGATCTGTACCAGGCGCTTGCCCAAAAAGAAGAGATTAAAGGCCTGCACAACATCATGCGGCGCCGGCTTTCCGTAGCCTTGCAGGACGATGCCCAGCAGGCCGTCAACGCCTACCTCGCTGCCAACCCGACAGAGTTACAACGGCGGTTTGCACGTGAATCGGATTATAACCTGTACCCGCGTTACCTGGAAAAAGCCGCTGAGTTGTTGGGGCCCGCCCATTTTTATTATAACAACCTGATGGCGCAGAAATACTATTTTGAAGGATTAAGGTTGCGGTTAGATGCGGATAATAACACAGGAAATGCCTCGTATACGCAAGCGATCGAAAAGCAGCTGAAAGCATTGGAGTT
>SBHD01000241.1 GCA_006226345.1 Bacteroidota bacterium | reverse complement strand
CCGGCCAGTAACTGCAGTGGCGGGATACAAACAAGGTCTTCTTCATCTGCGGCAAAGCCGGGAGTGATCCAGAGCAGGCGCATGGGCTAAAAGTTGGAGAGCGGACTGATGATAAGTCCGCTCTCACGTATGTTGACGCCCGCGCTTATTTCGGGCGGGCGGAATGACGGCAGTCCCGCTCTTATGTCGGGATTCTACCGTTTTCTTATGTCGCTATTCAAAAATACCGGTGTTTTGCCAGAAATACAAACCTGGCCCCGGTTCGGTTATTTCACAAATTTACGCACCAGCGAGGTGCCACTGGCATCGCTGATCTGTACAAAATAAATGCCAGAGCCCCAGTCTCCGGTATTTACCTGAAACTGTTGTTCGCCTGCAGGTAGATCACCTGACCAGATATTGTCCATCCGGCGGCCAGTGATATCATAAATAGTAATTTGAATATCGCTGTTTTTATCCAGGAGTAAGGCCAGGTTCAGTTGTTCCTGTACCGGGTTTGGATACAACACTGCTGCACGGACCGGCCCCTTGGGTTCACGTATAGGGGTAGTATTCAGGCCAGCCGGAACCGCCACAAACTGGTCCAGGTACAGGCGGTACTCGCCCGGCCCCAGCGTCAGTTCCGTACTGGTGTTTGACACATTCAGCGTATCGCCGGTGTAGTATTCATACCAGTCGCCGGTGTGTTGAAAATCGAGTGTAGAGGTGGCTTCCGTGATACTTACATTGGCTACAACAGCAACATTCATGGCCGGGTCGTTCAGGAAGATCGAGCGCACCTGTCCGGATGCCAGGTTGATTGTAAAATCTGTTGTTTCGAACACATCGTAATTTGTGCGCAGGTGCAGCAGGGCAGCGGTTACATCAAACAGTCGCCGCCGGTAGGGGTCGTCGTAATAATCCCAACGGATGGGCTTGGGGTCCAGCCTGCAGTCGCCAAGTGTGCCATTAGTACATTGAAATATAGAGATGTCATACCCTAACTCACCAAACTCCCAGAGCATTTTTGGCCCCGGCAGTGTATAAAACAGGTTATTCATCATTTCCAACCGGCGCATAGCCACGATCGGTGACTGAATATTGTAAGTGGGATCGGAGGAATTTCCTTTGGTCAGGCATTCGAAAGCCACCCGTTCTTCATCGTGACTTTCTACATAGGTGATCAGGTGCGGCATTACCCAGCCGCGTTGTTTGTAGGATGCCCAGTTCAGGTCGCCGTTGTAGCCACGGGCGATATCCTTATATTCCGTGTACATTTTTCCCCAGATCAACATGCCGTATTCTGCCAGTATTTTTTCTTCCGGGTTGTTGGCAAAATGTTCCAGGATCACGTATGTATCCGGGTTGACAGACCAGCAATAGTCGGCGTAATCTTTCAGTATCGCAACCCGGGAGCCGTCGTACTGGCCCCAGGCGCCCACGTCTCCCAGGGTGTTTTTCTGTGTAAACCCTTTTGACAGATCAAAGCGAAACCCGTCAATCCGGAATTCACTAAGCCAGTATTTCAGGCAGTTTTTGACATAAATTTTTGTCAGGGCACTTTCGTGGTTAAAGTCATTAAAAACATTAAAGTCATGTTTCGGAATTGGGTTCAGCCAGGGGTTGTTGATCGCCGGACGGTTGTTGACGGCATCCCAGTATAGTTGTGCCAGCGGGCTGGCCCCCGTCACGTGATTGAACACGACGTCCAGGATCACGGCTATGCCCCGTTCATGGCAGGCGTCGATAAAGCGTTTAAAATCTTCTGTGGTGCCATAATATTTGTCCAGGGCCTTATGAAAGGCCGGATTGTATCCCCAACTGATATTTCCGTCGAACTCATTTACCGGCATGAGCTCGATGGCAGTAATGCCGAGGCGATCGAGATAATCCAGGGTATCCAGCAGGGTAGGGTAATCATGTCGTTCAAGGAAATCACGCAACAAGAGCTCATAAATGACCAGATCGGTCGTTTTAGGTGGTATGTAACCGGTTGCCTGCCAGTCAAAGGGTTGTTGTGCTGTTTGCAAAACGGATACGATCCCAAAGGTCTTTCCGGTAGGGTATGCCGGCAGGTTTGGATAGGTAACCGCCGGAATATAGGGATCGTTCCAGGGGTCGAGCACCAGTGTGCTGAGCGGATCGGCAATACGGAGCGCGCCATCAACCAGATACTGGAAACGGTAGAGTTGTCCGGGCTGCAAGCCATCGATCTCTATCCACCAGATATTTCCAAGGACGTTGCGTTTCATTTGGTAGTTATTATCCGGCGTCCAGTCGTTAAAGTCGCCGATCACATGTATAACTTCTTTACCCGGTGCATACAGTTGCAGACGCACCGTTTGGTCATCAATATAGTTGATGCCGTATTCGGTGCCGGCCGGTGGGTTTTCCGGCGCCTGAGTGACCGGGGCGATATAAATAAAGCTGGAGGTATCGCTTTCCATTCCGGCTTCGGCAATAAACTCGACCGTATGCACCCCACTGGAAGCGGTAACCGTGGTTTCCAGTAAAGTGCCGGTGGTTGTAGCGATCTGGTTTCCATTGTCCAGGAGGCGTAGGGTAGCGCTTTGGGTTGTGGCAGCCTGCACATCGAATGTTTCGCCTGCACTGGTCAGCAACGTAGCGACTGCAGGTTTGATAATGGCCGTATGCAAACCGATGTTATCGGGATAGACCGGATAAAAAATATCACCGCCGTCAGTTGCCCGGCCGACAATGCTGCCGTTTATATTACGGAACACAAAAGCCAGTTCCAGGATCTCTTCGCCCGCAGGCACATTAAAAAAGTTGCGGATATTAAAGGACTTTGTCCACAGATCAGGTCCGGCATTGGTCATAAGGCCGACCGGGTCGTCCTCCCCCCAGGTGGTTTGCACATACTTCCAGTCGTTAGGCGCCGTGCTTTTATCAGTGATCAGTCCCATATGCGCATATACCGGTGCGGTGCCTGCCAGGGCGCCATTTCCGAGGGTCGCGTTGAAAGTGATGGTAACATCATCATTGGCTTTGGGAAAAACCGGGATACAGCTGACCTGTGCAAAGCCAATAGCCGGGAGGAATAGCGTGAGCAAGAGTAAACGAATACCTTTCATGGTAGTGCGGAATTTTAAAAAGGCCGGTTATGGGCGGGTAAAAAAAATCCTATCTCATCCGGGTAAAAGGTGAAATAGGATCGGGTGTTTTTCGGTTGCGAATATACAGGATTTGGGCTGGTGCGGGAAAAAGCCTGCTTAATATGCTGATGCAGCAGTTGTTTTTTTCACTTCTAAGGTGTTATGACACAGCGTAGAGTCCTCTGCGTCCTGGCGGTGAAAAAAATTTATTCGAAATCGATTTCGGTATTATCTCCAATATTCAGGCTCAGGTTCATGCCTTTAATGGTAGCATCACTGCCAATAACAGAATGTCGCAATACTACATCGTCCAGGGATGCAAAACTGCCGATGATGCTGTCTTTTATGATGGAGGAGTTGACCGTTACATCATTGCCGATTGTTACATGCGGACCGATGATACTGTTCGCGATTTTACAATTGGCGCCGATCGCTACCGGGTGGATGATGATCGTATTGTCAAAATGGGGGAGGTCCAGCACATCGGTAGCATAGCCGCGTTGGCCGAGGAGCATGGCATTGGTTTCGAGCAGCACGTCTTTCCGGCCGCAATCGTACCAGTTATTGACGGTGATGGCCTGGAAAGGAGTGCCTTGCTCCAGCATATGCTGG
>SBHD01000039.1 GCA_006226345.1 Bacteroidota bacterium | reverse complement strand
TGCTGAAAAAGGCCGCTGCGTGGTCGGCTTTACATCCTAAGACGGTTACAGGCGGCGTTTCGTTGCTTATTTTATGGTTTTTTTGTCTCCCGCGTCCGCTTTTTGACAAACCACTTTCATTGGTTGTGGAAGACAACCAGGGTGCCCTGCTCGGCGCCCGCATCGCTGCAGACGGTCAGTGGCGGTTTCCGGGGCAGGACCGCCTCCCGGGAAAATACGCCACCTGTGTGGTCGCCTATGAGGACAAACGCTTCTGGTGGCATCCTGGCGCCGACCCGGTCAGCCTGCTCCGGGCCGCATGGAGCAACATCCGGCAGGGGCGCGTGGTCAGTGGTGGCAGTACTATCACCATGCAGGTGATCCGCCTGGCCCGCAATAATCCGCCCCGGACAATCTGGCAGAAACTCCTCGAGGTATTTATGGCCACCCGGCTCGAAGCCGGCTTTTCCAAAAAGAAAATCCTGGGCCTGTATGCTGCCAACGCACCTTTCGGAGGTAATGTCGTCGGACTGGAGGCCGCCTGCTGGCGCTACTACGGCAAACAACCGGAACTGCTCAGCTGGGCTGAGGCTGCTACCCTGGCCGTGCTGCCGAACAGTCCCGCCCTCATTCACCCGGGCCGAAACCGGCGCGCCTTGCTGGAAAAACGAAACTGCCTGCTCGACCGGTTGGAGGAACAGGGAATTTTGTCCCGGCAGGAATCCGAACTGGCCAGGGAGGAGCCGCTCCCAGTACAACCCCTTCCGCTTCCCCAACTTGCCCCGCACTTACTCGACAGGCTGGCAACCACTCCGGGCAATTACCGGTTTCGCACGACAGTTGACCGGCACCTGCAGAAACGCATTACCACTATCCTGCAACGCCGCCAGGCTCAGTACCGCGGCAACGACATCCACAACCTGGCCGCCCTGGTGCTCGATGTGCCTACCGGAAATGTGCTGGCCTATGTAGGCAATGTTACTGGTGCAGGAGCCGCCCATGGCGAGCAGGTCGACATCATCGACGCCCCCCGCAGTACCGGCAGTATCCTCAAACCGTTCCTGTACGCCCTGGCACTGGAGAACGGTACAATCCTGCCCAACACCCTTTTACAGGATATCCCGGTACAGTTCGGACAATACAAACCGGAAAACTATTACGAATCCTTTGACGGGGTTGTGCCGGCCAAACGGGCCCTGATCCGCTCCCTGAACGTTCCGTTTGTACTGCTCCTGCAGAATTACGGCATTGAAAAATTCCACTTCGACCTGCAGCGGCTGGGACTCCGGACCCTGCACCGGCCGCCTTCGCACTACGGCTTGTCCCTGATCCTGGGTGGGGCGGAAGCCACCCTTCTGGACATCACCACAGCCTATGCCGGCATGGCCCGCCGGGTCGGCAATTTCTACGACCGGAACGGCCGGGTCGACGACCGGGATTTCCGGCCGGCTGTCTTTACCATACCGGCTCCTGAAGCGCCCGCCCGGCAGGTCAATATAGGTGCGGCAGCGATCTGGTTTGCCTTTGAAGCGATGCAACAGGTAGAACGCCCGACCAGCGCCGGTGAGTGGGAGTTGTTCGAGGCCAGCCGCCGAGTCGCCTGGAAGACCGGCACCAGTTTCGGGTTTCGCGATGCCTGGGCCGCAGGGGTTACACCCCGGTACGCTGTCGGCGTTTGGGCAGGAAATGCCGACGGGGAAGGCAGACCGGGTCTGCTCGGTGTGGAAATAGCGGCACCGGTGCTGTTTGAAATATTTGAACAACTTCCCCCGGAAAACAGCTGGTTTGATCCGCCCTACGATGCAATGACAGAGGTGCCGGTTTGCCGGCAAAGTGGCTACAGGGCCGGCAAATACTGCGACGCCGACACCACCTGGATCCCGAAAAGCGGACTTCGGGCTCAACAGTGCCCGTACCACCAGTTGCTCCACCTCGACCCCTCCGGCCAATGGCAGGTCAACAGTGCCTGCGAACCGGTGGATGCCATGCAACATCAACCCTGGTTTGTACTGGGCCCCCTCGAAGCCTACTATTTTGTACGGAAAAATCCGGCATACCAGCCTCCCCCACCCCTCCGGCCCGACTGCATCAGTTCGTCCACGGCAGCAGTGCATAACCCCATGCAACTGATCTATCCTAAAGACCCAACCCGCATTTATGTGCCGGTTGACCTCAATGGGAAACTGGGAAAAACCGTCTTCCAGGTGGCGCACCGCATACCGGAGACGACCGTGTACTGGCACCTGGACGGCCGGTACCTGGGCAGTACCACCACTTTTCATGAAATGGCATTACAACCACCCATCGGGGCTCATACCCTGACACTGGTCGATGCACAGGGATTCCGGGTGGAACAGCCCTTTGAGATCATTGGTAAGCAGTAACGCCTGACTACCGGCCAGTACCCAGCCACAGCATTTTACCAACAGCCCGGTCTGTCCCGGTGACCACTTCGTAATACAACAGTCCGGAGCCACCCCCCAAAGCATTAGCATGCAGCGGCCAGACATTAGACCCGGCCGGGAACACCTTTTGTTGATCGAGCACCATCTCACCGGTCTGTGTCCAGACCCGCAGGTTTACACAGGCCTGTTCGGGCAGAAAAAAGCGGATATCTGTTGTTTCACCAAAAGGGTTGGGCCGGTTAGGATACAACTCGAAGCCCGGGGCAGAGATATGTTCACCGTCAAAACGCAGGGCCACTTGCATAGGCTCCAGCGCGCTGGAATACGCTTCGCTGAAGGTTATGCTATTGGACAACTGCAACATATCCCGTAGCCTGCCGCTCTGCAACGCTTTCAACTGCAGGGTAAAGCCGGGTTGCCCGCCGACGTCCCAACTCACCGTAAGCCGGTGATCGCGGTTGTATACCGCATAATGCTCCGGCGTAAAGCCCGGTCCGGGAAGCAGGTCTTCTACTTCCAGCCCAGGAAAATCAAGGGTAAACTGGACTCCGGCAATACCCTCGGCTGCCTTGATCGGCACGGAGAACCGTTCACCGGCTTGCACAGTGCGATCCGGCAGATCCAGGTACAACACCGGGGCGTTCCGGTAATCGGGCTCCTGACTACTCACGCCCGGCGCGGCATTTCCGTTCACATCACCCACCTTGATCGCGACAAAATCATGCATGGGCAGGTTATTCTGCTGCAGGCTGGCAACTGTCTGATGCTCCGGAAAGCCACCCTGGAACGGATTGGCAGGATCGTTAAAGGCAAATCCGACAGGCACGAACCGCCAGGCGGTATTGCTCGGTAGTTGGGTGTACAAACCCAGCACCAGTTTGCGCAGTTCCACGATATCAAAAGTCGTCACCGACCCGGAATGGTTGGCGTCGGCGGCAATGATCTTGTACGGCGACCCAAGCAGAGTCAGCGCCAGAACGTGTTTATTGATCAGCAACAGGTCAAAAGTGGACACCCCGTTTATATGACTGTCATTACGGACCGGCGTAACGACATAAGCCGAATTCGTCGGGACGTCGAAATTAAACTTGCCCTGGGCATCCGTCAGATCAAACAACGAGAACGATGCCAGATTTGGGTGGTTACCATCCAATTGAACGGCAACATTGGCAACGCCATCTCCTTCCTCGGTTTCGATCGTCCCGCCTACTACCACAACTGTAGGAGCACAGACCCCGTCAGGGTTTTCCACCCGGAAAGTATGTTCACAAGTACTCTCATTGCCACAGCCGTCGTAGACGGTCCAACGGATCCGATGGTCACCCAACGGCAACTG
>SBHD01000320.1 GCA_006226345.1 Bacteroidota bacterium | reverse complement strand
CTGGTAGCCCTGCGGGCGCACAATGTCGAACACGAGATCTGGGAACGGGTGGCGGTGAACAGCCATCCCCTGAAGCGCTGGTATCTGAACAGGATCACCCCCCGGTTGAAAAAATTTGAACAGAACAGCCTGAATCAGTACGACCTGTTAATCGGCATAACCGAGCGAGACGTCCAGCAATTCCGCGCGCTCGGCCTGGAAAAACCAGCTGTTGTAGTGCCGATCGGACTGGACTGCAGCGCCTATATGCCCGATGAAAGCAGCTTCCAACGGCCGGTGAGCCTGGGCTTTATTGGATCCCTGGACTGGATGCCCAATATTGAAGGGCTGACCTGGTTCCTCCAAAAGGTTTGGAAACCCCTGCTACACCCCGCTTACCCGGAATTGGAGCTCCACATTGCCGGCCGCAATACGCCGGCCTGGTTGCGACGCCTTCGCATGCCCGGAGTACACGTCCACGGTGAAGTGCCTGATGCGTCCGACTTCATCAATCAGCATACCGTGATGGTCGTTCCTTTACTGGCAGGCAGCGGCATGCGGGCTAAAATTCTGGAAGGCATGGCTCTCGGAAAAGTCGTCCTGTCCACCAGCATCGGTTTGGAAGGGATCGCGGCCCGTCACCGGCAGGAAGTCCTGATTGCAGACACCCCGGAAGAATTCTACAGTGCGGTACGCTGGTGTATGGAGCAATCCGCCGAGCTGATCCCGCTGGGTCAGCGGGCACAGGTGTTTTGTGCGCAGCACTTCGACAACCTCGAACTGGGCCGTCAGCTGGCACATACATACCGCAGTATGCGCCCCAGGCAGCCCGTTTTCCTGAATAGCTAGCGGGTAATCCGGAGACTTGCACAGCCGCTTAACCACCCCGAATCGCTCCGCGTGGATATTTCCATGATGGTAATAGGTGGTCTACACCCGCAGAACTGTTGAATTGTTAACATCTTTCCACACGCTTATCCCCACTGCCCGGTGGATAACTTGAAGGCAGGGAACTGTAGTTTTAACCAGCCCCGGTATATCTTTGCACGGTGATCGTACCTGCGGACACCAACAACGTCTATGAAACTTACGTACTACGGACATTCGTGTTTTTTGATAGAAACCGGCGGCAAACGGCTGCTGACCGATCCGTTTATTACCGGCAACTCGCTTGCCAAGGCGGTGGACGTCAACAGCATCCGGTTCGATTACATCCTGCTGACCCACGGACACCCGGACCATGTTGGTGACCTGGAAACTGTTATGGGGAACAATCCGGACGCGGTGATCATCGGAATCTGGGAAGTACACTGCCGCTACAGTGCAAAAGGCTACAAAACCCACCCGATGAATAAAGGCGGGTGGTGGACCTTTGATTTTGGCCGGGTTAAAATGGTCAATGCCGTACACAGCAGCAGCTTTCCGGACACCTCCTTTGCCGGCGAACCAGTAGGTTTTGTACTGCATACTGCTGACATCACCCTGTACCTGTCCGGCGATACAGCCCTGACATTGGATATGAAACTGATCCCGATGACCTGCCCGAAACTGGATCTGGCCATTCTGTCGATCGGTTCCAATTTCACGATGAACTACCAGGATGCTGTCATTGCAGCACAGTTCGTCGAATGCAATACGATCGTCGGCTGCCACTACGACACCTTTGGTTTTATCGAGATCGATCATGAAAAGGCACAACATGCTTTTTCAGAAAAAGGCATGGACCTGGTACTGATGTCAATAGGTGAGACCCGGTCATTTTAACATCAAATCAACTCTTTCACGGCAACGCATAACCACGCTGTACATGAGCAAAGTAATTAGCATCGCAAATCAAAAAGGAGGGGTCGGCAAGACCACCACCGCTATCAACCTCGCTGCCTCTCTGGCGATCCTGGAAAAACGTGTATTGCTGATTGATGCAGATCCGCAGTCCAATGCCTCTTCCGGAGTAGGTGTAGCAACCAGTGAGCAAACCGTCAGTTTGTACGACTGCCTGGTCAATGGCACAGACCCTAAAGAGGCAATTGTGCCTACCGAAACACCTAACCTGTCTTTGCTGCCGTCCAGTATCAACCTCGTTGGTGCGGAAGTCGAGTTGGTCAACAAACCCAACCGGGAATATGTCCTGCGTGAAATTGTCCGCCAGGTCAGTCCGGATTACGATTTCATCTTTATCGATTGCCTGCCCTCTCTGGGTCTGATCACGATCAATGCCCTTGTTGCCGCCGACACGGTCCTGATACCGGTTCAATGCGAGATGTTTTCGTTTGAAGGGTTGTCCAAATTGAAGAATACGATCGCGTTGGTCAAACAAGGGTACAATAAGGAACTGCAGGTCGAAGGCCTGCTGATCTCCATGTATGACAGCCGCCTTCGGCTGGCCAATGCCATTGTGGAAGAAGTGCGCAGCAGCAGCAATGACTATGTGTATGAAACCATTATTCACCGGAACTCCCGGGTAGCGGAAGCCCCTATGCAGCATGTGCCCGTGGCCATGTATGATGTCAGCAGCCGGGGTGCCGTCAATTTCTTCAACCTGGCAGAAGAGTTCCTGCGGCGCAATCCGAATTGAGCGCTGATGCCGGACTTAAACCCTATTTTAGAATAAGTTGAAATTCGTACGATGGCTAAAAAGACGATGAACAAGGCTGATTTTGGAAAAGGCATCAGGGCCCTGCTGTCCAACCCGCAGGAACTCGAACAAGCCGTACAGGACAACCCGCAGGAAGTGGTCCGGGAACTGACCCATTCTGTGGCAATGCTGCCGATCGACCAGATCGAGGCCAATCCGTTCCAACCGCGTACGGAGTTTGACCAGACAGCTCTCGATGAACTGGCCGACAGCATCCGGGTACATGGTCTGATCCAGCCGGTCACCGTTCGGCGTCTGCACGATAAAGCCTATCAGCTTATTTCCGGGGAGCGCCGTTTTCGCGCCAGCCAGATGGCCGGCCTGGAAGAGATCCCCGCCTATGTACGCCTGGCCGACGACCAGCAAATGCTGGAAATGGCCCTGATCGAAAATATTCAGCGACAGGATCTGAATGCCATTGAAGTCGCTATTTCCTATCAACGCCTCAAGGAAGAATGTAACCTCACAGACGAAACGCTCTCCGAGCGTGTAGGCAAGCAGCGCAGTACCATTACCAATTACCTGCGCCTCCTCAAACTTCCGGTCGATGTGCAGCAGGCTATCAAAGATGGCCTGCTTAGCATGGGCCATGCCCGCGCCCTGGCCGGCCTGAACGATATCGCCTTTCAACTCTCTCTCCTGCGGCAGATCGTGGGTGAAGAACTCTCCGTGCGGGCAGTTGAAGCAATCATCGCCCGCCACCAGGAAGACCGCTCCGGTAAAAAAGGGAAAAGCGAGCGCCTGCCCGATCACCTGCGGCATATCCAGGACCAGTTCAGGGCATATTTCGGAGCCAAAGTCGACCTGAAGCGAAATGACAAGGGAAAAGGACAGATCGTGATCAAATTTGAAAATGACGGCGAACTAAACCGGCTGATCGACCTGATCGAAAACACGAAGTAAGAGC
Organism: Bacteroidota bacterium; assembly: GCA_006226345.1. Taxonomy (GTDB): domain Bacteria; phylum Bacteroidota; class Bacteroidia; order Chitinophagales; family Saprospiraceae; genus M3007. The sequence continues at coordinate 206 of SBHD01000320.1, read as the reverse complement.
GTGTTTAAAATTAACATTTTGGCGTCAGGCCGGCCAATTTAATCCTGCTCGGCGTTATTTTTTTTACCGTATTGCCTGCATATGGCTGAAAAAATGCCTTGATCAGAATTAAGAGGTTGTTCGGGTTTTTATTTCAGGGCTACGAACGGCCAATTTTATTTTTCTCATCGTTAAATTTTTCGCCGGATTGCCCGCATACGACTACA
>SBHD01000082.1 GCA_006226345.1 Bacteroidota bacterium | reverse complement strand
TTTTTATGATATACCACGTAGTACTCCGTATGGCCATGGGCATACGGGTCGATAAAAACAGTTCCATTATGCGCCGATGACCACATAGCGTGAAACCCCCAGGGTGTCCAGTCGCATTTCAACAATGCCGTGGGGTCATCCGGACTATAACCGGAATACGTACGAATACCGGGATAGCGCTGTTGCAGCCCCGGCGCCATCACTGCAGAAGGTTCTATCCGGAAACGCACCTGTTCGCCATCCGGCAAGGGCAGGTACAAGTCGGTCGAAACACCTGCATTGCCTTCCTTCACCTTTTGAAACAGGCCCTGCAACGCTGCGACATCCAACTGCACCGTGCGGTATCGTTGCGGAATGATCCGGCGTTCAAACGATTCGGGAATTGCGGTTTCGGCGATATCCCGCCAAAGCGACTGTGCATTAGCCTGTACAGCGAACAGGACCAACGATACGTAGTAAAACCTTTTTAGCATAATGCAATAACACGTTGTGTAGGAGAGTAGTGTAATAAAGAGCTGATAACCGGCATATTCCCCTATCGGATTGCCCTGGATTATTGTACATAAATAGCAAAAATGCAGAAGCCCGCCACACACTTGGTGTCCGGCGGGCTTCCGACTCTTAATTTAAGTGGTACAGACCGGGCTTACCGCACGATCAGTTTGCGCACACCACTGCCTTCGGCATTTTCAACCGATACTGCATACAAGCCTTCCGGCAGACGGGCAATATCAAGTTGTGCCATGACCTGGCCCGCCGCCACCTGCTCCGTTTGCAGCAGGCGACCGGCTGCGTCGAAGACCCGCACGCGGGTATCCGAACGGAGGGTCTCGCCAAACATCAGGCGTACTGTCTCGTTGGCCGGGTTGGGCGCCAGGGCAAACACCAGCGAGCGCACAGCCTCGGAAGTACGGACCGGAAACTGTTGGATCGTAAAACAATCTTTTATCAGACCGCCTTCACCATCCGTAACAGTAAAACAAAACGCATCTGCTCCACTGATGCCGCCAAAATCGAAGTACCGGAGGCCGTTATTGTTCAGGTCCGCCTGGGTGAACTGGTCGCCGGGTTTCATATCGCCCGTCCAGAACAACTCCAGTTTTCCGTGCTGTGGCACGGTCATCAGGGTATAGACCAGTTCATCATCACTGTTATTGGCATCCTCCGTCTTCAGCAGGTCGGTCGGAATACCGGCGTTGGCACCCGGGGCCACCTGCAGGGGATTATTATTTACCAGCATGGGGGGATTCAGGGTGGTGCTGGAGCATAATTCCAGATCAAAGGCCACCAAAGCCCCGCCCGAGCTGATCACATTGTCTTTTACCCGCAGCGTCCAGGTCCCACCTGCAGCATCACCGTTAAAGGCACTTAAGGCTTCCGTTGGCTTGTACACGGTGCCATTGTTAGGCGGCGGACAGGTAAAGATTGCCGGTTTGCTGTCGTCAAAACCAAAATTGAAGTTTCCGTTATAGTTCGGGCATTTGTCCTTAAACAGGAGCACATCCTTGCCCATAGGACTGATCAGGTGCATCTCCAGGTCCTTAAAGAAGGCGTGATAGCCCTGTATGCGCGGGATATTGACGTCACTGATCACACCACCTGCCGGTACGTTGATCTTTGCCTCTACCGTCACAATAGCGCTGGCGGTGATGTTTTTTGGTACATCTACCGATTCAAAGGCCGCACAGACATCTACCAGTGTGGCAAAAGCAAACGGCCCCAGCCAGTCTCCGGCTCCGCATTCGTTCTTCGGCCGGAAACGCCAGTAGTAGACGGAGCCTTTATCCAGCAGATCAACGATCTTGAAGCTATCGGTCGTAATATTGGCACCTGTTGCTACCAGCGTGCCTGGAGCAAACGACGGGCTGGTGGCTACCTCTACCTCGTATGTATTGGCATTCACCACGGCGTTCCACTTCAGCACGGGTGCACGATCCAGGCCGGACGCACCATCAGCAGGCGCTTTCATGGACAAGCCGGTGAAGTCGTTGAAATACACCGTAATCGTGTTGGTCAGGGAATCGGTGATCGAACCGGAGGCGGCCTTCAGGGTAAAACCGAAGGTGGTTTCGGTCTGGCTTACCGGAAAATCGAGCGTCATGACCGCCGACTCGCCGGGCGCAACCGGATTGGGGCTAAAGGAGGCAGTCACCCCCGCCGGCAATCCGGCAGCGCTCAGGGTGATCGGTTCGCTGTAACCGCTGGACGACGAGGTACTGATCACGGTGGAATAGGCCGCCGGCAGGCAGACCGTATCGTACAGTCCGGCCGGGCAGAAGGTAAACCCGGGTTCGGTAGCCGCTTCGATCTTGAAGTTGGAGTTGGAAATATCAAAGAACACATTATCAGCAGCCTCCACCCGGACACGCGCCAGCGGGGTGGCTACATCGTTGGGCACTTGTATACAATACTGGCCGGTATTGGCCACATTGCTGGCCAGAGTCACCGGATAGGTAGAGCCGCCGTTCAGACTAAGCCTGATGTTCACCTTCCGGCAGTTTACCGGCGCTTTGTCGGTATTGGCCACATCCCAGGTAACCGTTACGTATTCGCCCTGTTTCCAGGTGGCAAAGGCACCGCTGGGGTAAGTCACTACAAATGGTCCGGCCAGATCGGTGGCCTTAAAGCGCACCGTATCCACACCGACCCCGCCACCGCCGGTCCGGTTGTCGCGCACCGTCAGGGCAAAAGACATATCCCGGGAATAGGTGGGCAATATTTCGGTAATGGAAGACTGGTTGGAAATGATCGTCTGTATACGCGGGAACGTTCGGGTCGGGGTGCTTACCGGCGGATAAGAGCGGAAGATCGGTGAACTGCCTACAGCACTGCCCAGCGGCACCAATGGCCCGACGTCAATTCCCTCCCAGCAATAATCCAGCGGATCGCCGTCCGGATCTTCTGCCGCTCCTGTGAGCTCAAACGGTGTACTGATCGGGATAAAAAAGTTGTTGGGATAAGGAATGGTCACCACCGGCGGATTGTTGTCGGTCGTAATATTCGTGCCGCAGGTCGACCCGTTACCGATCTCCACAAACGTGCGGATCGCGACTATCGAACAAATATTATAATACAGGTCGGCATTCCCGCTTTTCACATTATCGCCACCACAGCCACCGGAATAAGACATGATCGTGGTTCCGCTTCCCGGTTCGCAACGTTCGGCGTCCGGAAACGGCTCCGTTAAACCACCACAGCTGTTCCAGGTATGCAGGGCATCCCACTGGTGACCGATCTCCTGGCCAATGATCGAAAAAAAATCATCTTCATAAGGCGGATAACCGGCCGAGCAGCCTCTGCCTTTAAATTGGGTACAACAACTGCCCAGCATAGCCACACCCTGTGAGCCTCCAAGATAGCGGGCAAAAACGTGGCCAATATCATACTGATCGGCGCTGCCGAGGTACTGGACCATCGCCAGCGGGTTTTGGCCTAGCCATTCACCAGTCGTCGTGCCAGTGTACGGATCGGTGGCCGGATCGAGAAAGATGATCAGGTCGTTATTGGCGACCAGCTCGAGGCGGATGTCCAGATCCCGTTCATAGATGGCATTCAGCTTATTGGTCACGTCCACCACCTTGGCCAGCACCGCCTGTTTGGTACCGCCGTTCTGTTGGGAGAACTCACCGGTACAAGCCGCCGCAAAACGGTATTTTTTTAACACTACCGGCGCATTCAGCTCCGAGCCGCGTTCGGCAGGCTGCGGATCGGGCAGGGAAGCCCGTTCGG
>SBHD01000287.1 GCA_006226345.1 Bacteroidota bacterium | reverse complement strand
ATCACCATTACCATCAGCGCCAGGCCACCCAACAACATCGAGATCATGGAATACCAGGCAAACATCGTACTATACCAATGCGGATCAATAGACATCACCAGCTCCCAAAGAAATACTGTGCTGAGAAAGCCACCAAGCGGAAGGAAGGAAGCAGCCCAACGCCGTTCTTTTTTATAGTAGTCAAACGAAGCCGTTTCATGCTCGTCCTGCGCCAGAGAGTTCTGCCGCATCTTGTAAGCCCAGAAATACCAGATACCCAGAAAGCCCAGAACACCTACGGTAAAGAATACAGGGCTCAGAAAACCGGATTTGCCGGCAATAATCTCATCATACAACGGGCTGTTCGGGTCGCTGAGTCCCGGGGTATTCCAGTGGTACAAATGATGGAAATGGCCCCAAACGCCGGCAACGATCACCAGCAACAGCACCAGCCCGACCAGCATAAACTGGCTCATGGCCTCCCATACCCGTTTGATCGCAGTGATCCAACCGGCAAATGCCGTGATCTGGGCGGCCAGGAAAAATAATGCGGTAAAGGCAATTCCGGTAAAATATACCGAGTTGTGCAGGTAGTTGGACCAGAAACGCGTGAGGTACTCGTCATCGCCCATGGCGGACCAGATCAGGCAAACCAGGCCCAGCGCCATTCCGATGATCAGGTTGCGCTTTAATTTGCCGTCAAATACGTATTGCGTATTCAGATTCATATGCAGGGCCGGCACTCAGCCGGAAATTTTGATGTTCACTGTTAGTTAAAGTCTCAGACAAGATCGGGTAACCAATCAGTACCCTCCTATTGTATTATTGGGGCACCACCCTTACGCGGGCCGGGCCGGAAGCCGAACCTTTTGCCGGTTTTTCGATATTGCTGAGCGTATTGGCCGTTTCGTCATAAACCAAGCTCTTACTCTTGGCCTGCAGAGAACGAATGTAATGGATCACCTGCCAGCGCTCTTCAAAGGACAACTTATCGGAATAACTCCCCATGACGTTTTTGCCGTACATGATACCAAAGTAGTACCGGCCGTTACCGGCATTTGTCATCTCATCGTCCAGGAAGTTTTTAGGCGCAGCCGGGTATTTGGAATCAGGCCGGGAGTAGATATATCCCTGGCCATCCCCCTTGTCACCGTGGCAGATACCGCAATAAATATTGTACAGTTCTTTTGCACGGTCCAGCCCATCTTTGGTGATCGGGAATGGATTGTTTACCATCTCCTGTTCACAACGCAAGCGCTCATCTTCGGTATTTTCGTAATAGAAAGGCGCTTCGCCATTCACCGGAACCGCAATGGCTGTCGGAGCATTCTTACCCCGCAGGATATCCATCTCGCCAGTGCCGTTGTAATAAACAGCGGTATAGCCACGCGGAACCGTACCCGCTACTTTCGTACGGGGTTGAGAGAGTTCGTCTTTTTTGAGCGCGTTCTTGTCCTCCCAATGGTTCCAGTAATAGCTGCTCAGGGTATTGGCTTCATATGATACCGGATGGTACATATCCGGCATATACTCATGCCCGGTTTTGTTTTTGCCGGCCGGCGAACACAGCGAAAAAAGCCAGGCAAACAAAGCAATCCCGATTATGGCGCCAATTGCGTATTTCATATTTTATCGAAGTTCGTTGATCGTAATTAGTGGTCTTGTCAGTTTACCCGCTAAACCGGGCCCGGACAATGGGTTAAATCGTTTTCACATGGACTTCGGCTGCACCCGTTTTAGAAAAGAACGACTGCAATTTCGTTACCTCTTTATCCGGAGTATCCGTCACATCAAAAGCGATGCAGAATTTATCGTCTGTGATCCGGTTGTCCAGGATCTTGGGGCGTACACCCGGCCACAGGCCGCAGATCGTGTAAAACGTCAGGGTCATTCCCCAAGCCGAGAACAGAACGGTCATCTCAAACGTGATCGGGATGTAGGCCGGTACCGGCCAATACGGCTTGCCACCGAAGAGGATAGGCCAGTCACTTACCACCGCCCAGGACATAAAGCCGAAGCCAAATAAACAGCCAATGGCACCATAAATGAAACCAAGGTAATGCAGGCGGCTTTCAGCCAGCCCCATTACCGGGTCCAACCCATGCACCGGGAATGGCGTGAGTACATCCATGATATCCAGATGATCTTCCCGTGCCGATTTGACGGCAGTTTTCAGATCATCGTCGTCGTTATACAATCCGTAAAGGACTTTTTTAGTTGCTGCAGCAGCCATATCTATACTTTAATTGACTGAGTTTTAAGTTTTAGAAGCGTTCCGCTTTAGTTTTCTTCTTTATTAACAGCCGATTTGGAAGACGCGCCATGTGCCTGAGCACCGCGGCCTACATACTGGCTGCCACCAACTTTCAGGATATGCTTGATCTCGGCAATCGCCACAACCGGTGCAACCCGTGTGAAGATGAGATAGAGGAAGAAGAACAAGCCAATAGTGCCCGTAAACAGGGAGATCTCTACCCAGGTGGGGCTGTAATAGCTCCACGAAGAGGGTAAGTAGTCACGGGCAAGCGTAGTGGCAATGATCACAAAACGCTCAAACCACATGCCGATATTCACCACGATCGAAAGGAAGAAAGTCCACCAAACACTACGGCGGATCGTCCGCGACCAGAACAACTGCGGACTGACCACATTACAGAACATCATCCCAAAGTACGCCCACCAGTATATCCCGAATACACGGTTATAAAAAGCAAATTGCTCGTAGATATAACCGGAGTACCAGGCGATAAACAGCTCTGTCAGGTAGGCAACACCAACGATCGTACCGGTCAGTACGATCACCTTGTTCATCGACTCAATGTGGTTGATCGTGATATACTCTTTCAGGTTCAGCACCTTACGGGTGATCACCATAAGTGTTTGCACCATGGCAAAACCGGAGAAAATGGCCCCCGCAACAAAATAGGGCGGGAAAATAGTGGTGTGCCAACCCGGAATGACAGAAGTGGCAAAGTCAAAGGATACGATCGTGTGAACCGAAAGTACCAGGGGCGTGGATATGCCGGCCAGGATCAGCGAAAGGGACTCCCAACGCTGCCAGTGTTTGGCACTGCCGGTCCAGCCGAAAGAGAAGATCTCGTACATACGGCGGCGCAGGCCGGAAGCCCGGTCGCGGATGGTAGCCAGGTCAGGCACCAAACCGGTATACCAGAACAGGAGCGATACCGAGAAGTAGGTCGAGATGGCAAAAACGTCCCACAACAGGGGTGAGTTGAAGTTCGGCCAAAGCGGTCCACGGGTATTGGGGAACGGGAAAATAAAGAATGCCAGCCACAAGCGGCCCATGTGGATCAGCGGAAACTGACCGGCACACATCACCGCGAAGATGGTCATAGCCTCTGCGGCGCGGTTTACCCCGGTACGCCAACGCTGACGGAATATCAGCAGGATGGCAGAGATCAGGGTTCCGGCGTGACCGATACCGATCCACCACACAAAGTTGGTGATATCCCAACCCCAGTTGATCGTACGGTTAAGGTTCCAGGAGCCGATCCCTTTCCAGATCGTCCAGATAACCGCAAAAACGTATAGGCCGAGAAATGCCGCTGCAATTGAAAAGGCGATGATCCACTCCTTGGATGGAGCCTTCTCAGTTGGCGAACTCAAATCCTCCGTAATGTTGTGGTAGGATTTGTTGCCTTCAATGAGTACGTGCCGTACAGGCGCTACAGGTTGAGACATATGCTTCGTTGATCGTTATTCGATGTTCGTATTCAGGTTTCGCAGGATCCGG
>SBHD01000087.1 GCA_006226345.1 Bacteroidota bacterium | reverse complement strand
GTCTCTCCTGCTTCCTCGTGTTCATGCAGGAAGTTTTCAGAAACACCGGCCAGCCCTTCCACGGCTTCCTCCGCAGGCTCTCCTGTAAGCAGGACCGGTATAGCCAGGATGCCCATGATCAGCCAAATCCACAGGGCCGTAATTTTTACGTCGTCGCTGCGTCTGAGGAATCCAAAGAACATAACCCCCAAGCCCAACAGTGTACCGATGATCGGGAAATGGTTGAGGAGCAGATGCAAGTGTGGTGCATTCATAAGTGGTAAACTGCTGAAAAGGTGAAAGGTAAAAAGAGCCTCAGTTATTAGCGGCGTAGTACGCATGACAGGCCTTTTCCCTGCCACGTACAACCCGTTTGCCGGACAGTAAGCCGGATGTTTCCGTGACGACTGTAGCCTGTCCTTCCTGCCCGTTTTCCTCAAAATAGATCACTACCCAGTCGTTTGTTTTATTCAGCTCGTGCGCGCGGGCGGTGTTGGAGAACAGTGCTGTAAACGTCCAGTCTCCCTTTTCTGTGTGGTAAATCGGCAACCAGGCCACATTGCCGGGATTGAAGCGGCGGGGCGCTATTTTTCGCAAACGTCCGGCAGCCGCAGCCTTTCGGTACTCCCGGTCAACTGCCAGTATCAGCTCGACCGGCGGCTGCCATTCAGCCAGGCTTCTAGTATCCTGGATCAGGTGGGATACGCGTCGCCGGGCAAAGCCGCTCAGCATACCGGCCAGGCTGACCTGAACGGCCTCCAGCCGCCGCCGGCCAAAGCCTTCCACCTTTGCAAGCCTGCCGTCGTGCGCTGCCTGCTCCAGTTCTTCCAGGGTTTTGATATCCAGCTGCTGGACGATCCGGTCGGCCAGTTCAGGGCCGATGCCGGGGACTTGTTCAAACAGGTCTTCCGGAGAGACTTCCCCTTGCAGCCGGCTTAGTAACCGGGATTTGCCGGTTTGGATAAACTCCTCAATCAGCCGGGCCAGCGAAGTCCCGATAGATGGAAGTGCCTGTAATGCATTGCCATCACCGGCCTGCACCAGTTCTGCCACGGGTGTATCCAGTTTTCTAATGTATGAAGCGCCCTTCCGGTAAGCCCGCACCTTATGTGGATTGGCATGTTGGATTTCCAGAAGTTGAGCGATCTCGTCCAGCATACGGGCGACATCCAGATTGGAAGGAATAGTGTAGATCATGACCGCTGATTTATCGAAACAGTTCCGAATTTTCCTCCAAACCTATTCTGATATTACTGAAAATGAAATGATTAGGGTCAATCCTACTGTTGATGTTTCGGGACTAAAAAAAGAGTGGCTGTTGCAGTTTTTCCACAACAGCCGCTCTTTTCCCAACTGGATGGCAGCGTGTAATTTTCAGGTGTCGCTTAATACCTGTACAGCGCATTAATTCCTGTCTCCGGGAATGGAATAGCCTCCCGGTCTGCCAGATAAACCCGGCCGCCATTCAGGTAAACGGCTACGGCAACCATGTTGGGCAGGGAAACATTAGAGGGGTTGTGTTCCTCCTGGGTCCTTACGCTGGCATCCCGTTTGTCATAGATCCCCCAGACTTCCAGGTCATTTGCAAGGAAGAGCGTGTCTACCTGGCCGCCCAATGCAGCGGGTACGATATCATGTATATCCGTTGCTGTCCGGTTCGTATCGTGAAACTGATAAAAGTCGGCTTCCTTTTTTCTCCGGACTTCTTGCTGTTCGGCGGACAGCAAATCTAATACCCGTTCGTGAAGTTCGGCGGGTTTGGTATATTCCGGATTGCCAGGGAGGTATTCCGTCGAAAGATGTTTGTACGTATTCGCCTGCTCATAGATTGGGTACAGGTAATCGAGGCATGCCAAGAATAACGGTACGTTCTGACCGGCCAGGTGTGTACTTACTTCTTTGTTAATAGCCCTAAAAAAAGCGAGAATTTCGTCCTTTCTATCCTCCTGCCAGTCAGCATGGCCATGGAATATGGCCTGTGGATGTCCTCCGCGTTGTGCATGGTAACCCAGGAACTTCTGCCGGTAATCAAACCCAACCACTTCCTCCACCTGTTGAGGCAGTACGCCTTCCAGCTGGACCTCTTCAAGGCCCCACCGGTCACCTGTGTAAAACTTAACTTCGTGGAAGTTCAGGGAAATCAGGTAAAATCGTGGGTTTTCCAGCAGAAGTGGCAGGAGTGGCTTGATATAAAACTCGTAACCAAGGTGTTGTACAGGCGCCGGCCCGAAGGGCAGGGGATAGTAACGCAGGAAATCACGGGTATAAAAAACGGCCAGCCCTTCTGTCTGGTCGCGCCAGAACGCGCCATCCTGGGTCATCTGTTTCAATGGTTCCAGAAACTCCCGGACCTCCTTTTCCGCACCTCCGAGATCCAATAACTCCAGCTCGGTTTTTTTCACCAGGTTTTTGAACAGCAACTGGTCTTCTCCATTTAATACTTCCCGCCCACTCCGGTGGGTTGGCAGGAAAATGGAAATACATCTGCCACTGTGCATATTTGCCAGGACTTCAAATTCAGTTCTTGTTAGCGTCGTCATGTTGTCCAGATTGAATAGTTAATGAATACCGGAGCGGGTTGCTCCTCCAATTCAGATAGCTTTCCCCAATGCACGCTTGTATCAGACAACCTCCTCTTCTGTTTGCACGAAGAATGCCTGCTCATCCGGGTATTCTTCCAGCACAACAGCCCGGACGCCTGCGTCCAGTTCTTCCTGCAGGCTTTCGTATCCTTTATGTAATGGATGCATGGCTTCGCCGTGTTTTTCCATATACATCCGGATATCATCCAAGGTCTTTCCTTCCAATTCGGGAAAATCAGCTGTATCCACCTCAAACTCCGGGTAAATAAACTTTACCTTTTTTACCAATTGCATTCGGATTGTGAGTTTCATAACAAGCAATTTTGGGGCTTCCTCCGGCATTAAAATCTACCGCTCCGGCCCCATTTCAAGGAATACTTCATTTCAACAAATAAATACAGAAATAACACCAGGATAAAATGATCTGGTGGCCTGACGGTAGTGATGCTGGTCAGCTTCACGACTGCTGCAGTTTAAAATTGGTAAGCTTTTGGTATTCTTTTGCTCTGGATTTGATCAGCCTTTCATGCTGTCCGGACCGGCAATGGCAATCGAACCGGCAAGGGCTGCCGTTCGTTCCCACAGCAACCGCCCAACCTCCGGGTCATACACTTTTTCGTCCATCCGTTTGGGCCGGTTCATATGCAGGTAGGAGCCGGTTGCGCCTTCGAGCTCGGGTGCTGCCGCCATATAGATCACCGGTTCGGCGGCAACGATCGGTTTCTTAAAAAACAAGGCGAAGACCAGTTTTAATATGGCCTTAGCTACCGGAGGCGCATCGCGGATGATATTGGAGTTGACAGGGCCGGGACAAATAGCGTGAACGGCAACATCTGGTATCCCGTTGCGTTGCAGGCGGTGTGCCAATTCAACGATAAATGTATTCAGGATCAGTTTGTTATAACTGTACAATGACACGCCACGGTTGGGGCCCCGGTAATTTTCAAATACGCCGAAACTATTAAAGTCAATAGCAGAGGCATCCTGATGGGAATCGGATGAGATATAGATCATGCGTGGGATTTGACCGGGCCGGGCATTTCCTGCCCGGATATTATTGGGGATGATCCCGGCATTTAGCAATTGCTGCGCCAGTATGAACTTCGACAAATAGTTGACCATGAACATCTCATCGAGCCCGGCCGGTGTTTTCCTGGCTCGTGCAGGTGTTACACCGGCATTGTCGATCAGAATATCTACTGTGACATTGTCGTCCAGAAGGCCTTGCGCAAAAGCATGTATAGAGTCAACATCCTTCAGGTCGACAAAGCGCATTTCTACCGAGGCGTCCGGATACTTGTCCTGCAGCCGCTCAGCTGCGCCTGGGATATCGCTGCGGCAGGCCAAGACAACATGGGCCCCGCGCCGGACCAGCCATTCTGCGATACCAAAGCCGAGACCGGAATTAGCGCCGGTCACGAGCACATTTTTGCCATCGAGCCGGTCTGTTGGCAACAGCGGACGTATGGTCTCTTTTTTACGAAACAACTCAAACACACCGGTGAAAACAGCACTGAATGGATTGGAAAAACGACCTTGGGTAGACATATGCAGATGTGTTGTTTAAACCTACAACCGTATTACTTTTTCCTGGAACAGGCGTTCGCCATTATTATCCTGACCGGTAACAATATATACGCCAGCGCCTAGTGCATCCAGGTTAAGAATGGCCTGGTCGTTTATGAAGTTGAGCGTAGTGCTGAGCGCCAGCCGCCCGTCTGAATGCAGTACCTGGACAGGCATGTTCCCTTCAAACTCATATTCGATCTGAACTACGCAGGTGGTTGGATTCGGGAATAGTTTAAATCTGGAAACGGCATAAGGAGGTGTCGTTTTGGTGAAGTACTGCTCGGCAAAATCCAGTGCTTCCAATCCGATCTTAATCCCGATCAGGCGCCCCGGAATATCATCCACAGGTGGATGAATGCCTCCATAGATGCGCGACAGACTGCATTGGTCGGAGGCATCGCGGTAGGTGGCCCATTGCAATGTGATATCCGTACTCGGGCCTTCTTCAAAGACCAGGTACTCGTTTTTAGGGCAATAGAACTCACCAAGGCCTCCGGGAAAATAGGGGTCGCCGGTAAGTTCGGTCAGCAACTCGGCAGCTGCGCGGCTGTAGGTGGAATGCCCGGAAATATAGCCGGCAAAAGGCGGGGTGACGAACGTTGGCCGCTGATAAGGCCACCAGTTGGCTGCGCGGATCCAACCCACCCCGGCCTCATCGGTTTTGGGGTCGGATACATAATCCGGCCCTTTCCAGGCTTTTAGTTTTAGTTCACCAATGTATTGGCTATTCGCACCGGCCAGCGAGTCGCCGGCTTGAATAAGTTCAATATAACCGGGGATCAGGGGTAGTCCACCCGGATGAAAATTCGGCAATCCGGGATCCGAGCTTTGGCCCAGCTCTGCCATGCCCCGGATGGCGGAAACCGGGCGGGCGCTATCGTACCAGCCTTTGATCCCCCAGGCCGCGATGGCAACATCGTGCATAGCACCACCAAGGGCAAAATAGGCTTTTACGTCCCATTCCAGATCATCGCACAAGGGGCCGGTGCCACGTATTCGTTTTACCAGTCCCGGTTGGTCGTTGACGTAGTTCAGGATAGTAAACCAATGTCCGGGCGGCGTCTCTGAACTGGGGCCATCTGCCCAGAACTCGGCGATCACCCGGGTAAAGTCACCCCGGTGAACGATCTGTGGCGTGTAGGGCTGATTGGTTTTGGGGTTCAAGGGGCGCCCCGGACTATCGTCGCCACCGTAGTATAGATTGTAAAAATCGCGCAGTTCGGGGATCGAAGCGGGGTAGCCGGAGTTGTTCCCCATGGATGCCGGAGAAATGTCCAGGAGTACCGAATCGGCAGGGTCCAGCAGGGAACTCCAGATCGCTACCAGTGCATGTCCCCATTTGTATTCTTCCGACATGCCGCCAACTGCTGAGGTGTCCAGGAAGGGTGGAGGCCCCGGATCGTGATAAATCGTATAGGTATGGCCATCGCGTTCGTACAGGGTGGCATCTTCGGGTTGCAGGGAGAACGGTGCAACATTGCCCCATTCCGGACTCAGGAACGGGGTGACTATATTACCAAAGGGGTTGCCGCTTTGATCCACGAACTGCGTGAACTCAAGCGGTTGCCAGCGATTGAGGTCGAGTATGGTCGGATTGCCGGGAAGCGTCATGCGCATTGGCGGATTGACCGGTTCGTAGTATTGGTTGGCATATCCGTTGGCTTCATTGGAACCATCCTGTAAGCCATAGTCCAGGATACATGTTGCAATATAGTTTCCCATCTCTGCACCGCCACATTTGTAATTGGTGGAGGTGATCGCCCGGCTGTAGCCCAGAGAGTCCATCAGGGCGTTCATTTCCTTAAAGATCGTTTGGGCAGCAGGCGATTCGGCAAACCGGTGCCGCATGATCCGGTATACGGCATAACTGATGGCTTTTTCCTGTTCGGCACGCACGTCAGCCGGTGTGGGTACGGGATGGTACGTGCAGTGGAATCCGTGTACGGTCTTTCCCAGCAGGTAGGTATCGGCATTATCGGTATATACCGCCCAGGCATCATACATCGCTACGGAGACATGGAACAGGTTGCGGGCGTGAACGGTCGGTCGGGCCAGGTCGGTGCTGATGGCATGCAGCAGTTGTTCGTTCCACCGGCGGGCAACGGAGTGCTGGCTAAAAGCCTGAAAGCTGAAGAAAAGTGCAAAAGCGCAAAGCAGGCCGGGTCGGGTAGTAAGTTGCATAGTGTTTATAGACTGGGGGAAGGTTATCAAGGGTTTTTTAGAGCGTGTCTGGGCATTTTCCGATTTATCGGAAAATGCCCAGACACGCTCTAAATTGCAAAAATACGGAAGGCATTCAATGAAAAATGCCCGCTACAGTGTTGTTGCTTTGAATTATCGTCTGAACCGGTTAAAATTAAAAGTTTGTTCAAAATATTATTGCAGGCATTCAAGCAACTTGCAATAATATTTTGAACAAACTTTTGTAGAGTTTCAAAAGACTTGGTATTTCTTTCATAACTCCGTTCCTTTCGAACGGGAACTAACCTGATATGTATTGCACATTACTTCTATTCAACTGATTATGAAGGCTTTTCTACCGACAGTCACTTGTAAAAGTGTATTTTCTGGCATTGTGATCTTTCTGCTATTTAGCCCGGCATTGCTTCGGGCGCAGGGTGGGGGCTGCGAATGCACCAATTGCCCACAGTTTTTACCGGACTTGTTTGTAGGGCCTTTTTATATTAATATACAAAACGCAGACAATCCAACACTGGGCCAGGGAGGGCAGGGGGTCTGTGGCGTGATTGTGAATTTTGACCACACTGCAATTTGTGACCTTTCGATCACACTCACATCTCCTTCCGGCCAGGTAGTTACACTGATAGGCCCGATCGGGCAGTTTTGTACTACGAATGGAAATGCCGGCACAGAATGGAATGTAACCTTTCTGCCTTGCGGAGATGCGGTAAATCCGGACCCCGGCTTTTCCGATACCTGGAACAATAACCAACCCTGGGGCGCCAATAATTATTATTCCGGCAGTTATTACCCGTTTTCCGGTTGTTTGGAAAACTTCAGCGGTCCTGTCAACGGCACCTGGACCCTTACCGTGACTGATGGCCAGGCCAACGACGTCGGTAACCTGATCGATTATGAAATTATTTTTTGCGATCCCAGTGGGATCAACTGCTTCTCCTGTGCAGCAGACGCCGGCAACCTTCTCCAGCCTGATGTCATTGCCTGCGAGGGCGATCCTTCGCTCAACCTGGATTTGCCACCCACCTATATACCACCTTTGGTGCCTCCGCCGGCTGCTGATTATGGATACACCTATGTTGTGGGTGGTACAGGCGGCGTTATTATGGGGTATGAGCCCGATGCGGATCTGAGCGCGTACCCGGCCGGTAACTACACCGTTTGCGGGATGTCGTATCTCCTGGCCCAGGTTGCCGAGATACCGGACCCGAATGGGGTTCTGACGGTGAATCAATTGGCTACGCAACTTAATTCGACACAACCGCCATTTTGTGGCAAGATCACCAATAATTGTGTAAATGTTACCATTAAGCCGCTCCCGCCCGATGAAGAAGAATATCAGACCATTTGCGCTCCGGCTTGTTATGACTTTCATGGCGTCGAATATTGTCAAAGCGGAACCTACACCCAGACACTTTATCAGAACGACTGCCCTTATACGGCAACGTTGTATCTGACCGTCAACCAGCCGAGTTTTAAGACGGTCGTAGAAACGATCTGCCCGGATGGTTGTTCTGTTACGCCAGGTTTTGCGGGTGTTTGTGGCGCCGGACAATATGAACAGACTTTTATCAATGCAGCAGGATGTGACAGTATTGTAACCCTGAACCTTGTCAATATAAATGTGGTGGCCAATATCAATTCAGACCCGCCACCGGTACTGGATTGTTTACAACCTACGGCACAGTTATTCGGCTCGGGATCCAGCGTCGGTGCAGGCGTCAGCTATCTTTGGACAGCTAGTAATGGCGGCGCTATTTCTGGCCCCGTAAATGGCATAAATGCTACGATTACAGCGCCGGGCGACTACCAACTCCAGGTATGCCAAACACTGGGCGCCGTGACTTGCTGCGATTCTGCCAGTATAACGGTTACAGGCAGCCAAACCTTACCCAATACACCCTCGGGACTGGTGGGTGATACGATTTTATGTCCGGGTCAGGATGCAGTATTTTCAGTACCTCCCGACTCCAGCGCAACGTCTTTCACATGGACGGTTCCGCAAGGTGTGAATATTAACGCCGGCCAGGACAGCGCCTCCATCGATCTCACCTGGAATGATACCAGTGGTGTGGTCTGCGTATCGGCGGTAAATGCATGTGGCTCTAGTATGCCATTTTGCCAGCCTGTTTCTGTTTTACCATTGGCAGATCCGGATACATTGCAGGGGGCTGTCTCTGTTTGTATCGGCGATACGGTCACTTACAACATCGCCCCGGTGGCTGGCGCCCAGGAATATCAATGGACGGTGCCTGCGTCGGCGGTGATCCTTACTGGCCAGGGCAGCCCGGGCATTTCTGTGTGGTGGGAATCCACCGATACGGGTGATATCTGTGTCGTTGCGAGCAATGCCTGCGATACAAGCCAGAGTGCTTGTTTGCCGGTACAGGTTACTGCGGTGCCGGTCTTGCCAGATATTACCGGGGATAGCACGCTGTGTGCCGGAACAAACGGGGTTTATACAATCTCCGGGCTCGTTAATGCGACGACATACACTTGGACCGTGCCGACCGGCGGATCTGTATTATCCGGCCAGGATTCAACTACGCTGGAAGTTGCCTGGGCCGCCGCTCCGGGTGGTAATGTTTGCGTTACAGCCGGTAATGGCTGTGGTACCGGGCCGGAGGATTGTTTTCCTGTCAGCATATTTGAAGTGCCGCTCGCTAATGCCGGTCTGGATAGTGCAGTATGTGATTCCTCGAGTACACTTGCTGCAACGATAAGTGTAGCAGGGAGTTCGGGCCAGTGGACCCTAAGTACCGGTCCGGGAATGGCCGGCTTTTCTAGTCCGGATTCGGTAATAACGGCTGTTACGGTAAGTGCTACGGGTACCTATGCCTTTTTATGGACGGAATCGAATAGTATTTGCCTGGATTCGGATACTGTGGTGGTCCAGTTTAATCCTGCTCCGCAAACCGGCCCCGTACTTTCTGCCTGTGACGCGGCTAATCAGAATTATACAGTAAGTTTCCCGGTTTTCGGAGGGACTGCGCCTTATATGGTACCGGGTGGCACGATTGTGAATGACACCTTTTACGCTGCTCCCATTCCGGCAGGGCAGCCCTATTCCTTTATAGTAATGGATACAAATGGCTGTGTTTCGCCGGTGGTGAGTGGGCTGGTTCAGTGCAATTGCGCCACCAATGCCGGTCAAATGGATACCCAGCTGCTTGGCGCATGCCCGGGCGACAGCGTAACCGCTCAGCACCAGGGTGGCACATTGGATGGTGACGATATCGGTGCGTTTATCTTACATACCAATCCGGGCCCAACCATTGGTACTCTGTTAGCTGTAAATACTACCGGAACTTTTGGCTTTGGTACGGGCATGAGTTTTGGCACAACATATTATATCTCTTATGTGGCAGGTAATAATGTAAACGGGTTTCCTGACCTGATGGATCCCTGCTTGTCAGTTGCAGCCGGGCAGCCGGTGGTATTCTATAGCAATCCCATGGCCGATGGGGGGGCGGATGTCGCCGGATGCGGGCTCACGCTTTCGGTAAACGGCAACCCAGGTGTGGATGCCGGTATCTGGTCTGTTATAAATCAACCTCCGGGTGGCATGGCAGTACTCGCCGATCCGCAGGATCCGTTTACCAGTGTGATGGCCAATGTTTTTGGAGATTATGCCCTAAACTTTACTGTTGTTAACAGTAATGGCTGTATTGGTATGGATACAGTACTCCTGATTTTCCAGGAAGCACCTGCTGCCGGCTCACTTATGCAAGTGTGCGATGGGGCCAATCAGTTTTACACGGTTGATTTCCCGATCAATGGCGGCACAGCGCCTTTCCAGGTCAATGGGGTGCCCTTAGCCGGCTCTGCTTATACGTCGGCCCCCATCGCAAGTGGTACGGCTTTTAACTTCATCATTACTGATGCGAACGGTTGCACCTCACCGGATATCACAGGTACATTCAATTGTGCATGTGCAACGAGTGCCGGCCAGTTGGACTTGAGCCTTATATCCGCATGTGCCGATGATACCGTCAGTGCGAATTATTTGGGGGGGCAATACCTCGATGCCAATGATACGCTGGCTTTTGTGTTGCATACCGGCTCAGGTACGAGCCTGGGTACTGTGTTCGCACAAAACCAAACCGGGGTGTTTGCATACCAACCAGGTATGAATTTCGGTACTACCTACTATATGTCTGTAGTTGTTGGGGATAACCTGAATGGACTGCCTGATACCTCCGATCCCTGCCTTGCTGTGGCGCAGGGCCAGCCCATTGTCTTTTATGAAAATCCTGTGCCTGATGCCGGATCGGCAGTTGCGGTATGTGGACTTTCGACAAATCTGAATGCAGTTAATTCCGGGTTCTCCGGAAGTTGGTCGCAGGTCTCCGGGCCAGGAACTTCCAATCTGACCAATTCGCAGGATCCGGGCACCGCAGTAACGGTCAGTGTCGCGGGTACTTATGTGTTCCGGTGGACTGAAACGAATAACATCTGCGTTGTTTCAGCGGAAGTGACGCTTGACTTCTATGATGTGCCGACCCTTACCGGGCTTGTGGAAACCTGCAACGGTACTAATACAGGTTTTGCACTTGAGTTTTCAGTGACTGGTGGCACGGCACCGTTTTTCGTATCCGGTGCATCAGGAATGTTTACAGGCAATGTGTTCACTTCAACGGAATTGCCTAACAACAGTACATATAACCTGATAGTTACGGATGCCAATGGTTGTATGACGCCCGGGATATCGGGTAGTTACTTTTGCCCGTGTACCACCAATGCCGGGACTATGGTGACCACTCCGGCTGTTTTTTGTGCTGATCAGCTGGCAACCGCTGTTTGGAACAACGATGCCACCCTGGATGCCGACGACAGCCTGCAGTTTATCCTGGTTGATCTGGCCGGAACGATTTACGGCACCAATAACCAGCCCGCATTTTCTTTTGGTCCGGGCTTGCAAACGAATGTGACCTATTTTATTACAGCGGTAGCCGGTAACAATTCAGGCGGGCAGATCGACCCCAATGACCCTTGTCTGGATATTGCACAGGGTGCTCCTATACAGTGGAAGCCACTACCTGCAGCGACGTTGACCGGCGATGCTACTATTTGCCAGGGCAGTAGTACGGTGCTCCAATTTGCGGGTTCCGGCAGCTATCCTTTGTCTGTGACGTATTTGGATGGTGCCGGAATGCCTGCTTCCTTAGTGCTAACCGGAACACAGTCGGCGGACCTGTCCGTTAGTCCTACCGTTACAACGACGTATTCGCTTGTTTCAGTAACCGATGGCACGAGCCCGGCCTGCAGCCAGGCCCTCAGCGGAGCTGTTACCGTAACAGTGAACACACCGGTAACGGCCGGTACAGCAGGGGCTCCGGCTGAATTTTGTGCAGGATCTTCACAGTTGGTGCCACTGGCATCACTGCTCAACAGCGCCGATCCGGGCGGACAGTGGACCGAAACTTCTGCGATGCCCTCCCTGCCTGGCGGATTCCAAGCTGCTGCCGGCTCCTTTCAGACCAGTGGCCAGCCTGCCGGTACATATACGTTCCGGTACGAAGTTGAGGGAGCGGCACCTTGCCCTGATGAGAGTAGTACTGTTACCGTAGTTGTGCATGATTTGCCGGTTGCGGATGCCGGTCCTGATAAAACGATTACCTGTAATCAAACTACGGTCACACTGGGAGGCACCGGCACCAGTGCCGGTATATACAGCTGGACTCAACAGGGCGCTCCCGTCGGCTCTTCGGCGCAGGTCACCACCGGCAACGGCGGAGTATATACCCTGTTGGTGACTAATACTGCCGGCTGTACGGCCAGCGATGCTGTTACTGTGGTTGTAGACAATGTGCCGCCGATAGCATACCAGATCACCGTGGAGCCGGTATCCTGTTTTGGTGACCGGAATGGGCGAATCATACTGGATTCAGTGGTGAGCAGCAACCCTCCGGTGTTATTTTCGCTTAATGGCGGCCCTTACGTCCAGCAGCCGGTATTTACCGGCCTGGCGCCGGATACCTATGTCGTTACATTGCAGGATGTCAATGGTTGTGAATGGTCTACCTCCGACCTTAACGTAAACGAACCGTCACCTTTGACCGTGGACCTTGGCCCAACACTGGAAGTGGAATTGGGGGATCAGGTACTTGTGCATGCAGAAACTACTGTGCCGTTTTCAGCGCTTCAGTCTGTTACGTGGAACCCGGTTTTGGATAGTTTGCACGCCGATACATTGATCCAGGTGTTCCGGCCCTTTGAGAGCGGCCAGGTAGGTGTCCTGTTGATGGATACAAGTGGATGCTCTGCCAGTAGCAATGTGTTGGTGCTGGTAGACCGGACACGGAAGGTGTATGTTCCCAACGTTATCAAGCCGGGCAGCGGACTTAACGATCAGCTGGTCGTGTTTGGCGGTCAGGATGTAGCAGAGGTAGAAGTCTTCCGGGTTTACGATCGCTGGGGCACACAGTTGTTTGAAGCAACGGGCTTTCAGGCCAATGATCTCAATTCTGGCTGGGATGGTACTTTCAGGGGCAATCCTTTAAATCCAGGAGTGTATGTATACTACGTCGTGGTTCGGTTTATTGATGGAGAAAGTGTGTTGTTCAGGGGCGATGTCACGGTAGTGCGGTAGGGCGAAATGGTAGGGCGAAATTGAATTTCGCCATCTTTCCACGCGAAATTGTATTTCGCAGTTATAATCGAGCCTGCCGGATTCAAACCAGCGAGCTCCACTCTGTCATCCCGCCAATGGCGGGACAAAGCTAGATGTGCGAAGCAATATGCACGCAGCACCATCCATTTTCAGTTACGCCTTCAGAAACCGTTTATACGCTTCATCGGTATCAATATCGATCCCAATTCCCCTGGAATCAATACTTTTAACGGGAAAGTGTCCGGAATTCAATAGTTCCCTGGCGCCTTTATCCCCTTTCAAATTCTTTAAATGCACCATAAATTTTGCAGGAAATAATGCCGGTACTCCAAGTTTGGATTCATACCGGGTTGCCATAATTTGATCCGGAGTGTTTTCCCATTCGGCAACAAAGTCTTCGAGGAAATTACTATCCTGTACTAAAAGTGGCTGATCACAAAGCAGGACCATCAGGCCTTCCGTGTAGCCATACTGCGCTTCAATATAGTGCACACCGGTAGCAATACTTCCACCCAGGCCCTTCTCCCATTGCGGATTTTCGACAAGGCCAACCGGGTAATGCTGAATAACCGGGGCAATTTTATCCGAATATGCACCCAATATAACAGCGATATTCCTGGGCTCCAGTGCCATTGCTTTTTGAATGGTTCGTTCAATAAAGGTGGAGTCTCCGAACGGCAGTAACTGCTTGATACCGGTCATTCGCTTACTTCCCCCGGCGGCAGCAATGAGTATATCAAACATTGCCATATCGATCAACAGGCCAGGTGAATCCGGGAGCCCTTTATGTGCTTTAATGAAACGGGGTCTTTCTCCCGGGAGACTGCCAGGATTTCGGCAATAATGGAAACGGCGATCTCTTCCGGAGTCTCTGCACCCAGGTTTAAGCCGGCAGGCGTGAATATGGTGTCAATGTCCGCTAAAACAAATCCCTCCTGCAACAGGTCATTTCTGAGTCTTTCCCGGCGCTTGATGGAGCCGATCATGCCAACATAGGCCGGGTCCTCATGGAGGAGTGCTTTTACATAAGCATAGTCTTTGTCGTAATTGTGCGTCATAACGACTGCAGCCGTTCGTTGATCAATGCGCAGACTACCCATTGCATCCCCTTCAAAACGCACCGTTGTGTCGGCCTGCGGAAAGTCAGCCTTTGTTTTGGGCGATTGGTTGCAAACGACCACGATCACTTCCCAGCCAAGGGATTTGGCGATCGTGCTAAAGCTGGTAACATCGTGTCCGCTGCCGAAAAGTAAGAGCCTGAACGGTGCTGATGCCTCTTGTTCATACATGCTCAGAACCGCTTCATCCATAGAAACAGGCAGACCGGAAATCGATATTGCAAGCCCCTCCTCAGTCGTCAGTATCGTGCCAAAATTGCCGGTAGCATCGTTTTTTTGAAGATAATAGGACGTAAGTGAAAATGCTTTTCGTTGGTGTATCAGCTCCTGTATTTGCCGATGTTTTGTATCGTCGATCACTATGGGTTCCAACAGGATGTACAATAGTCCCTGACAGCCGAGCCGTATAAGCCCGTCATAGGTGATCAATTTGGATACCCCATCTGTAAACACCGATTGTGCCCTGTTGAAAACCTCCATTTCAATGCAGCCACCGCTCAGGGCAAAGGTCATTTCACCGTCTTCGGATAATAACATCCTCGTCCCTTCTCCCCGGTAGGATGATCCTTCCCGATGCACGATAGTAGCCATCACGGCTTTTTTACCGTTTTGATAGCATTGGTGTGCTTGCTCTATGATGGTTGAAAATTCCATTAGCTTGGCGTCTTTATGTCTTGCAGGCTGTTGAAAAACGGTATATCGTACACCCGTTGCCCAGTTGACGCTTTTATGGCGTTGGCCACGGCAGCTGCAGCAGGTGGCAGACCGGGCTCGCCCAATCCGGTCGGACTTTCTTCGCTCGGTACGAAATGCACCTCTACTTGTGGCGTTTCCTGGATGCGGATCAGGCGATAGGTGTTGAAATTGTTGGACTGTGGCTTACCGTTGATAAAACGCAGATCTCCGTACATCGCATGCCCCAGGCCGTCCAGTACGCCGCCCTGCACCTGGTTCCGTGCTCCGGTTGGGTTTACTACGATCCCGCAATCAACCGCCGCAATAATTTTTGTCACCACCGGTTTGCCGTTTTTCGACATGACTTCGGCGACTTCAGCGACATAAGTATTGTGGCTGTAATAGGCTGCAAATCCCTGAAATACACCTTTAGGTGGTTTCCCCCAGTTCCCTTTTTCTGCCACCAGCCGGATCGTCTCGATCATGCGCTCCGGACTGTACTGGATCCGGTCGTCCAGGTTGTTCTTTGCCTGTTCGAGCAGGTCTATCCGGAGTTCGACCGGATCTTTTCCGAGTAGTTCGGCCAATTCATCGAAAAAGGCCTGTTCGGCAAAACCCAAAAAGTTGGTGTAGGGCGCCCGCCAGGCGCCGGTAGTGATCTTACTCTGGAAATTTGCCGTGCTTACCCTGAAATTTGGGATAGCGGCAGCCGGGAAAAAGTTGGGGATCAGGCCATACATGTTTCCGTTAATGGCAGCCTCTTTCAGGTGGTAGCCGGTCACTGTGCCATCTTTAATGCTTGCCTTGATCCGGTATTTGACCGATGGCCGGTAAATACCGGCGCTCATATCATCTTCGCGGGTGTACACTACCTTGACCGGCAGCCCGGACTTGTCGGATATCTCTGCCGCTTCCAGCGGAATATCACTGTACAAACGCCTGCCAAAACCGCCACCCTGCCTGGTCATTTCGACGCTCACATCGGCGGCATCCCGGCCGAGCAAATCCGCTACCCGCCGGGCGGTGCTTTCAGGGGTCTGGATCGGACCTGCGAGTTCCACCCCCTTTTCCGTGACATGTGCAAAAAAGTTCATCGGCTCCATGCAATTGTGGGGGAGAAAGGGCGAATGATAGGTCCGTTCCAAAACCTGATCGGCTTCCGTGAAGGCTTTATCAATATCGCCGTCGTCGCGCCTGGTGTCGAAACGGTTCCCGTCAAGGATTTCGGTCAGGATGCGGTTATGGTCCTCCGTACTTTCCAGGTCAGCCGGGTCGCTCCAGGTGGCCTGCAACGCATTTTTCCCTTTAAAGGCAGCCCAGGTATTGGATGCCAGTACGGCAATTTTATCGCCGAATTGCAGGACCTGCTGCACGCCGTTAACCGCTTTAGCCGCCGTATCGTCAAATTTGATCAACGTTTGACCAAATGCCGGTGGTCGCAGCACGGAGGCGTAAACCATATTGTCACGTTTATAGTCCAGGCCGAACAGAGGTTTACCGGTGACGATTTTATCCAGGTCTACATTGACGGCACTGGTGCCGATGATGGTAAAATCTTTGGGGTCCTTCAACGCTACATTTTCCGGGACCTCCAGCGCTGCCGCTTCGGTGGCCACCGAGCCGTAATCCAGTTTCTCCCCTTTGGCATTTAGGATGTACCCTTTTGATGTGGTACAGGTGGCAGGGTCGACCCCCCATTTTTCAGCGGCTGCGTTGATGAGCATCTGCCTGGCCGTAGCGCCAGTCTGGCGGAGGGTATCCCAGCTCTGCCGTATACTTTGACTGCCACCAGCTGTTTGCCGGTCGAAATCCTTTGTATTCAGTTTTCCCTGCTCCACGATCACTTTTCCCCATTCGACATCCAGTTCTTCCGCGAGGATCATGGGCATGGCGGTTTTAACCCCCTGGCCGATCTCCGGATTGGGTGAAAAAATGGTCACGTAGCCGTCTTCGGCAATTCTTAAATAGGCATTAAAGTCCTTAAAGTTCAGCAGGCTTATATCCACTGCCGGTGCTGCATCGGGCTTGCAGGAAGAAAAGAAGTTGATACCGATGAGCATGCCTCCGCTGGTGAGCGCGGAAACTCGCAAAAAATCGCGTCTTTTTATCGTACTTGTGGTGGTTGATCGCATAGGAGTTAATGGTTTTTAGCGGCTAAGGCCACCGCTTCTTCGATTCGGTTGTACGCTGCACACCGGCAGATATTACCATGCATGGCTGCCCGGATATCTTCCCTGGAAGGGGTGCGGTTTTGCTTTAAAAAGGCAGCAGCCGTCATGATCTGTCCGGCCTGACAGTAGCCGCATTGCGGTACATCCACCTCTTTCCAGGCCTTTTGCAGCGGGTGATCGCCTTTCTCAGACAAACCTTCGATAGTGGTGATTTCCGACTGCCCGACCATCGACACGGTAGTCGTACAGCTGCGAACGGCATTCCCGTCCAGGTGGACGGTGCAGGCGCCGCACTGGGCAATGCCACAGCCGTATTTGGTGCCAACCAGGTTGAGTGCATCGCGCAATACCCAGAGCAAGGGGGTATCCTGATCAACGTCAACCTCTCTGGTTTCACCGTTTATTTTTAGTGAAAAATGAGCCATAAAGCGATTTTAAGTATGAAAAACTCAGATACACGGTAAATATAAAGGATTGGGATTAATGGTGTTAGGTGCGTTGAAAAAAATCCAGATATCTGTGGAGTCAATATTGCTGGGTAGTCACGAAAGGTTGAATTTATGACCTGGAGGCCATGAAGGCCAGATAAGTTGTTCGCACAGGCCTCTGGGAATGCACACAAAACGCCGCGATTCATTGTCTACCGGGTTTTATCACCCGGGTTTATGACCGGCATCCTTGACAGTTTTCCGGGTCAACGGGCAGCTTGGCTCTGCTTTCCTTGTTTTGTCGACCCGGTTTTTCACACAAAACACCAACCTGCAATGATAAATCTACGTACTGCTGTAGCACGCGGCATTTGCATATTTTCTATTTGCCTTATTCCGGCACTTGCTTTTGGGCAATCCGAAAGTGTCGGACGTGGAGGTACATTAGTAGCCGGCCCTGCATTTGGGGGCATTGACAATCTGACCTTCGAGTTGGAAAATGCAACCGGCGTAAATGTTTCCAATGTAACCATTCACATCGCGGGATCCTATGGGGTTAAGATCACCTCTGTTGATATTGTCGAAGCCCCGGGCAACCTGGAAGACCAGGATGCTGTGGATGATAACCGGAACGGTACATTAGAACCCGGTGAAAACGACAACAATGCAGCTCCACCTGGGAATACCTGTACCACAATCCTGAAGACTGGACTGATTCCGAACGATTCAACCGTGGGGATAGCAGTGCGCTTCGATCTCAATCTGCCACCAAACACCCTTTTTGTCGTTTACTTTTCTACCGATTTAAACGGCATACATTATGAACTGGCCATGTCGTCTTCCCCGGAATCCCCTTCTGACATTGACCGGAGCGGGGAATTTGTATTTGGACCCCAATTTGGCGGCATAAACAGCACAACCGCTTACCTGAAAAATGACACCGATGAAGAGGTTTCTAATGTAACAATCTTCCTTCCTGAAGATGTCAGGATCATTTCCGCCGATATTACTGAAGGCCCGGGTGACGTGGAGGACCAGGATGCTGTAGACGATAACCGCAACGGCAAACTGGATCCAGGTGAAACGGACCGTATCGCATCTCCGGGCGGACGAACGGTGACGATCATACTTAAGGAGGGTAAAATACCCAAGGGCGGTGTAATTGAAGTTGCACTGCGCTTTGACAAGGACTTACCACCTCAAACCATTTTTGGCTTTTATTTTTCCAAGGAGAT
>SBHD01000390.1 GCA_006226345.1 Bacteroidota bacterium | reverse complement strand
GGTACTCCGTGGAATACCCGAAAGACCGGCAGGTCCAGATCAGCAAAATGTAATGAATGATGAATGATGAATGATGAATGATGAATGATGAATGAAACTAATTCTATTGACCGATAGTCGAAAAATTGATCCTATTTGTAGGACAATCCGGCCCTACAACCTGTTTGCCGGTATTTTTGGATCTGTTCACTACCCGGATATTCATCATTCATCATTCATCATTCGTTACATGTTACACTCCACCACAGACAGCCTCAATGGTTTTTCCATCACCCGCCATCACGGTCTTGTTTTTGGCGAGACCATTATCGGCGCCAATATTTTCAAGGACATTTTTGCCGGCATACGCGATGTAGTCGGCGGGCGTTCGGGATCTTACGAAAGTGTATTGAAAGAAGCCCGCGAACAAGCTTTGGAAGAAATGACGGCTCAGGCATCCCAGATGGGCGCCAATGCTGTTATCGGGATCGACTTTGATTATGAAACCCTGGGCCAGGCGAATGGTATGATCATGGTAATTGCTACCGGCACAGCGGTTACGTATTCCTGAAATCCCGGAACCATACCAGCCGTCCGGCTGTTTAGGTGCTACATTGTACAACCGGCAAAACACTCGCATCTTTGCACCTGGATCTATGGCGAAGAAAAAGAAGCAAAAAGAAGCCCCTGCCGACGCTTTTGTCAACCCGATTGACCAAGACAAGGTCGCCGAAACACCGGGGCTGCTCCCGTATGCACATCATTCCGGCAGCGCGGTCATCCGGCCGGAGGATAAAGGTCGTATACGTGGAAATGCCATGACAGCCATGTATGATCAGACAGACCGCCAAATGGAACAGTTGCGCCAGCAAATGGAAACGCTGGCCCGGCAGGCCAAAAACTTGCACAACCGTATGCAGGTATCGGAACTGATCTACCAGGCTGACATTCCATTTCAGCCTGTGATCCACCATATCTACCATTTATACGAGCGAAAAAAGGACGGTGTGCATGTATTATCTATGATCGCTCCGGAGGAGTGGGGCTCCCGGGCCCCGTTTGAATACCTGGCTACCGTCCGCCTGTTGGGCGATCATACCTGGGAGGTCCTGGCAGGTTCGGCCGATAAAGCTTGATCCATTGGAGGCTTTGCAGGGTGACCGGAAGCGTGTAATTTTACACTTCCGTCCAAATCATAACCGTAATGCCACAACAAGTGCTTCACCCTGCCCGTGTTTCTGCCCGGATCTGGCGAACGGTCGTTTTCCTTGGGCCATTTGTTTTATCCGTAATTTATGAGATGACGGGGATTGACAAACCCGGGTTACCGGTTCTTCGGTCCGGTCAGGATCCGGAGTTTTTCCAGGTGTATACCATTCTGTTAATTATCAGCATCCTGCTGTCTATTGTTCCATATCTCATCACCTGGGGGCTGGTTAGATACTGGCAGAAACACCGCCTTCCGGACTACCTGATCTCCGAGCGGCTGTTCCTGCTGCTTGCCTTGTTCACGGTAGTGGGAATTGTTGGCCTCATGGGACGCATCAGCCTGAACCGCCCCCTTTTACACGCTATGCTCTTGATCCTACCCTACTCCCTAACCGGCGGGATAGGGATCTTATGGGCCCTGGGTCGCCCGATGCACCGAAAGCATCCGCCGGCTGGCTAGTGTCAAGGTTGTCCAAAGCAGAAAATCTCCACAAGCCCTAAAACAAATAACCGGGAATACAATATCCGGCATGACCTACCCTACTCTTCCAGCAGAAATAAATACCCACGAGCCCCCGGCACCTCCACCGCTTTTTTCAATACTGCAAATTCTGAGACCATTTCCACATCCTGCTCCATGGCCTGCCGGGACAGGTCCGAGATCACGTGGCTGTACACCAACCAGACACGCTCCGCCTGTCCGAACGCATGCTGCTCCGGCCGTGTATCCCAGTCTGCCTGCATAGTTTGGTGGTCAAAGGCATACCGGCCGGATTGTGCATGGCAGGTGCGATAGAAAGCCACTGCCGGCCCGGCTTCGTGCGATATATACACCAGGTCATCCGGACCAAAATCACTCCGGACCGCCTCCAGTACCGCGCGCACCTCTTCGATCTGAAAAGGTTGATACAGGTATGTCCAGCCCGTCCGGGTAGCAGCCGCAGCGACCCAGAAGATGAGCCAGGCTATCCGCAACGGGCGCCAGGTAATATTCCACAAATATTGCCAGCCCAGCCCTTGTATCAGCAGCACGAGCGGAAAGGCCCAGGTCAGCATCCGCGGTATCATGGAGTATTGTTCCAACCCGGAAGCAACTATACATACCAGCACTGGGATTGCCAGTAAAAATGCCCGGGCCGGTTGTTGCCAGGAAAGCCAGACCACCCCGGCAAGAATCCCCAGGCCACCCGCGGCCAATGCCAGTACGGTATGACCGGCGGTGTAGTACGGAAAACTGCGCAACAAGGCAGCCAGCTGTTGCCATTCTGCATGGTTCACGGGTGCCAACGGAAAAAACCAGGGCTTGTGGTACTCCACCAGGGCCCCGGTGCCGAGGCTTGGCTTCAACTGTACCAAATAATATGCACCAAAGCTAAGCAGCCAGGTAAAAGCAGTCATCCCGAGCAGCCAAAACCGGCGCCGGTCTCCATCCCGCCAGGCCTGATACCCCAGTGCAAGTCCCGCACCGAACAACACAAAAACAGCCGGCATAGAAAACCATATAAGTACCCCTCCCGCCAATGCTGCCATCCAGGGCCGAAACGGGCGATCGGTCTGCCGGAGGCTCCAGGCGACAATGACCAGCGCCACTGCCAGGTCCACTCCATACTGTTTGCCCTCGGTGGCATAGCGGATAAACAGGTCGGAAAAACAAAAGATCCAGCAAAGGACAAGCAGTACCCACGGATTGGTGATCAGGCGGCGGCCAATGCGATAAAAAAGCCAGATGGCAAGTATGCCGGCAAGCAAAGGAAAAAACCGAAGGGCCATTTCCGTCTGTCCCAATACCAGGACGCTGCATTTCTGCAAAACAGAAAATAGAGGCGGTGCATACTGATCATGCGCCAACGGCCCGAATAGCCCCCACAGATCTTTTTCACAGAAATTGAGCGCCAGGTTCGCTTCATCCAGGAACAGCGAACGGTTTTGCCACCAGACAACGATGCGTACCAGAATGCCCGCAACCAACGTTGCATATAGTAAGACCGGAAGTGCCTTTTCCTGCAGCCATTTTGTGAAACGAACATTCGGCATGAGCGGTCAAATGTAGGACGGATGATCAGTATTTGTACCGCTATTATTCCATTCACCCAATGAAACCGGTCATTCATCCAAACTTTTATGGGCAATACCAGACAATACGCCAATTTTCGGCAACGATTTCATCTCCGTATCGTTTTGCTTAGAGATTCCGTTAGTCCCCTCTTTGGTTCGGGAAAGACCTGAGAGATATTACAAAACTTAGCATCAGCCTGCCATTTGGCCGGCTAAAACAATCAACATCACATGAAACGATTAGTGACCCTGGCTTTTACAGCCTTAATGCTTCTGAGTTCCCTGTCATCCCTGCTTGCGCAAAGTTATCCCAAATACAACCCGGACGATATTGATATTCCCTACAAACAATTCACCCTGCCCAATGGCCTGCGCCTCGTCGTGCATGAAGACCATAAGGCGCCTATCGTGGCGGTGAATATCTGGTACCATGTCGGTTCCAAAAATGAAAAGCCCGGCAAGAGCGGTTTTGCCCACCTGTTCGAACACCTGATGTTCAACGGATCGGAAAACTTCAACACCGACTATTTCCAGGCCCTGGAAGCCATCGGTGCCACTGACCTGAATGGTACCACCAACCAGGACCGCACCAATTATTTTCAAAACATTCCGGTAGGAGCCCTCGACCAGGTGCTCTGGCTCGAAAGTGACCGCATGGGGCACCTCCTTGGTGCTATTGATCAGGCCAAACTGGATGAACAGCGTGGTGTGGTCCAGAATGAAAAACGGCAGGGCGAAAACCAGCCGTATGCCAAGGGCTGGGATATCATGACCAAAGCCATGTATCCGCCCTATCACCCCTACGGACACACCGTGATCGGTGAAATGGAAGACCTGAATGCCGCCAGCCTGGAGGATGTCCACGAATGGTTCAAGTCTTACTACGGCGCCGCTAATGCCGTGCTGGTAGTGGCTGGTGACATCACGGCCGAGCAAGCCTATGAGAAGGTGCTGAAATACTTCGGCAATATTCCGGCCGGTCCGACCATCGCCCGTCCGGGGGTCAGCATTCCCGTAATGGACTATGATACCCGCGCCACCTTCCAGGACCGGGTGCCGGAAGAACAGATCACCATGGTGTGGCACATGCCACAATGGGGTGCCCAGGAAACCGTCTGGCTCGACCTGACCTCCGATGTGCTGTCCTCGGGTAAAAACAGCCGCCTGTATAAAAAACTGGTTTACGAGAAGCAGATCTGTTCCAATGCCTTTGCCTTCATCAATCCATCTGAGATCGCAGGAGCCTTTATGATCCGCGCAAACGTCAAAAAAGGCAAATCCATGGATGAAGTGGAAGCTGCCATCAATGAGATCCTGGAAGAATTTCTCGCCAACGGCCCGACGGAAGAAGAGGTCAGCCGCGTAAAAGCAGCCTATTTTGCCAACTTTATCAAAGGGCTGGAACGCATCGGTGGTTTTGGTGGCAAGAGTGACATTCTGGCCCAAAACGCTGTATATGGCGGCAGCCCGGATTACTATAAAAAAGCACTGAAGTGGTATGACCAGACGACTGCCAAAGACATCCACTACGCTGCAAAAAAATGGCTGTCAAAAGCCCGCTTTACCCTGACCTGCACTCCGTTCCCCGATTATGCGACAACCGGAACGGAAGCCGACCGCACCAAGGTGCCGGAAGTGAACACGAAAGTAGATGCCAAATTCCCCGATATCGAACGCGCTACGCTCTCCAACGGCATGAAAGTAGTGCTGACCCGCAGGACGGAAAGCCCCACCATGGTCTTCTCCATGATGTTTGATGCCGGTTTTTGTACCGATAAAATGGGCGGCAAACTGGGTTTGTCCAACCTGAGCATGGATATGCTGGATGAAGGCACCAAGTCGCTATCCAGCCTCCAGATCAACGAACGGCTGCAACTCCTGGGCGCTTCCCTGGGCACCAACAGCGACCTGGACTATTCGTACGTCAACCTGAATACCCTGAAGCAATCCATGGACCCCAGTCTGGAACTGATGGCTGACGTCGTTCTGAACCCTGCCTTTCCGGAAGCAGACCTGGATCGTTTGAGAAATCAACAGATCAGTGGCATCCAGAACGAGAAGAAAAGTCCGATCGGTATGGTGATCCGGGTCATGCCGGAATTGCTCTACGGGAAAGACCACCCATATGGCATTCCGATGAGCGGCACCGGTACGGAAGAATCCGTTGCCAATATTTCCCTCGATGATGTAAAAGGCTACTACCAGACCTGGATCAAACCGAACAATGCCACGATCGTCGTGACAGGGGATGTCACCATGCCGGAGTTGAAAGCCAAACTCGAAAAACATTTCGGGAGCTGGAAAAAAGGAGATGTTCCCAAGAAAAACATCCCGAAGGTCGCTAATTCAACCCAGAAGAAGATCTTCCTGATCGATCGTCCGGAAAGTCCGCAAAGCCTGATCCTGGCTGGCTACCTGACCAAACCGTACGGGGAGATGAATGAAACTGCAATCGATCAGATGAACAATGTGTTGGGTGGTGATTTCACCAGCCGGATCAATATGAATATCCGGGAGGATAAACACTGGTCCTATGGTGCCCGTTCCATGATCATGAATACGGCCGGACAGCGCCCGTTCTTTGTCTATGCGCCGGTACAGACTGACAAAACCAAGGAGAGTATGCAGGAGGTCATGAAAGAAATGAACTTGATTATCGGCGAAAAACCCATTACGGAAGCCGAATTTGACAAGACCAAGCAAAACACGGTGATGGGCATGTCCGGTATGTGGGAAACCAACAACGCCGTTAACAACAGTGCCTGCAACCTGGTGAAATACGGTCTGAGCGATGATTACTGGAAAACATATGCACAGGGCGTTCAAAACCTTACACTGAAAGATGCCCGCCTGACGGCAAAGTCTATTGTAAAACCGGACGACCTCGGATGGTTTATGGCCGGTGATGCTGAAAAAGTGCTGCCCGGCCTCCAGGAACTGGGGCTTGAAGTTATCCAGTTGGATGCCTCCGGCAATGTGGTAACGAAGAAGGCTAAGCCATAAGTGCTGCCAAAAGTATAGTCTAATTGGAGCAAGGCCATCCCGGACAACTTCCGGTGATGGCCTTGCTTTTTAAAGCGGATCAGTTTGGTGACCTGCTATGGCTTGGCAGCACCAAGATCCAGGTCCAGCAATTCAATCAGCATGATCCCCTGCCCCATAAAACGCAGGATCCGGAACAGGCCAAACCAGAGCAGGCTTTTGAACGGATAACGCAAAATACTGACCGCCAGCACAACCATGGCGTACGGAGAGAACGGGAATAATGCCGAAAGCGCAATAAAAGCTCCACCCCATTTTTGCGTCAGCGTAATATACTTTTCCAACCGCCGCTCGGTAAAGGCCTTGATACGTTCACGGGATGCGATCCAGGTTCCGATCTTGTACGATACGATCCCCCCTGCATAGGATAGGATACCCAATACCGTGAGAACCAGAAACGCCTGCTCAAATTTGGAAGCCCACATCATGAACAGGTCCGGCGGGATCATCCCCAAAAAAGACTCGGAGACAAAGAACAGCACAAACACCGCCAGGTCAGAGGAGAATACATCTATCCCTCCTTTCAATAAGGCATTCAGGTCGAGTAAATAGGTGCCGATCAATACCAGTCCTGCAACGACCAGGGAGTAATAGAACCCGATCCGCAAAACGTTGCCGCCAATAAAGGTATAGTACCCCCGTTCCTTGTAGTAAAGGAAGGTCTGCCAAATACGGGTATACCAGGGGTATTCGGGTTTTATCGGTTGATTGAATTGGGAGCCCACAGTATTTTATCGCTAACGAACGGAACAGAAGGGCGTTCATCCCCTTGTTGTTTTACCCGCTCCTTGAGGTTTGTAAACGAGGTGATCGGCATTTTTGCACTGACCATATTCACTGCCCAGGCCGGTATACTCCCGCCTGGATCTACGTGTATGGTGTATTCCACACGGACACGGGTGTCAGACACCGGAACCACCCGGGCCACAGACTGGTAGGCCGGTATCCGGACGAACCCTTCCTGCTCCGGGATCTGATCCGGAGCGTTATTCAGCAGGATGCGCATAATTTTAGATGCCGGGTCCTGCACGATCTTCAGGTGAAGCACCACAAAGCGATCCGTGATGGGCCAGGGTGCTTTAGCCTCTGTATAATAGATCAGCTCCGACTCGCTGATCTTTTTCAGCACCCGCGGATTTGTCGCGGCAAAATTCCAGTATTTGTACTCGGCAACATTCCAGACAATTGCGGCATACTGCGACAGCGTGGCCTCTACTTCAAAAATGGCCCGCACCGACTTAAAGTCGGAGCTGTCGTGTCCGGCAGTATATACTTTGATGCCGTTTTTCTCGGTCTGAAACGTCCAGTCGGACTGCGCCTGTGCGAGTGCCGCACTTAGTACGACTCCCAGTAGGGCGAACCAGCCGCCCATAATTGCTTTAAAACTGAATAGATATCGCATAGCAGATTGTTTAACAAGTGTTTAGCAATCTGATCAGAGCATACTTTCCACCATTGCTTTTTCCCCAAATAACGTCTCCTGGTATTTTTTAAGGAAATAGTCGATCGTTTCAATCCGCAGTTTGATGGAGCCTTTGGGTTTGTTTTCGTCGATATCCCGGAAACTGAAGAACGGCGTACCCGAACTTTCAATGATCGATTCGATCACAAAAAAGGTAGGCGCATCGTGTCCGCATTTAAAACTTGACAACTCCATAGCTACCAGGTTGGGATGCCGGGCTACAAATTTCGCTGCCCACAACTTGACATTGGCGTTCGGGCTGATGGACCGCTTCCATACGTCAGAGATCTCCAGCGGATGTGATACCCGCCCGGTACGCAGGTCGTCTCCAAAGACCTCATCCAGGGTGCGGTCGTCCTGTGGTAAAATATCCTGGGCCAGAATAGGATAACCCAGCTTCTGGAACTCATCGAATATTTCGTGGTTGATCCCCGGATCCTTGTGATAAGGACGGCCGAGCAGGACTATTCCGATCTTGTTCTCCTGTTCAAGTCGGTCCAGTACGTTCCTGGCTTCCTGCCGCATATACGTTCTGTAAACTTCCAGTGCCGCAAAACCGGCCTTGACGGCTCGGATATTCTCCTTGCGGGTCAGTCCCAGGACCGATTGGAAGGCCAAGAACATTTGTTGTTCGAACAGTTTGGGCTCTGCCAGGTTGATAAACGGATTCATGTAGGTAATACCCAACTCCTCAAACAGATCGCCTTCCTTCGTGAAGCTGGCCTTAGCTACTTCGGCAGACGGGACGACGGACGGGCAGACCCAGGCACCCCGGGTATTTTTCAACCCTGCGTCAATATCACCGATCAGGGGGAAAAAGATTATATCGAGTGGCCGTTTGCGGTGCTGCTCATACAGCAGGTTGTGTACATGGGACAAGGTCACCTTACTCGGATAGCAAGGATCGATCGTCCCCCTTTTACCGCCTTCCTTGAAGAGTTTTTCACTGGTAAAGTCCGAGAACACAATATTGCCGCTGCGTATACCCAGACTTTCAAAATAAGCCGTAAAAAGCGGTGAAAGGGAATACATCAGCAATACCCGCGGAATGCCCACCACCAATTCGGAACGGCTCGCCATAATATTCCGGCGGACCTTGCCATTTAGTACTCCGGGCGGCTCGCTCACCTTTTCCGGGGCATAGGTCCTGAAAAGTTCCTTGATGCTGGTTTCTACCAGATTAGGCGTGGAATTGATCGTTGCGTCCAGCACTTTTTTAATCTCGCGCATATCCTGGACCGACTCCACCGATCCTTTCTCGCAGGCATTACCGACAATGATGCGCCGGCTGGAAGAAGTGCCGTTTTCGGCTATTGTCAGATCAATAAAAGTACGCAGGCATTTATTTTTACAGAAAATACACCGCGTAGTTTCATCTGACAGCGTTGTATAACTTATTTGCGCAGTGGCTTCCAGACCAATAAAGGGACTTTCCGTCTGCTCGGTTTCCCACAGTTTAATGGCTTCCAGGCCTGCTCCGATAGCGCCACTCTCCCCACAGTGCTTGTGTACGATAATGGTAGGCTGTTCGGCTTTACCCACGTACCGGGATTCGATAAAATCTACCTGGGCTTTAACAGCGGCCAGGTTTTTCTGGGTACCGCCCTGCAGGACAAACTTTGTACCGAGCTTGGCAAAGTTGGGGATCTGAGCGACGTACAACCACACGTTGAGCGGTAATACGGATGCCAGACCAGCCAGTATCTCTTCCGGTTTCCAGCCGAGCCGTTGGAAATTCACGATATCCGCCTGCAAAAAAACAGCACATCCGTAACTGAACGTGGGACGCATCCGGGCTGTAAAAGCCACCTCTGCATACCGGTCTACCGGAATACCGAAGCTCTCCGCCGTACTTTGCAAAAAATACCCGTTCCCGGCTGAGCACTGGGTGTTCAGCTCAAAATTCTTGACCTGTCCGTTTTTCAGCATCATGATCTTGATGTCCTGACCACCGATATCGCAGATCACATCCACGTCGTCATAAAAATGAAGGGCGGAGTTGGTGTGCGCGACCGTTTCCACGATGGCAGCATCAGCGCGCAGCACATCTTTCAGAACGTCCTTTGCGTAACCGGTGGTCACGAGGCCCAATACCTTCAACCGGGCACCCGAAGCCCTGACCTGGGTTTCCAGTTTTTGCAGCACATCCTGGGTATCCTTGATCGGATTGCCTCTGGAAAGTTGGTATGCCTTGACCAGCACCTCTTTATCCGGGCTCAGCAACACGGCTTTGGTGGAAGTGGAGCCCACATCCAGACCAATAAATCCTGCTACTTCCTCACCGGCCCGGAAAGTAGCAGGTGAGAAGGGCTCCGGTGCATACTTGCGCAGAAATGACTCCAGTTCTTCCGTACTGTTCACCAGGCCCTGCTCCGCACCTGCTTTGGCCTGGATACGCCCCTCCCGGATATAGTATTCCAGTTGGGTCCATCCGATATACCGGCCCAGATCCTCCTCACTGTCCAGACCATGCTCTACTGCTCCGATTGCAGCAAAGAAAAGTGCATTTTCCGGAGCGAAGACCAGGTCGGGCGGATCAATGCCTTCCGGCAACGGGAAGTTGCGTTCCTCCCAGAGCAGGCTGATATGATGTTTCCAGGCCTGTTGGATGCCCGGAATATACTTGTTTGGGCCTCCCAGCAACAGCACTTGTGGGCGCAGGGTATGCCCGCGGGTAAGTACCGTCAGGTTCTGCAGGATAATAGCCTCGAACAGGCTGGCCATCAATTCGGCAGTAGGAATGCCCTGCTTCTGCAGGCTATTGATATCGGTTTCGGCAAATACGCCGCATTTACCCGCTACATGGTGTAATTTAATACCGTCGTATTGTTGCCGGCCAAGTTCTTCAGGGGATAACCCCAGCTTGGCATTGATCTTGTCAATGACTGCTCCCGTACCGCCCGCGCATTTATCATTCATGCTGGGAAGTTTCTGCTTCTTACCGGTGGTCGGATTTGTCTTGAAAATAATGATCTTGGAGTCCTGCCCCCCCAGGTCGATGATAGAGCCGACATCCGGATACAACTTTTCAGCTGCTTCACATACGGCGGTTACCTCCTGCACAAATTTTGCACCGATCAGATCGGAGATACTCATGGCGCCGCTGCCCGTCAGAAAGATGCGTATCTGATCTGTCGTGACATCCGGGAAGGCGGCCTCAATTCGTTGGAGAAAGGCAAGTACTTCCTCCGGTTGTTTGGTTTCGTGGCGCCGGTAATCCTGCCACACAATTTTCCGGGTGCGGGCGTCCTGAACAATTGCTTTAACTGTGGTGGACCCCACATCTATACCGATGTATATTCTCGGTTCGTTCATGACAGTGGATTTAAGGGTGATCTGATCGTGTCTGTTCCATACGTTGCCCGACGTCATAGATAAAGCGGGCGGCAGTATTGGCGACTTTTTTGGTATGCGGAATGACGTAAAGGGGGCTTTTCAGCTCCGGATGCGCGTCGACAAAATTTCGCATTTCCTCCAGGGTGAAACCGACCTCCCGCAGCGCATCTTTATACTCTTGTTTTGCCTTTGCGCGTGCATCCCCCAACGACATCAGCACACGGCTTTGGGCATTGGTTTCCCCTTCACCGGCAGTTTCCAGCGGCAG
Source organism: Bacteroidota bacterium (assembly GCA_006226345.1). Taxonomy (GTDB): domain Bacteria; phylum Bacteroidota; class Bacteroidia; order Chitinophagales; family Saprospiraceae; genus M3007. Next base: position 7,267 of record SBHD01000390.1, on the reverse strand, counting down.
AAAGATCATATTGGGATCTCGTTCCTGTACAGCAGCCTGTGCGCCGTCTGATTGTGTGCTGGGCATACAACCGAAGGGTTTGAGGCTCATGACCATGTGTGCCCAGGCCTGCTGGTGGTAGTAAATATTCTTGGCTATTTCCATATAGCCTTCTCCACCTTCAATATTTATGTTGAAGTAGGGATGCGCCAGTTTTTGCAGGATCGGCTGCTGGATCAGCATGTGGTGATTGCCCCCAAGGGCATCGAGCAGGCGTTTGTATTCCCGCCGATATAACCGGTAGCCAACCTTGAGGGTCAGGCGTTTTTTCTGATACTGCAGCCAGTTCCGGTAGCGCCTGCGCAAATCCCACCAACCCCGTACGTTATTTTTCAGGATCATTTCCCGGCGGTTGGAGTGCCGCAGCAGGCCTTTGCTGAACAGGAACTGGACCAGCGATGCGACCGGCTCCACCAGAATCACCGCACCTTCATTTTCCAGGTAACGGAACATCTTGAAGTTGCCATCTCCCACCGTGGTCATGGCCCAGAACTCGCCGGTGATTTTCACCACTGGTTTGGACCGGAACCAGTCGACCTCCATTTCGGAAAATACCGACCGAACCTCCTGAAGGGCATCGGTGTAGTATGTAGTGGTGATATGATCCCAAAAACGGTAAATGAAAGTGGCAGCGCCGAGCAGGTTCAGCCGGTCGAAAACACCCTTCCAGAAACCTTCGATCCGGATCTCTTTTTTGTTGGCAAGTTTTTGATACAGGATATCTGCAGCCTGTTGGATAAGTTTGTCCGTCTCGCCCGGCACAACTTCATAGGGGCGGATGGCATACCCCAGTTCATTCAATATATCGGCAAGATTCAGGGCGTTCACCGCAGCCAGGAAAAATTCCGGGTTGATCTCCAGGCCGTCCCCGCTGGAAGCCTGTTTCAGCCCACCCTCATTTTGAAAGACCAGTATCCGGAATCCACCGAAACCACAATCCTCCAATGCCATCCGGTATTCCGTATCCAGCATACCGAACCGGCACGGTGCATTACAGCCGGCTGTAAAGAAGACATATTTTTCAATGATCTCGTCTTTACTCATACCGGACCGCTCCAGTTCGCGCAAATAATTGATCAGGTTTCCGACCATGAAATAGGCCGGATTGCAAAACCCGTTATTGCCGTATTCCCGGCCGGTATGAAAGGCGGCAATATTGGTGGGAGGGAGGGTTAAAGCCTTTAATCCCAAGCCCTTCAGCGTGGCCTCCACCAAATAATCGTGCATGGGCGACAGTCCGCCAACCAACACCGTGGTGGTAGCACGTTCTTCCTTTAAAAACGGGCGTTCCTTGTGAATCCTGAATTGTTCTTCAACAGGTTTCCACAACCGCCGTTTGGTCTGTAGCCCGGGCTGCTCTTCAGCTATAAGCGTCATTGGATCTGGTTTGAACATATACGGGTGAATTTTTCGGTTTTGAATATAAGCGGATATAGCATCCAAGCCTTTCTGATGCGCTCTTCCCATCAAAAAGATAACTGTGTGCATATAAGCACCCGAGCATTTTACCTCTCGCCCTTAAAATTTATATTGGAAAAACCTTACTTCAATTGAAATCACCGCTCACATGCATAAATCGCAACATTTGGTTTTTCAGTGCCTGTTTTTTGCCGAATCGGTTTTTTAATGAATGTACCTTTCCCACCGCAATTTTAGTATTAACTATAAAAAAAACAAATGATCGTGATCAGTCCGCATGTTGACGACATGCCTCCCCGCCCCTCCACGCACAGGGGAAATGCTGTCTGCGGACCAGAAAGCCCGGTACAGGGATAACCTGGTAAAGTAGTGAAAAACAAGGATCATTATCCGGAAATGACCCGGCCGAAATCTACCGCCGCCGCCGCCGCCGCTCCAGACTATCCTGTGGATAAATGGCTTTCATCGTCTCCCTCGCACCACGCGCCCAGGCGGCGAGTTGATCCTGCTGTTCTGCCGACAAAACAGCATCTCGGTGCGTGATCGTGTAGGAAAACAAGGGCATCTCCCCCTCCTGCACCAGCTCGATCACTTCCTCCAGTTTGTGATACTGCAGTGCTGCCGGCCGGGCAGCCAGTTCGGAAAAGTTGAGTTCGGACTTCCCTTCATCTACATGGTTGGCCAGCCAGAGGCCTACAGGCTGTATTGCTGCATACCAGGGGTAGCGTGTGTAATTGCTATGGCAGTCGTAACAGGCTACGGCCAGGATATCTTCGACCGGTTGCGGGATCGGATAGCGGGTGCGAATATGGTTGGTCTGGTCGTTAGACTGGTTTTTCTCCGGGCGGTAGAACTGGATCAGTACTAACAATCCCAGCAACCCCCAAAGAACGGGCTTCAGATATTTTTTCATGATCAATAACATGCTGATTTAACGCAAATATAGGGCTTAACCCGCGGCCATATACCCACCGGACGAACAGATTTTCAGAGGCTTTTGCAACAATTTTATATATTTTTGCTTTCATTTTAAATGCTTTTGCTTCGCATCCTGCATATCACCCTGGCGGCATCGGTGTTGTTGAGCACCACCGGCATTTCCATCAGCCGGCATTATTGCCAAAACAGATTGATACACACTGCCGTGTTCGTCAAGGCTGAATCCTGTGGAATGCATGCTTCCGGCAAAATGCAGAAGACAGCACAAATGCATCGGTGCGACAAGCACACCGCCCTGCAACAAAGCGCCTGCTGCCGGGACGCCCTGGACCAGAATAACCCCGGACAGTTCAAGCAACAGGTCCCGTTTTGGTATAAAGCCTTATCCACCCCTGCCGCTGTACTCCCGGACTGGCCGCCTATCTGCCTTTCCTTTACGCCGTTCACGAACGGCATCCTGCCCTACCTGAATCACCGGCCGCCTCTAATAGCAGCAGACGTTCAGGTATTATTTCAGGTTTTCCGTTTATAAGTTTCCGTTGGTTGCTCCCGGCCACTATCCCTGTATGGTAGATGGCCTGTATGCTTATAGCCGGCTGTCGCCGGTACGCTTATCCAACCAAACCAACGGAACTTCATGCTTAACGGAATCATTCGTTTTTTCCTCGAAAACAAACTCGTGGCCTGGATCCTGCTCCTGCTCTGCACCGGATGGGGATTGATCCACGCGCCCTTTGATTTCAAGCTCAACTGGCTGCCTCGCGACCCGGTGGCCGTAGACGCCATTCCGGACATCGGCGAAAACCAGCAGATCGTTTTTACCCGCTGGATGGGCCGGTCGCCACAGGATGTGGAAGACCAGATCACCTATCCGCTCACTTCCGCCCTTTTAGGTATTCCCGGTGTAAAAACGATCCGGAGCAACTCTATGTTCGGCTTTTCCACGATCTACATCATCTTCAATGAAGACGTGGAGTTCTACTGGAGCCGATCCCGGATACTGGAAAAACTGAACTCCCTTCCGGCCAACCTTTTACCCGAAGGCGTGCAACCGGCACTCGGACCCGATGCTACCGCTTTGGGACAGATCTTCTGGTATACCCTGGAAGGACGCGACTCTACCGGGGCGCCAACCGGCGGTTGGGACCCGCAGGAATTGCGCAGTATCCAGGACTTCTATGTACGCTACGGGCTGTCGGCAGTAGAGGGTGTATCGGAGGTCGCCTCTGTGGGAGGATTCGTCCGGGAGTACCAGATCGATGTAGACCCAGACGCCATGAAGATCAACAACATCAGCCTGGAACAGGTAATGGCAGCGGTCAAAGGCACCAATATCGATGTAGGCGCCCAAACCATGGAAATCAACCTGGCTGAATACTTTGTCCGTGGACTGGGGTACATCCGTGAACGCGCAGATATCGAAAATGCCGTTGTCAAAGTACAGGATAATGTGCCGCTGTATATCCGGGACATCGCCAACGTAAGCATTGGTCCGGCGACCCGGCGGGGAGCGCTGGATAAATCCGGCGCCGAGGCCGTCGGCGGGGTCGTCGTGGCGCGGTACGGATCCAACCCGATGCAGGTGATCGAAAACCTGAAAGTAAAGATTTCGGAACTGGAACCGGGGCTACCCAGCCGCGTACTGGAAGACGGGCGGGTTTCGCAAGTCAGGATCGTACCGTTTTACGACCGCACCGAACTGATCCGGGAAACCATCGGTACGCTCCGGGAAGCCCTTACCCTGGAAGTGCTCATCACTGTGATCGTGGTGATCCTGATGCTGTTCAACCTGAAATCATCCCTGCTGGTTTCCGGTATGTTGCCGGTAGCAGTGCTGATCTGCTTTGTGGCCATGCGGCAGTTCGGTATCGATGCCAATATCGTATCCCTGTCCGGCATCGCCATCGCCATCGGCACCATGGTGGACATGGGCATTGTGCTTACCGAAAGCATGGTAAAAAATATGCGGGAGGCCCCGCCCGGGCAACCGCTGATGACCACTATTTACGAAGCAACGACAGAAGTAGCATCGGCGGTACTAACCGCAGTGTCGACCACCATCGTCAGTTTTTTGCCCGTCTTTGCCATGGAGGCAGCGGAAGGCAAACTGTTCCGGCCGCTAGCGTATACGAAGACCTTTGCACTACTGGCTTCTATCGCATTGGCGATCACAGTCCTGCCGGCGCTGGCACAACTGGTATTTTCCATTAAAGCGGGAAAAAGTCGCTGGCGCTATGGAGCCAACCTGCTGCTGCTGGCCGGTGGCATGCTGGTGGCCAGCATATTCAATGTCTGGTTCGGGCTCATCATCAGTTTTGTGGCCTCACTTGAACTGGCCGGCGTTTGGATACAGGAACACTACTCTCCGGCAACCGTTACCCGTTTCGAATGGGGCAAGAACATCCTGTATGCCGGGCTGGTCGCCGTTTTCCTGACAAGGGCCTGGATGCCTCTGGGTGTGAGTGTAAGTCTGCTCGACAATTTTCTGTTCGTCGGGGGGATCATTGCCTTGCTGATGCTGGTCTTCTTTACCCTCATCCGGTTCTACGAGAAAATACTACGTTTTCTGCTGCAGGTCCGGTGGCTGTTTCTTGCAACCGTGACCGCACTGGTTATTTGGGGTATTTCTATTTTCCGGAACACCGGGCAGGAGTTCATGCCGGCCCTGAACGAAGGCTCTTTTCTCCTGATGCCTACGTCCATGCCGCATACCGGTATGCAACAAAATATCAACTACCTGCGGGCACTGGACATGGCCGTGACGGCAATCCCCGAAGTCGAGTCCGTCGTGGGCAAACTGGGCCGGGTGGAAAGCGCCCTGGACCCTGCACCGGTATCGATGTTTGAGAATATCATCTTGTATAAATCCGAATACAAGGTTGATGAGAACGGATACCGCCTGCGCTTCCGGACCGATGCCGATGGCAACTATGTGCGCGATAAAAACGGGGTGCTGGTGGAAGACCCCAATGGAAAATTTTACCGCCAATGGCGCGACCATATCCGGTCGCCCGACGATATCTGGCAGGAAGTAGTCGCCGCCACCCGGCTGCCCGGCCTCACATCGGCGCCCAAACTGCAGCCGATCGAAACCCGCCTGGTCATGCTCCAAACCGGCATGCGTGCCCCGATGGGTATAAAAGTAAAGGGACCGGACCTGGCAACGATCGAAGCGTTTGGCCTCCAGCTGGAAAAACACCTCAAAGCAGTGGAAGGCGTCAAGGCAGCAGCGGTCTTTGCCGACCGCATCGTCGGAAAGCCCTACCTCGAGCTGCGGATCGATCGCGAAGCCATCGCACGCCACGGACTGAGTATTGAACAGGTGCAACGGTACATTCAGGCCGGTATTGGGGGCATGCCGATGACGAACACGGTGGAAGGCCGGGAGCGCTACCCCGTACGGATACGCTATCCCCGCGAATTGCGCAGCGATCCGGAGATCGTGAAACGCATCCTGGTACCCACAAGGTCCGGCAGCCAGATCCCCCTGGGCGCGCTGGTCGAAATTGAATACCGGCAGGGGCCGCAGTCGATCAAAAGCGAAGATAGTTTCCTGGTTGGGTATGTCCTGTTTGACCGGGAAGCGGACCAGGCTGAGGTGACGGTGGTCAACCGGGCACAACAACACCTGGAAGCCAAAATCCGCAGCGGTGAACTGGTCGTCCCGCCCGGAGTCAGTTACCGGTTTGCCGGCAGCTACGAACAACAGGTTCGGGCGAGCAAACGGTTAGGCCTGGTATTACCCATCGCGCTGTGTATCATCTTCCTGATCCTGTATTTTGAATTCAGATCCGTGGCCGTTACCGCCATGGTCTTTGCCGGTGTCTTTATCGCGTTTGCCGGCGGCTTTATCATGATCTGGCTGTATGGGCAGAGTTGGTTCCTGAACCTGGAGCTCTTCGGGGTGAATATGCGGGATCTCTTTCAGATGCACCCGATCAACCTGAGCGTAGCCGTTTGGGTCGGCTTTCTGGCCTTGTTCGGAGTGGCAACCGACGATGGTGTGCTGGTAGCCACCTTTTTACGCGACAGTTTCCGTAAAAACCACCCCACCACCGTGGCCGGGATCCGCCAGGCTGTCGTAGAAGGCGGCTTGCGCCGGGTACGGCCAGCCACCATGACCGCCGCCACCACCATCCTGGCCCTGCTTCCGGTACTGACATCCACCGGACGGGGGGCTGATGTAATGGTGCCAATGGCCATTCCGTCTTTTGGCGGTATGTGCCTCCAGTTGCTGACGATGTTCACTGTGCCGGTACTGTACTGCATGTGGAAAGAAGGCCAGCTAAAATGGCGCCAATGGTTTGATCAATATAATAACACAACACATGACACGGAATAATAGGATTTGGGTGCTTTTACTGCTTTGCCTCGGGATCAGGTCCGGGGCACAGGCGCAGGATCTGGAATCACTGCTGGTAACTGCCGACAGCGCCAATCTGGAACTTCAGGGCCTGTACCTGGAATACCAGGCCGCACTTGAAGTGGCGCCTCAGGTCAGCCAGCTACCGGAACCGGAAGCCGGACTCGGTCTTTTTGTACTGCCGGTGGAAACGCGCCTCGGCCCGCAATGGGTGCGGCTGAGCATCAGTCAGATGTTTCCCTGGAAAGGCACTCGTCAGGCCAGAAGCAATGTTGCGCTGGCCATGGCGGCCCCCCGATATGAAAAGATCGCGGCAGCCCGGCTTAACCTGCACTACCAGATCAAGACCGCCTATTATCAACTGTATGAGCTGGATAAAAAACAGCAGATCATCAAAGACCGCATCCAGTTGTTCAAAAGCCTGGAAGCACTGGCCACCACCAATTTAGAGACCGGCACCACAAGCATGGCCGATGTCTTGCGCCTGCAGGTCCGGATCCGGGAACT
>SBHD01000409.1 GCA_006226345.1 Bacteroidota bacterium | reverse complement strand
CCGGTTCCTTTTACCTGGATACTGGCCCCGATGAGCGGGTCGCCGGATGCAATGTCGTGTACGAAGCCGGAGACGGTGGTTTGCGCGTGTATTGTTGTGCTGAGCAAGAGTGCTATAGTCAGCAATAGCCAATTGGGTTGAAATATTGGTGTAGTTTTCATTTTGGATGCAGTTGATGCGGCTGTTTTTTCCCGCTTTGTTTGAACGGTGATCTTCTGTGCTGTGTCGGTCCCCATAGCCATCAACTTAAGAAACCGGAGCAGGTGTGCACACTTTTCCAATTTCAAATTTTTCTTTTCCAATTTCAAATTGAGCGTCTTGCAGGACCTTCCTTTGATTTGAAATTGGAAATTGGAAAAGAAAAATTTGAAAAGGTTTTAGCCCTCCTTTTTCTTAAGATCCATCCAAAGGCAGTCCTTACAAGTAAGTCTGAAATTCCTCCGGTATTCCCGCTTTAACGCACGGAAACGGGCTTCCTTCCGGATGGAATTCAATGCCTCGTCTTTCCGCAGTTTTTTCCGGTCGTAGAAGCCCCGGCTGAGTGCCAGTTCCAGCCAGACCAGAGCCTCTTTTTGGTTGTCCTGCAAGGCATAACTGCGGCAGACCGTATAAAAAAAGGCGGGCGCCAGGGGTTCGGAACGTGCATTGGCTTTATAATAGTTGCTGCGGAAAGCCGTTTCGTCATTCAGGTGCAAATACCCCAGCGCTACTTCCGAATAATCGCCATGCCGGGCTTCGGCCAGCGCTTCCATGGTCACGAGTAAATCCCTTAACTGCTCCTCCTGCCGGCTGGCTTTGTACACATTGGCGAGAACGACATAAGACCTGAAAAAGGTAGGCTGTGTTTCGATACCTTTCAGACACATGGCAGCTGCTTCCGCATAGCGCCCTTGTTCGTAATAAATCGAACCCAGGTTCGAATACGCTAAAGCATTTGGAAACACTTCAACAGATTGGTTATACCACTTTTCTGCCTTTTTATAGTTTCCTCTCTCGCTGTAAACAGATCCTATGTTATCGTAAGCCGGAAAATACCGCGGATCCGTTTCTATGGCTTTTTTATAATATTTTACTTTCAGGAAAGGATTTCTGACCAGGGAATACAGCATGCCCATATTGTTGTAAGGCGAAGCATAGGTCGGGGAGAGTTCTGTGGATTTGTAAAAAAACTCCGCTGCCGATTTGGTATTTATTGGGCTATATAATTCGCCTAAAAAATCATAAATAAATGCGCCGTCGCCAGCCAGGTCCAAGGCTTTATTCACTAAAGGGATCGCCTCTTTTTTTTGCAGGACAACCAACTCCGGGTAAGGCGAATTGGTCAAAAGATTATAGGCCTCAAACAGGTATTGCAAGCCTTTGGCCCTGTTGAAGAAATAGTGACTTTCTCCCAGCAATTCAGCTGCGCGTTCCAAATATCCGGGTATATGCCGGTACAGTCCCCGGCCAAATATTTTGGCCAGTTCGGCCGGGTCGTTCTGGAGCGCATTGTTGACTACTTTTTGCGACTCATCTAATAGTGCGGCTGCCAGGTTGCGCCGCATAGAACTGTGCAGGGGAGCCAGGTCAGGCTCTTTTGAAAGGATGATATACAAGTCGTTGGCCGAAGTATTGGCCGGGTGCATCAAGGCGCCGCTGGCCAGGGAGGCTTTGAACGCCAGGTACTGCTCCCGGATGGTTGAATCTACTGTTGCCAGTACCTTATCTTCGAGCCCCCTTGATCCTGTGGGTAAAAACATTGGCTCCCCTTTTTCTTTTTTAGATTTCAGGAGTGCCAGCAGGTCTTTATCGACCATAGCCAACGGGGTGGCTTTTGGTCCTATCGTCATCGGCAACTGACTTTGCGGAGCAGTTTCAGAAGACACCTTATCTTCCAGATAGCGGCCAAGTTCCAGCAGATTGACAGCCTGATCCTCATTGTTGTCAGCCAGGCCATACAGGCCATCCACAAAGTGGAAGGAAAAGGCGCCTCTTCCACCACCCCATTGCTCGCCTTCCAGAGATAGTTCATCCGGCTGGCAGGAGAGGATTTTTATCTCCTTGCTGAACTGCTTCGCCATTTCAGCCGAAGTAGCCTTGGCGCCACCGATACTGTTGCCCGCCAATTGTCCTGCCCGGCAGGCATCCGAGATCATAATCACCTGTGTCTCTTTTTCTATGGACAGTACATCGATAACATCCTGAAGGAACACCAACGCATAAGCGCCAATCTGGTAATTGGTAGTCGGCGAATCGTATGGCAGCAAAAATCCGCGTTGCCTCCGGCTAATCGTCTCCACATCGCCATGCCCGGAAAAGTAGATAATTGCCCGGTCGCCGGGTTCACTGACTTCGATGAGCCAGTCAAACGCACCGAGCATTTGACCGCCCGTTGCTTTTTCGTTGGTCAGCAGCATGATCTGGTCTTCGTTCAGGCTGCCGCCTGCTTTGGACTGCAGGTATTCTACAAATGCTTCGGCATCGCGGTGCGCATATTTCAGATCCGTTATACCTGGTTCTTTGTAATCTGAAATACCGATGACAACGGCCCGGGTAGTTCCGTTGGCATTACCGGAAGCAGAGGCAAATGGGGCTGCGCCCTTGGGGTTCTGGCCAGACAAGTTGAATGCCAGCAAACAGAACAAGGGGAAAAACAAAGTTTTCATAAGTGGTATGTTTTAATCGTGCTATTTCGCAAAATGGAACATGACAAAACTAGCAACACAGCCTCCCGATGGACATGGATTTTTCCGTCAATAACATGGATTTTTTCTACACGGCGCAAAAAAAACCGTGACTATGAGTAGCCAGTGTTTTTTATAAGCAATTACAAGTCAATTACTTGCGAAACGCACTGGGCGCTACGCCAACTTCCTGGGAAAATGTATGGGAAAAATAGGCAGAAACGGAAAGCTCGGTGGCTATTTTGCGAAAAATAAATTCAACCGTGATGACTCCTGTTGGCTTCTGACTTACCGTACGATCAGTTTCCCATATTGCCTGTTCTCCATATTTTCAAGGAAATAGAAATAAACCCCAGGCGCCAAATCACCAACTTGTACGGCTGTGCTCGTCTCAAAAAAAGCAACCTGTACACTCCTGCCATTTGCATCAAAAAGCCGGAAATGTGCCGGGCCTTTCAGCTCGGTTCTGACCGTTAAAGTACTATTCGCCGCAACCGGATTGGGCGTAATGCTTGCGATCGGCGCTGCCAGGGTTGGTTCTTGCACACCGGTTGCCATCGGGCGGGTGATCACGAACTGAGCGGCTTCCTGAACGCCATTGCCCGTACCAAAAAGCACCGAACCATCGGCACCGGGAACGATGTTTTCAGCAGTAGCGAGCGGCTGCCAGGTATCCCCATCGGCAACTGGCGGACGGGCATAGAGTTGGTACTGCTGGGCTGTCGAGCCCGAAGGGGCATCGCCAATCTGATCAAAACGGATGCCAGACAGCTCGTCAAAAGTGGAGTTGTTGCCAAAATTGTGCATGACCCAATAGCTGCGGCTGATATCGTCTGAAGTGGGCGAATGGTCGGGAGACATGTCGAGCCGGGTCACCAGTACTTCGCCGTCGGGATTGCCAGACGGTGCGCCTGAAAAGTCCATCGTCACGCCCGTTTCACCAAAAGCCACAGGTCCGCTGCCGGTCACCGTCTTGCGGTTGCTGACCCCGGGGCCAACCGGCGCTGTCGAAGGTGTTCTGTGCGCATCTTGTCTGAACTGTACCAAACCATCACCCGCAAGATTATAATCTACCATATCAGTGCCTGTTTCATTAAATTGGTAATATGCGATCAATCCATCCGTATTGCTATGGGTACGGGTCAGGTGCATTTCTTCCCGGATCTGGTCTTGGGTCAGAGGCTTGTTGTACACACATACTTCATCTATTTCTCCATTAAATTTTTCACCCAAGGGGTCCATTCCAATTCTGAATATATCTTTAGTAAAATCTTCTTCAGCATCCGGCTTGTCCCATACGTATGGAATGCCGTTCAGGTAAACGGTTGCAGTGGTCGGTTCAATGACAAGTGCAATATGGCTCCACTCCCCAATTGCGGGAAAGATACCTGTGGCAATATCCCAGCCTTCATCATCCCAGGCCCAACGCAAATCGTTGAATGGCCCCCAAAATAGCCCGGACGTAACAGAGAGTTTATTCTCATCCGGAATCCAATCCCAACCCCGGATAAACACCAATCCCGCAAACGCCGGCGGAGGGCCGGCCGGCTTTATCCAAGCCGTGAACGTAGCCACATTCGTGATAATGTTCAATGGCGTACCTCTGGCCCAGTCACCAGTGCCATCAAGTATAAGCGCACTGCCGGGCAGCGAATCAGTCGTGAATTCAACATTACAATTGTAACAACTGCCAAAACAAACGGTAGGCAGCGTAATATCGCCATTTACTTCCAGCGTCCTGCCCCATTCGAGCGAGACCGGATCTTCAGCAGCGCAGGGATCGTCGGCGCTGAACGCCTCAGCATTATTCAAGTTATCCACGGTGTACATAAATCTATGCGAGCCATTTGGGATAACAAAAGAACCAGTCCATAAGCCGAATAGCCAGGGACCATTCAATTTGTAGGCAGTACCGGAAAAACCGTTGAAATCGCCAGTGACATATACATCCGTGAAAGGTTCCGTATAGAGATTCATGTCAACCGAAAAGGTGACCATCGATTCATCGCAGGCCGTACAACTGTTCCAACAAACAGTGGGCAGTATGGTATCGCCACTTACCTCCAGAGACCTGCCCCATTGGTGCGTGTCCGGATCTTCCACAGCACAGGTATTGCCTGCGCTGAATTCCTCAACACCGTTCAAGTTATCCACGGTGTAAATAAATCCATGAGACCCATCTGAAACATTGACAGTTCCGGTCCAAATACTATCCCCATCCATGTCTTCCAATGGATTGGCCGTACCGGAATACCCATTGAAATCGCCGGTGACATATACGGTAGTGAAAGGAGTACCGCTATAGTTTTTCATGTCGACCGAAAAGGTGATAACTGACGCTGCAGTGGCTTCAGGATTGTTTAACGACCCATCGTCGAAAGGCCTTTCAAGATATTGGCAGGCAGGAGGGTCCGGAGGGCCCGTTGAAGGGGCATTCGCTGTTTTTGCAGAAAGAGCGGCTGTTAAACAAAGCAGCGCTACGGATAGAAAAAATTGCGTGCGTTTCATCTGAATAATAATTTTTTGTTTACAAATGATTTTTTTCAACTTAAATGGAAGATTGAGGCAAATGGGAATTCCGGGGCAGTCAATTTTAAATGTTCGCCAACCCTCACTTTCCAAATGAATAAACGACCCGCGCCAGCACCTGCCTGCCGATTTCCGGCAACCCGGGATAATTGTATTTCTTGTCCAGGAGGTTGGTAGCCGTTACATCAATGGAAAGTCGGTTGAACCACTTGTAGCCAATCGAAGCATCCCAGATGGTACGGGCAGGTATTGATCCTCTGAAAGGGCCATCAGCGACATTGGTAGCCCATTCGGAATCATGCTGGACATTGATACTGGCACGAAAACCGGTAGCGGGCAATTGCCAATAGTACAGACCTACCTTGTATTTGTATTTTGGCAAGGTTGCGATACTAAAAACATCAAACGGTTCACCTCCTTCCGGGGGCTTATAATACGTTTTGAGCAAACGTCCGTAACTGGCATGCAACATCAGGGTTTCCATGATGGAATATTGAACGCCAATGTCTACACCTGTCCTGACCTCTTTTCCATTTAGGCTTTTAAAACCCCATATTCTGACCGGACGTCCACCTTCCGGTGCCTGTTCCGTTTCTATCAAACCGGTAAACCCTGTGGGATTGGCAAACTTCCATACTGCATCATTGAACCATTGGGCTATAATAGCCGGCGTAAGGTTGTAGTCGCTTAAAGGTCTGCCATCGACCTGGTCGTTCGGGTCAACCGCATTGGCAACGGCTGCTTTCAGGTCATCCGGCAAGTCGTGCAATACCACAAGTGGGCTTATTAGAACGGGCTGTGAGATACCACCAGTTCGCTCTGTGTAATAATATTCTGCAAGCACCTTCAATTTATCGAAAATGCGGCCGGTGAACCCTAGCTCAAAATTCCTGTCTTTTGTTAACCTTACCGGATCGTTACCATCCAGTCCAGGCTGTTGAAGTGCGGCATCGGAAAATCCTTCAATTCTCGGAGCTATGGATTTCAGGTAGTCAATCATTTCAGGCCACACATTCACGTAATCAATGGCCAGGTTATAAGCAGTCTGCAAGTCGATACCGACGCCCGGGGTCGTTCCCAGGTGGGCCAACTGCGGCCAGTACCATGATGTGCTTGGGTGCTCGCCAAAAGTCTGGGCATCCTTCCCACCCATTAGCCAATTATCGTATTGTGAATCTGGGTTAAGCGGATAATCCAAAAAGAGGGCGAACATACTGGGCTGTTGGGGGCCTTGATTATAGCTTATCCGGAGTGTATTGGTCTCATTCATTTTATACAATACCGCCACCCCATGTGCGAAAGCTACTTCATCGAACAGATTGAAATAGTCGGCGCGCCCGGAAAGTACCAGATCGAACTGGTCCAGCAGGGGTGTTTTCGACTGTGCATACACCCCGGCATATCCATAGTTGTCTCCGTCATATCGGCCAAACGTTATTCTCTGTGTGTTTGCAGTGAAGCGTGTGAAATCTGACCCCATAACAAGACGGGTGTGCATAGGCCGAATATGGAGCCCGTATTGCAGTTGCCCTTCCCAGTGGGTGCGGGCAATTGGGCTTATCTGCCCCGTTCGGTAGTTAAAAGTCGGGTGGTCATTATTAAATCCGAAGCCGTGATTAAGGGAAATCTGTGCAAACAATGCACCGTACTTTGCTTTTATGATCCCGTATACTTCATTATTTTGGGCCAATACTTCTCCCAACGCGGTGTACGACAAACCCTCAAAACGGCTTAAACCACCACCAATGGAAAAGGAGCGATCATAGGCAGGCCGGAACTCCAGGGTCGCATTTGCACTGTAACCCCGATTATCCTTGCGCAGCTTTCCTCCTGTTGTGTAAATCACCTCATTGGTTCTGGGATCGATGATTTCATCCTTGTATTCGGGGTTGGGCGTGTCGGAAACCCAGTCGTCAGAGCGCCGGTAATTGGCGTTGATCTTATACCCCAACCGTCTATCAGCCGAATGCCAGGCGTGCCGGATGGCTGTTCGGAAGGTAGCCCGTTCGCCGGCCACCACTTCGATATCGGTACCCGGATATTTAAAGGGGTCTTTTGATTGGAAGTGGATGACACCTGAAGTAGCCCCGGGCCCGTAAATGGCGGTAGCAGCCCCCCGCACCACTTCGACCCGGTCCAGGTCCAGGTTATTCAGCGCACTGTTGGAGGCATCCAAATATTGAAGGCCCGGGGAAGACAGGCTGCGGTTATCCAGAAGCACCTGCGTTCTGGTGACAAATGCATTTCGCCCTTCCCGCAATCCAACGTTCACCCGCTCCGTTCCCTGCACCACCATTTGCACGCCGGGGGTATACTGGAGCACCAGCAAGGGGTTGGTAACTACCTGCGCTTCCAGCCTTGCCGTGGGTACGACGGAAAGCGAGGCCGGCGAATCGTATATTTTTTCCTTCCAGCGGGAAGCCGTGATCACCACTTCTTCAGTGGTATACTCCTCGGCCTCCAGGTAAATGTCCAGGTACTCGGTGTCTCCGACGAGGTACAGCTCTTGGGTGGTGTAGCCCAGGTAGGATACCACCAAGGTCAGGGGCAGAGATTCCGGTGTGCTGAAACGGAAACTCCCGTCTGCTGCCGTGATGGCGCCGAAGGTGGTGCCCTTTACGGCAACGGTGACGCCGATCAGCGGCTCGCCGCGCTGGATGTCGTGTACGAAGCCGGCGATGGGGGTTTGGGCTGTTAGAGCGGTGGTAAACAAAAATACCAGAATTGGCAGCAGGCAATTTTGTGGGTTGTTAGGTAGTCGTTTCATTTTAGTAGGCCTTTTAGCTGCTTTTTATATGACAAAACAAATCAGATCTTCTCTTTCCTAAGTCCTGACCATAAGCAGTCTTTACACGTAGCATTAAAATTCTTCCGGTACTTACGCTTTAACTTCCGGTAACGGTTATCTTTTCGCAGGCTTTTGAAGTTCTCGTCTTTCCGCAGGCTTTTGCGGTCGCTGAAGCCCCGGCTGAACGCCAGTTCGAGCCATTGCAGGGCCTCGTCTTTTTTGCCCTGCGCGGCATAGAGGCTGCCAACTTCACAGAAGAAGGCCGGCGCCAGGGGTTCGTACCGGGCATTGGCTTTGTAGTAGTTGCTGCGGAAGTTGTCGTAGTCTTTCAGGTATAAATAGCCCAGGGCAACTTCCGAATAATCGCCGTGTCGGGCTTCAGCCAGCGCTTCCAAATCCACAAGCAGGGCCGACAACCTGGCGTCCTCGCCGGTGGCTTTGTACACGTCCGCAAGCACGCAATATGATTTGAAATAGGTCGCCTGCGCCTCAATGCCTTTCAGACACATGGCTTTTGCTTCGGCATATCGCCCTTGTTTATAGTAGATCAAACCCAGATTAGAATATGCCAGCGCATTGGGGAAGACTTCAACAGATTTGTTATACCAGGATTCGGCTTTCTTATACCATCTTTTTCTGCCAAATACACCTCCGATATTGTCATAGGCCGGAAAATACCGGGGGTCAGTTTTTATGGCTTTTTTATAATTCCCTATTTTCAGAAAAGGGTTCCGGACCCAGGAATACACCACCCCCATATTGTTGTACGGCGACGCATAGGTCGGGGAAAGCCGCATGGCTTTTTTGAAATAATGTGCTGCCGAATCGGCATGTATCGGGACATATAAAGCACCTAAAAAATCATAAATAAAAGCGCCTTCTCCGGCCAGCTCCAGGGCTTTTTTGGCCAAAGGGATCGCTTCCCGGTTTTGCAGGACAACCAACTCTTCATACGGCGTGTTGGTCAGCAGATTATAGGCCTCGAACAGATGCTGCGCCCCTTTGACCCTGTCGTGGAAATAATGGCCTGTCCCGAGCAATTCAGCCGCTCGTTCCAAATATCCAGGGATGTGCCGGTACAGTCCGCGCCCAAATATCCTGGCCAGTTCCTCCGGGTCGTTTTTGAGCACGTTATTGACGACTTGCTGGGATTCGTCCATCAGTGCAGCCGTCAGATTACGTCGCATAAAGCTGTGCAGGGGAGCCATACTTGGCTCGTTTGACAGTAGGATATACAGGTCATTGGCCGATGTACCCGCGGGGCTCATCAAATTACCGTTTGTAAGGGCCGTCTTGAACGCTTCATATTGCTCCTGGATGCTTGAATCTGCCGCTGCCAGCACGTCCTCTTCAATTCCTTTCGATTCAGCAGTCGTGAATTGAGGCTCCGCTTTGTCATATTTCGCTTTCAAGGCAGCCAGTATTTCGCTGTTCACAACTGCTATACGGGCGGTATTCGAACCAACAGTCATGGGGTACTGAATATGCGGGTCCGTTTCGGCGGGCACGATATCTTCCAGGTAGCGGCGAATTTCTATCAGGTTGACAGCCAGATCCTGGTTTTTATCTGCCAGGCCGTACAAGCCATTTATGAAATGGTAGGAAAAAGCGCCGCGGCCACCACCCCATTGCTCGCCTTCCAAAGAATACTCGTCTGGCTGGCAGGAGAGAATTTTCACCTCTCTGGTGAATTGCTGCGCCAGCGCTGCTGTAGTCGCCTGGCTGCCCCTGTAATCTTTGCCGGCCAGGTTTCCTGAGTGGCAGGCATCGGTGACCACCATCAATTGTACATCTTTTTCCGAAAGGGATGAGATGATGATCTGCAAATCGTGAACTTTGATTGCGCCGCCTATGTACACCTTGGGTGGCGAATCATAGGTCAGTAAATAACCTTCCTGGATTTTTGTCTTGGTTTCCACATCACCATGGCCGGAGAAGTAGATAATGGCCTGGTCGCCCTCCGTGCTTTCTTCGATCAGCCAGTCAAAAGCCATCAGTAATTTCCCCCGTGTGGCGTTTTCGTTGAGCAGGAGCATGAACTGGTCATTGCCCAGGCTGCCACCTGCCGCTGACTGGAGGTATTCCGCAAATGCTTCAGCGTCGCGGTGCGCATAATTCAAATCCGGTATGCCGGGGTCCTGGTAATCCGAAATACCGACAACGACGGCCCGGGTGGTTCCGCCGGATGCATCACCGGATGTTTCGGCTACAGGCGTCACCCCCTTGGTAATTTGACCATTCAGGTTAATTGTCAGTAAGCAGAGCAGTGGAAAGAGAAAAGTTCTCATGACTGGTATGTTTTAATTGACCATACTTCGGACAAGAATAAATTTGTCGCAGCTGTTCATGTGGATAAACAGCACATTGAAGCGTGACGGTAACTGGGAGAAGCGCAAGGGCGATTATGGGCGGAAAGGCGGAGTCTGGCGGGCTATACGACAAACATAGCAGCATTCCCTTCCTGTGGGCATGGACAAAATAGGCAAATGCATGGACAAAATAGGTATGAGAAAAAAAAAACAGCCCCAACGGTTTAACCACCTTTGGGGCCGCGCGCCTCTAAGGATCAATTTCCAAATGTATAAATAGCCCGTGCCAGCACCTGCCTGCCGATTTCAGGCAAACCGGGATAATTGTATCTTTTGTTCAGGAGGTTGGTCGCCGTAACATCAATGGAAAGCCGGTTGAACCACTTGTACCCAATCGATGCATCCCAGATGGTACGGGCAGGTATTGATCCTCTGAAAGGGCCATCAGCGACATTGGTAGCCCATTCGGAGTCATGCTGGACATTGATACTGGCTCGAAAACCGGTATCGGGTAATTGCCAATAGTACAGACCTACCTTGTATTTGTATTTTGGCAAGGTTGCGATACTAAAAACATCAAATGGTTCGCCTCCTTCCGGCGGCCTATAATACATTTTGAACAGGCGCCCATCCTGCAATACCCTGTCCTGCAGGGCTGGCTAGCGGCGAAATTTGCTGGGCGCCACCCCAAATTCATAGGAAAAGGTACAGGAAAAATTGGCGGGATCGGTGAAGCCGGTTTCGTAGGCGACTTCGGCAACAGGCATATCCTTAGTTTGCAGCAGCGTCCTGGCTCGCTGTAAGCGGATACCCCGGATAAAAAGGGACAGGGTTTGGCCGGACAGGGCTTTTACCTTGCGGTTCAGTTGCGATTCGCTCATTGCCACTGCTCTGGGCAATGCCTCATTGCCCAAAAACGGGTCGTTCAGGTTTTCCAGGATCTGGCGGGAGAACTTCTTCAGGAAAGCATCTTCCGACTTACGCCCGTTTCTTTTTACAACAGCGCCAGGATGGGCAGCAGAAGTAGGAGGGACAGAATGTATTTCATGTTGATTTTTTTGCTTCAAAGCCACCGGGTAACTGATCGTCACCCGGTGGCATGCTGAAGGATTTGAGTTTTAATCTTTGTTTAGGTTGGGGAAGTATTTTTTCATGAGTTCCCCCCATCTGGCCTCTTCCCGCATCCCGGCGAAATCGGGTTCTTCCTGTAAACTTCTCACTTTTAACTTCCCCTTCCCAATGCCCTTTTCCAGCCCCTGTTCAAGGTATTGCCAGGCCTGTTCGGGTTGGTTGTTTTTCAGGTACCACTGGGCGAGGTAGATGTAGGTGTCCGGTGAATCGGGTGATATTTCGACCACCTTCTCCAGTTCTTTTTTGGCTGCCTCCATCTTGCCGGGAAGGTGGGTATAAGCATTGCCCAGAATGGCATGAAACTCCCAAATGGGCGGACCGAATTTGATGGATTTCAGGGTCATGGGTTCCGATTCTTCATAACGCTGAAGGGCCTGGTACATTACCCCCAAATTCGCATGGGCCCTCCAGTTGGTGGAATCGAGTTGGATGGCTTTTTTGTACATCTTTTCCGCTTCGTCATAGCGGCGGGTTTCAAGGTAAACAGATCCCAAATTGCCGTATAGGTTGGCAATAGTCGAATCGAGCAGGATGGCTTTTTTGTATTGATTTATCGCTTCGTCATGGCGGCGGGTCATAAGGTAAATATTTCCCAAATTGATGTAAGAGGTGGTATTAGTCGAATCGAGTTGGATGACTTTTTTAGATAGCTTTTCCACTTCGTCATAACGGCGGGTGCGCATGTAAATGCTTGCCAAATTCGAATAGCCCCTCCAGTCGGTGGAATCGAGTTGAATGGCTTTTTTGTGCATTATTTCCGCTTCGTCATAGCGGCGGGTGCGGGAATACATATTTGCCAAATTCGTGTAGCTCCCAGCATAAGTGGAATCGAGTTGAATGGCTTTTTTATACATTTTTTCCGCTTCGTCATAACGGCGGGTGTGGGAATAAATATTTGCCAAATTGGAGTAAGCAGCGTTATTAGTGGAATCTAGCAGGATGGCCTTTTTATACATTTTTTCCGCTTCGTCATAACGGCGGGTGTGGGAATAAATATTTGCCAAATTGTTGTAGACCATAAAAGAAGTGGAATCGAGTTGGATGGCTTTTTTGTACATTTTTTCCGCTTCGTCATATTCTTTTAAATGAAAATAATATAAGCCAAAATTATTTATAACTTCAGTTGAATTCGAATCAAGTTGCATGGCCTTTTCCAAATAAGGCTTCGCACGGTCGACTAGACTGTTTTTTTGGGCGAACAAAAAAGCCAAATGGGTATAGGGCTTTACCCAGGAAGGACTTAACGCCATGGCCTTTTGGGCAACCACTTCTGCCGAATCAGGCTGGAGGAGATTAAATCCATATACAAGAATCAATTGCCAATAGGCCTGCGGCATTTCAGGCTGCCATTGAAGTGCCTGGTGAAATGCCGCCAATGCCTTGTCGCCAAGTATTTTGTTGGGGTTTCGGTCGGAATTGGCCAGCAGGTAGCCCTCAAAAAAATGTTTGCGGGCCTGCAGGGTGGCATACATGTAATGCGTTTTTCCCAACAGCTCAGCCGCCCGGTCGAGGCAGGCGGGGAAGGCCCTGACTTTTTCTGTAAATACTTTTACGGGCAGGCGGCCATCCTTTTCACCTGCTTCTGCATCCAGGGCCTGGTCCTGGCTGGTCTTCATCCACTCGTTCATCGTCTGCTGGGCATCGTCCTGCAGGGCGGCGGCGTAGTTGCGGGTCATGGTAGAATGGAGGCGTTGCAGGCTCGGCTCGGCTACCAGTTTTTTATAATAAAAATCGGCGTAGTCGTTTTCGGGCCGCCCTTTTTCGGCGAACAGGAACTGCTTGTCCTTCAGTGCTTTTTTAAAGGCAAAATACATTTTGACTATATTGGAATCGGCCGCCGCCAGCACGAGGTCCTCCATGCCACGGGATTCGGTAGGCGAGAGCATCAGCATCTGGCTGGTCTTGCCGGAGCGGATAGCGACTAAAAGTTCGGAGTTTACCCTTGCCAGCCGCTCACCGGGGCTGCCGATGACCTTGGGGTTCTGGCTGACCGGTGCCACCTCGGCACTCACATGGTCCTCGAGGTAGCGGCCCACTTCTTTCAACGTGACCAGGAGGTCGTCGTTGGCATCGGCGAGGCCGTAGAGGGCATCGACAAGGTTGAACGAAAAAGCGCCCCGGCCACCGCCCCACTGCTCGCCCTCGATGCTCACCTCGTCCGCCTGGCAGGAGAGTATCTTGATTTCGCTGGCAGTTTGTTGCGCCAGATTGGCACTGGTGAGCTGGGTACCGTTGATGGCGCTGCCGGCCAATTTCCCGGAGCGGCAGGCGTCGGTGATGATGGTGACCCGGGCCTTGTTTTCGATACTCAACGTAGCGACAACCTCCTTCAGAAAAAAAATGGGATAAGCACCTGATACATAGGCCTGCGGTGGTGAATCCCAACAGAGGAGAAAGCCTTGTTGGCTTCGGGTCTTGGTTTCCACATCACCATGTCCGGAGAAGTAGATAATGGCCTGGTCGCTTTCCGTGCATTCGTCTAGAAGCCAGCCTAAGGCAGCGTCGAATTGGGCGGTGGTAGCCTTTTCGTTGAGCAGGAGCTTGAGGTGGTCGCCGTCGAGGGAGCCGCCCGCCGGCGAGCGCAGGAATTTGGCGAACGCCTCCGCATCCCGGTCGGCATAGCGCAGGTCGGGGATGCCCTCGTCCTGGTAGTCGGAGATGCCGACGACGACGGCGTAGGTTTGTTGATTGTTGTTGGTTGATTGTTGTTGGTTGATTGGACTTACGCCCTTTTCATTTTGCGACAGCGCCAGGATGGGCAGCAGGAGCAAGAGGAGCAGGATGTTTTTCATGTTGATCTTTTTTGATGCTGAAAATGGCCTGCTTGCCCCGGTGTTAAGGTAGGTCAGACTTGGTTGTGATATTTTAGAGCGTGTTTAAATTTAACATTTTGGATGGCAGGGCGGGGAAATTTAATTCTGACCAAGGCATTTTTTGCAGTCGTATGCGGGCAATCCGACGAAAAAAATAACGTCGGGCAGGATTAAATTAGCCGGCCTGACGCCAAAATGTTAATTTTAAACACGCTCTTAGTCTTCGGCTTGGTCGGAGAAGTATTTTTTCAATGACTGGGATGTTTTTAATGTAATGGTAATGGCAGCAAGGTCCTGTCGATCGCAGGTGCTTATCTGGTTTATGAATTATGAAGCGAGGGAGTAAAAGAGCGGGGATTTCTGTGCTCAAAGATGGTGGTGTACCCCTTGATGGCCTTGGACTAGATCGGCAGGAGCGAACAAATATACCAAAAATGCCGGGACCTGAAAGAAGAAAACACGTCCATCCTGCGATTCCCAGTCCAGCAGGGCTGGCTAGCGGCGAAACTCGCTGGGTGCCACCCCAAATTCATGGGAAAAGGTGCGGAAAAAATTGGCGAGACACCCAATTTCGGGTAAAATGCATGAAGAAAACCGCCGGTGTCGGAAAACCCGGCGGTGCTTGTGTTTCTTTATTGGTTTAGTTTCTCAGCCATTTGCTGGAATGCATCCTGCTGATTGGCCAATTCCAGCGGACTAAGGGATGTCCGCAACTTCAATCGGGTGAATACGTGAATGTCCGAATCCATGATCTGCACATCGATTTTGTCGCCATTCGAACGGGTCAATCCTTTGTATATGAGCACCGCGCTCAGGGAGTTGGCGCTAGGATCATATTTAGAATGAAACACTTTCAGGTTCGTATCCGGAGGCAATGAAAATCCGTCCTCCAGGGCACGCTGGACTTTCCGGATCAGTTCATTTAACTCATTGATGGTTTCCTGCGGCCGAAAATGATACCAATACATATCTTCCTCCCTCGATTGGCCACTGTCTGAATATACGATCATGGGTCCCACAATGCCGGCAAGTGTTTGAAATTTGACAGAGGGAACGACTACTGCATCGATCAAAAATATATTCCTCGGAGAAACGTGGGAATTAAAGTAGCCCGACTCCACGAGTTCCAATAATAACGCGCCTCCCATAGAAGACCCGACCAGGCTGATTTTTTTATACCCCAATGCTTCGAGTGCCTCGTATTCCACCATCACCGACTCGAGCCAATCTTCCCATTTGGAGGCTTTAAAATCTTCGTACGTTCGTCCATGGCCGCCCAAAAGCACCTGCGATATCCGGTATTTACTGGAATCCTGCGACCATTCCTGGAATTCACTCCATTCAAAGGTGGATGCGGTGTAGCCGTGGGCAGCAAGGATAATATGTTTGTTCAGGTCTTCCGGTGTGGGGTTTGGGAACATTGCCGATACCAGGTACTGGTCCGGGTTGTTAAGGGACGGGTCGAATATGATATCGCCATCCAGCATATAGTCTTCTATCGGCGGTGTTTTATCGCAGCCGATAAAAAGCCCGCCCAGCAGCAGAATCATCCATATTCTTAAATATCCTTTTTTCATAGCAGTGTGTTTTAGATCTTGTAATAAATGCCCAGGTTGTAAAAGAGCGGTTGCAGGGTTCCGGGCGACCGGCCTTCTTCTACCAGGTTGATATTATACCCGGCGCCGAGATTCATGGCCAGGGGGAGACTCCGGAAAATATAACACAGGCCAACCTCGGGCGACAATAAAAAAGCGTTGTGCGGCAATTCCCGGAAGATCTCCTCCTCCACGTCGGCGTGGAAATACCCGGTGTTCAGATTGGTGACGATCCGGAATGCCTTTTCTTTTCGGAAATACCAGGCAGCCGATACCGTGTAATTATCCTGCTTCAAGGCGTTGGAACCCAGGGCTGTACCAAGCCGGGAGGTGACATAATCCAGGCCCACATAAAACTGGCCGGGCTTAAAGCTGGAAAAAGTGTAGCGGGCCGATATGCCGTTTTCCCAATACATCAAATGAGTTTTTTG
Organism: Bacteroidota bacterium; assembly: GCA_006226345.1. Taxonomy (GTDB): domain Bacteria; phylum Bacteroidota; class Bacteroidia; order Chitinophagales; family Saprospiraceae; genus M3007. The sequence goes on along the minus strand of SBHD01000409.1, from coordinate 2,392 downwards.
AAGCTTGATCCCGACGTGCAGGTTTTGCCCGTACAGGCTTAAACCTCCGAGCAGGACAATACTGAAAATCAGGTGTTTCATCATGAAGTTGTTTTTCGTGTTGCGATCAGTGCATGTTTGGGCACGCCGATTTATAAAATATAGGTTAAGGTGTGTCTGGAAGATCGTAGAAAGAGCGGCCGTCTACTTGTCAAAAACAATAATCTTACAACAATTCAAATGCTTGTCTATATAGGCCAAATGGGGTTTGCCCTGATGGAAATAGATCTCATACGCACCTAATCGGGCATTTTCCTCCAATTGGGCAATATAATCTTCAATGGTCGCAAAAACAGGATCTACAGGTTCAGCTTGTTCGTCCATGATTTCCAGGTCAGAAGCGTTCAGGAAGCCAACAAATCTTGCTGTTTCTGATTTGTTGACAAAAACACCTTTATAATCCGTGCCCGAGACATCTAATCGTATTTTATCGCCACTATTTCTTGCCTGGAAGGACAAGCTTCCGGCCGAAAGGTTATCCAATAGCGCCCTCGTGTCGAGACCTTTAATATTTCGGTAACCCATAGAGACCGGCGTGGAGAAACCTCCCCCCCAGTTCATATTACCATGCAGTCTTTTACTTTGTTCCGCCACCCCATATATAAGGTCGATGTTCTGATCGGCAGTGTAGGCGTATTTCTTCAGCAAATCTTGTGATTCAACATCATAAATGGACAGCTCCAGCTTGCTCCGGTTGACCAATAGTTTATAATACCGACTGCCCAACAGATCGAACCGGCGAAGAAACCATTTGTCCTCAGGAGCATCAAAAGATAACAATTGAGATTTTTCAGTCGTCCAGTTCAAATGCAAAATACCCGCCGAAAGATTGGCTTTATTACCTGTACCGGGACCGGGGCCAAAAGGCAGGAACTTCGTTAATTCCAGGTATATATCGTCACCTTCAACAAAAGCATCCAAACGATTGTCCGCGTTGAAGTAATTTGCATACGTTATATTGATCCCTCTCCTGGCATTTAACCCTTTTGCTTTGTATAAAGGGACAAGGGGAACGGCGACCTTTTCAAATCCCCTATCCTTGAAATAGCGGTAAAAATGGAGCGTCAGATCTTTCATCTGAAGTCTGACAAAGATGATTTCCGCATCCGTTTGGATTCGCCCGAGGAACTGCCAGTTATTACGATTCTCTAAAACCTGTTCTTTTTTTTCATATGCCTGATCACCATGACAGCGATAGGTATGAAAGGTGAATGGTTTTCTGCTGAAGTTAAAGACCAAAAAGTCACCCTGATGATATACATCTGCCAGGGCGCGCTCTTTACCTTGCCGGACATCCAATTTTATTAGGTGGTCCGGCAGCGTTTGCATATCCGAATAGTACAGGTAAACATCCTTTTCCGCATTGTTCCTATAGAATAAACTAACATGACCCTCATCATAAACAGCGTTCAAAAACTGATGCCTGTCCGGAAGAAGCGGGAAGTGCTTCTGCAAAAAATCAGCCCCTGCAGAGGCTCTATGTGGAAGCCCCACCGTCTTACTCGATACCAACGAATCCCCTTTTACTAAGCTAAATTGAGAAATTGTGTCCCCCATAAAATCAAAAAGCGTATTCCCCCGGTCATCGTGGAAATGCCGCATCACCCGTACATCTTCCAGGGACGGATGGAGTGCTATCGTGGCTAATTCAGTTTGGGTATGGGCTGACAAAAAACTACCCATAAATAGCACAAGTGTAATGCCTAAACTATTGTTGTTCATACTATTCAGTTTACCTATTTGTAGCTCTTGCCTAATTTTTTTGCCGGAGGCAAAAACAAGCGTTTACGTTCTAACCCTTATGGTCCCTTAAACTGCGACAAAGGTGGGGTGCACTGCCCCTCCAGGCATGGATTTTTCCGTCAAAAACATGGACAAAATCGGCATCGGCAAAAAAAACAGCCCCTCCAGCATCCAGGGGCTATTTCCGCATAGCAAAAAAGCCCCAACGGCGATCTTGCCATTGGGGCTGTATATAGCATCTGGTTTAATTTTAATAAACAATTGTCCCGTCTACCGTCGTTGTTCCGGAATGCGTCTCCAGATTCCAAACAGTAGACTGTGTACCTGATCCGGAAGCATTTGCAAACCGGCCGGTACCGCCGGTAACTTGAAATGTACCTTCAACATACATGATAGGATACTCAATATTCACAGTACATTGGTCAAAAGTGCTGTGCACTTCGTCTCCATTCGCGGCTACGGTATTAGTTGTACCGCTGGTGCAGTAAGGGTTATAAAAACAATAGGAACTACTGGTTGTGGCTTTCCCCATATGGGTTATTTTTCCTTCACCCGCCAATTCATAACATGGGTGGTTGTTTGCTGTAAGCGCAGTATTGAATTCGCCCTT
>SBHD01000024.1 GCA_006226345.1 Bacteroidota bacterium | reverse complement strand
AATTCCGGTTGGTATGACTTTTTCGGATTGGATGGCGGCGCCAGTATCCGTATTGGGCTGGACTATAGTTTTGACGGTCGACTGGCATTTGGTGTGGGCAGGACTTCCTATGAAAAAATGCTGGACGGATTTGTTAAATATCGTTTGTTGCGGCAGGAAGAACCGCGAGGTATGCCGGTGAGTGTAACTCTTTTTACCAGCGCGTTTGCCACGATGCAACGCGATCCGGACAAGGTGATCAACGGGTTTGATAAATACGAGCAGTTCAGCAGCCGGCTTTCCTTTGCCCATCAGATCATTATCGGACGTAAATTTTCCAGCCGGTTCTCGCTGCAACTGGCACCAACGATGGTACATTATAATCTGGTCGACCGGATCTCCGATCGTAACGATGCCTACATTCTGGCCGCTGCTACCCGGTTTAAGTTTACCAAACGTATGGCCCTGACCCTGGAATACGGTTGGCGACCCTTACAATATTCCCGGACGGAGTATTACGATAGCCTGGGCATCGGTGTCGATGTTGAAACCGGTGGCCACGTGTTCCAGTTTTTTGTCACCAACTCGTTTGGTCTGCTGGAAAACCAGTTCCTGCCCCGGACAAATTCTAAATGGTCGGATATGGGGATCCGGCTGGGCTTTAATATTTCACGTGTATTTACGCTTTAAAAAACAGAACCCCATTTTACCAGCAAACACTATTTGTCGCTATGCGTACGCTTATCCTTCTGCTTGTTTCAGCACTCTTCCTGCTTGCTGTTATACTGCCCGCCTGCCGGCACGAATTGGTACTCCCGCCACTGGACGATAATACCTCACCCCAGGATACGCTGGTTGACCCGGCCGATTATTCCGGCTGGCCCTGTGACCCCGATACGGTGTATTTTGAAAGTCAGGTACTGCCACTGTTGATCTCGCAGTGCGCGCGCTCGGGCTGTCATGATGCCCAGTCGCACAAGGAAGGCGTTATACTTATTGACTATCAGACGGTTATTAACACCGGAGAGGTCCGGCCGTTCAAACCCGATAACAGTGAGTTATATAAAGTGATCGTGTCCACCAACCCGGGGAAACGTATGCCGGAACCTCCCAACGCTCCGTTGACTGCGGAACAAAAAGCGCTGATTCGTAAATGGATCGAACAGGGGGCGCTGAACAATTCCTGCAACGAGAATTATGGCGGATGTGATACTACTGGTGTGACGTATACTAATTTCGTCAGCCCGTTACTGGCGACTTATTGTGTCGGGTGCCACAGCGGTACTAACCCGTCCGGAAACCTGCGGCTGACCAATTATACGGAAGTCACAGCCTCTGCCCAGTCCGGTAAACTGTTTGGTGCCATTGCCCATGAACAAGGATATGTCGCCATGCCACAGGGCGGTGCGGCCTTATCCCCCTGTTTCGTCAATAAGATCCAGTCGTGGGTAGAAACCGATATGCCCGAGTAAAGGCCCGCAGTAATGCAAATGATTCGCAAATGATGGTGGCTGACAGGTCAGGCACCGTCTAAAATACGTTTGGTAATGCATACAGAGTTATTCCTGGTGCGACCAATCCTTTTCCGTTCATTCAATTATATCTCTATGCAACGTAATCTGTTTGTTTTACTACTCTTGTCTGTTATTGTGCTGCCTGGCCTCGCTTCGGCTCAAAAACTATTTACCCGCGATGCGCAGGTTTATTTTGACGCAACCTCTCCCGACTCTCCGGAGCGCGTAGATGCTACCAACAAAAGTGGAACAATGGTGCTGGATCTGGCTACCGGACGCATACAGTCATCCGTGTTGATGAAAAATTTTATATTTGAAAAGGCCCTGATGCAGGAGCATTTCAATGAAAACTACGTGGAGAGCACGAAATATCCCAAGGCGACTTTTAAAGGCCAATTAGATGACCTGTCAAAAGTGAACTTCAAAAAAGACGGCACTTATACTACTGCAGTTACTGGTGATCTAACCATTCACGGTGTCACCAAGGCGGTCAAAACCAACGTGATTTTTACTGTAAAAGGTGGGAAAACGTCGGGCAATACCGAGTTTTCGGTAGTGCTGGCTGATTATGATATTTCAGTGCCCTCGGTGGTCAGCGACAAGCTTAGTACGACAGCAAAGATCAAGATCGATGCGAATCTGGAGCCTTTGAACCGCTAAGGTCATGCCAGTTCGGAATATTCAAACAGGCGTAACTCCTTAAGGTGTTACGCCTGTTTTTTTCCTTATTTGCGCACAAGTTATTGTTTGATCTCTCTCCAAATCTGCTGGACGGCCTCCGCAACATATTGCGCTGTAGAATCGGCACTGGCCCGCTGATCAGCCGCTGCCAACCGTTCTTCCAGGGCCGGGTGCGTGCTTAAAAAAGTGGGTACATCGGTATTCGTATCCTGGCCGGCCTGCATATTCCGGAACAAATCTGGCATACCCCGAAGCGGAATGCCGTTGTATTGCATCAGCTGCATGCCTTGTTCATCGGCCTCCCATTCCAGGTCGCGGGAGTAGGAGAGCCCGGCCAGTTTGCTGGCATGTTGGGCCACAATATTGCCATAACTGCCGTACTCGCCCAGCATAATGCTGATGAACAGTTGATTGGACAATTCCCTGAATATAGCGTGTACGGAATGCCGGAACTGAATATGGCTGGCTTCATGTGCCAGTAAGGCTGCCAGCTGTTCCGGAGCGGTCATTACTCCAAGCATGCCATCAAAAACGACAATACGGCCACCGGGAATGGCAAAGGCATTTACGACAGGTTCGCGGACCACACTGATCTGTACATCGTAACCTACGCCGTAGTGCAAGGAGTCGTAGAAGGATTGTACCAGGCGGGACTTGGAGGTGTCGACCGTATGCTCCTGTATAATGTTCTGGTACCAGGATGCTCCAATCTGTTTTTCGATCTCGGGGGATACGTATTGCGAACCGCGCTCTGCTACCAGGGGCACCACCCAAAGATAGACGGCCAGGAGCGGAATCAGCAGGATCAGCAGTGCAATGAGGCAGCCTTTCAGACCGATCCGGTCAAAAAATGGCCGGTGGAACAGTTTCTTGTTTTCAAAAGCCTGGAGGAGTGTAGTGGCAAATCCGGGCTCGAGTACCTCCAGGAACAGGTTGCCCTTCTGCAGGACAACTGAGCCGTCATCCAGTTGCCGGGCATCATCCAGATCGGCCTCTTTCCATTCCAGCGTACTGCTCTCCTGTTGAATGTACACCGTGGAAGGCCCGATCCGGGCAGTAACCAGGGTGCGGGTATCGAAGGAACGGTCGTATAGGGTGGCCGGGTATGTTTGCGTCATGTTAAATGGTCAATTACCAAACGTTCAAAAAACGAATTACAGGAAATGTAAGGGAATAATGTCAAAATATAAAGTTGGCTTGTAGCACAGCACCCGGCAGGGCATATCCGATACTGCGCTTTGTGGCCTCTGGGTTTGCAATTTTACATTTCGTATTCCCTACCCATAACGGTGTATCAAAATCCAAGCCGTTTTTACATGTTGGGATCAGTAAAGGTAAGTTTTCTGCCAAAACGGGTCGCCTGGCCGGTTTGGACAGCTATATGATGTGAAATAACTGACCGGGGTCATGCCTGACAGTGATGCTGCTCAACCCTCTTGTGCAACATTGGAATGGTCCCTAATATTGGCCCCCAAAAACCTGTTGTACTGTCTTATGCCTATCGACCTTTCCCTACCGATCGATCGTGTTTCCGGTATTACCCGGGAAGCCTTCCAGAAAAATTATATGCGGCCGCAAAGGCCGGTGATCATCCGGCATTTTTTCGGTCCGGATGCCCCGATCTATTCAAAATGGACCTTTGAGTACTTTAAACGGGAACTCGGGCACATCCAGGTTGGGGTGTATGATGTGGAGGGAAAAACCCGGCAGGATGACCGGTCGTACAAGCAGCCGGAAGCATATATGAACTTTGGCGACTACCTGGACCTCATCCAGCAGGGCGCCACGACCAAGCGGCTCTTCCTCTTCAATATTTTCAAGCACAAAAAGGAACTCCGGCAGGATTTCCATTTCCCTAATCTGGCGGACAAGGTCTTTCACCGGCTGCCGTTGGCATTTTTTGGAGGGCCGGGGGCCATTACCCGAATCCACCAGGATATGGATATGAGCAATGTATTCCTTACGGAAGTGGTCGGCCGAAAGCGCGTGGTGCTCTTTGACCCAAAGTATTCAGCCCTGTTGTACCGCTACCCGTTTGGCGTACACTCCTCCATCGACGTCAACCATCCGGATTACAAACGATACCCCGCCTTGCAGAAAGTGAAAGGGTACGAGTTTTTCCTGGAGGCTGGTGACACGGTGTTTATGCCGTCGGGTTGGTGGCATCATATTGAATACCATGCGCCGTCTATTGGTATGGCGATGCGTTCGTTGAGCCCCTATTGGTCGACGCGGATGCGGGGACTGGCCAATGTTGCGGTATTGACCCATGTGGATGACTTGTTGCGCAAGGTACTCCAGGAGCGATGGTACCAGTTCAAAACCCGGGTTGCTGATCAGCGGGCGGCAGCGGCAATGTCGGAGTGAGCCTGACGGGCATCGATTCTCCGGGTTTGAAAAATATAATACAAAAGCCTCGCAACCAATAAGTTGCAAGGCTTTTTTTGTAGCGCGGGGGAGACTTGAACTCCCGACCTCCGGGTTATGAATCCGACGCTCTAACCAGCTGAGCTACCGCGCCTTGATCGGTCTGCTTCAAAATGGGGTGGGCTGCATGTAGTGACGACGGAGCGAATCGAACGCTCTACACCGGCTTGAAAGACCGGCTGCTCACCAATTGCATTCGCCGCCAGATGTTGTTTTGCAACCCTGATTGGCTGTGAGCAGGAAGACTGGATTTTGTAGTTCGATACGAACGGACCCCGGTCGTCTTTTACTGCGCCATTTTTTAGCGGCTGCAAAGATATATGTACGCATTGGAAAAATCCAAGCGTCCCCCCAAAAACATCGCAAACATGGAATCAGTTCCTTTCCTGGCAAAAAATCCCGGCGTCTCAGAAGAGACTATTGTTTCACTACCCGTACCAGCACCGGTTCTTCGTTCCCCCGTTGGACCTGTACCAGATAGGGGCCTGCCGGCAAGGCACTGATATCCAGGCGGTGTGTCGCTTCTGTATAACTGTCGGCGTGGATCTTTTCCCCATTAGTGGTATAGATCGCGAGGTTGGTGCGTGCGCGGTCTACTGCGCTGGTGAAGATCTGCAGATAGCCATTAGCTGACGGGTTGGGGAAAATGCAGATCGTAGTGGTGGCCAGCACGGCGGGTACGGCGGGAGCCTGAGTGGAGAACACCGCTTTTACAGCATTTGCCAGGGGCGTTTCAGCGACGACCTTTGATCCCGGGCTGGTTTCCAGGTAGTCAGCGGTAATATCCCAGATCACAACACCATGGAGGTTCCGGCTTTTTGCAAATTGTGCCTTAAGGGTGATGGATTGCGGATCATCAAACGAAACAAAAGAGGGTATACCCTCCTTGCCACTGAGGTAAGGCACCTGTGCGACTTCATCCCAGCGATAATAGTACATACCTTCATTGATGCGTTTTACGATCTCGAAATACGAGGGCGTTGCCCCATTTCTTGAAAAGGCAATGCTGTCGGGCAGGCCCAGGCCATGCACATGCAGGCCGGATGTGCCCTGCGTGAGCTGGGTACGGCCATAAAAGGCCAGCCCCATGCTGACCCGGTCAGCCGGTACACCCCAGTCCAGCAGATTCTGAACAGCTTCACTGCAACTGTATCCCGGCTGGGTGGCATTCCTGGGCGGAAACAGCGGAGCATTGTGGTTGGAGATCCGGTCCCAATGCCCGTAGAAGGAATAAGACATCAGGTTGACATTGTCTACCAGGGGGCTGACCTGAGGCCAGTCAATTCCGGCGATCCGTTTGGGGGAGGCGCCACAGGCAATGGAGAGGAGGAGTTGCCGGCCGAGTTGGGGCTCTAATCCATCCAGCGCTTTACGCACCTGCTGGAGCAGGAGCGTGAAGTTTTGCCGGTCTGTCGCCTGGCCGCCCCGGGCTTCATCGCCCGGATATTCCCAGTCTATATCGATGCCATCAAGGTTGTACAGGCGGACGATCCGTGCGCACTGTGCCGCAAACTGCGCCCGTTTGACCGGAGTGGCAGCCACAGTAGAGAAATTACCGGAATGCATCCACCCGCCGATCGATACCACAAATTTAACCCTGTGTTTATGTGCATAATCGCTGAAACGCCTGCCGGTGCGGTGATATGCCGGATTGCCCAGGTCTTTAGAGCGGTCGTACCCTGCAGGGGCTTTGCCGTAATTGATCGGCCCCAGTAAAAGGGATTTATCTGCAAAAGGGTCGGTAAGGCGGAGTGAGCCATCTGCCGTAACATCCAGAAAGGCATAATTGATCACCTGGTATTTACTGTAGTCCAGGTTGTCTGGCCGGACCAGTTTCCCCCGGTCATACCACCGCCAGCCGGGATAATAACCCGAGACGATCCCTCGTGTGGATTGTGTAGTGCCGGTACAGGATACCAGAATAAGTAGAATGGGGACGATTAGGTTGCGCATACAAGAGCGTTTCTCGTAATATGAAGTCTCAAAAATGAAAAATCCCGTGGGGAAAGCCAAAATGTAGGCTGTTAAATGTAAAAACACCCGGAATTTTTCCGCGCGCTGTGTTTTTCAACAAAAAGTTTACTTTTGCTCCAACAAAACTTTTTGAAATGGCGCGCAGATCCCGATCGAAGTCCGACTCCGGCGGTTTTGTTTTTAAAACCGGCCTCTTTGCCATACTGGCAGGTATTGCTTTTTGGATATTTAACCAGTTTGGTGGGCAAAAACCAAATGACGGTACAGCCGGAACAGTTCAGACCGAACAAACACAAAGCACTGCCCGGTCGGAACCGACTGTACCGGAGGATATCCTGCCGGCATCCACATCCGGCGCGGTGGTGCGGCATACCTATTATACCTTGTCTTACTCTGAAACGCATGAGCAGGCAGAATGGGTGGCCTATGAACTTAATGTGGACCGACTGAACAAGAACTGGGTGGAACGCAGTTCTTCGTTCCGGCCCGACCCGGCCGTGCATACGGAAAGTGCCACACCCAATGACTACCGGGGCAGCGGTTATGATCGCGGCCATCTATGCCCGGCCGCCGATATGGCGTTCAATGAAGTGGCTATGGAGGAGACCTTCTTCATGAGTAACATGAGCCCGCAGATAGCAGGATTTAATGGCGGTGTCTGGCGGGAACTGGAGGAATGCACCCGTGACTGGGCCCGGAAATTTGAGCAGTTATATGTGGTGACCGGTCCGGTGCTGACAAAGCCTGCCATTGACCGTATCGGGTTCAGCAAAGTAACCGTACCTTCGGCCTATTATAAAGTCCTGCTGGCGCCGGCCCAACACCGGGCAATCGCATTTGTGCTTCCGCATGCAGTAAGCGACCGCCCCCTGATGGACTATGCCGGCACTATTGACCAGGTGGAGGCGCTGACAGGGATCGATTTTTTCCCGCAGCTGCTTTCAGGGTTGGACGAGGAACTGGAAGGTTCGCTGGATATCGATGCCTGGCCGGTCAATGCCCGCCGTTACGACAACCGGGTGCGGAGCTGGAATAACCGGCGCTAGGGCATACCAGAAACCCGGATCCGGCGTTTGGGATAAACCTTATTGTGTTGTTCTTAATTCATGAAGAAATTGCGTTTCGTTTTATTGGTTAGTGCTGCTCTGCTGTTCATGCAGGCCTGTGAGGAGTATGTTCCCCTGCCCAAGCCACGGGCCTATCCGCGGGTGATCTATCCGGAAAAAGCCTACCTGCCGTTTGATGAGTCTTACTGCCATTTCACGTTTGACGTACCGAAGTACGCCGAAGTGGAGCAGGACACTACGTATTTCGATGAAAAGCCACAAAGCGATTGCTGGTTCAATATTGATGTTCCGTCGCTGAATGCCCAGATCCATTGCAGCTATTACCCGGTGACAAGCCGGGCCCGCCTGGATGAACTGATCCAGGATGCTTTTGAATTGGCACAAAAGCACAATATCAAGGCCAATTATATTGAAGAAATACCGGTGCACCGACCGGCAGAAAAGGTGCACGGGATCGTATTTTCCATTGAAGGCGCTACGGCCTCTTCCTACCAGTTTTTCCTGACGGACTCTACTGATAATTTTCTGCGCGGCGCCCTGTATTTTAATACACAGGCGCGACCGGATTCCCTGGCACCTGTGCTAGCCTTCATGAAAGAAGATGTCAACCGGCTTGTCGGTACCTTAAAATGGAATGAATAGGAATGATGAATGATGAATGATGAATGGTTCACCTGTTGAGGAGGGTGAACCATTCATCATTCATCATTAACCATTCATCATTAACTCCACCTCTTTTGTGACCGGGTAGCCGATACAGGTATTGACGAGGTTGCCGGGGCCTTCCTGTTTGGTTTGATCTGTAAACTGTACCTCCACCATGCCTTTGGTGCAGCGCGCCAGGCAGGTGAAACAGACGCCGCTTTTACAGGTGTAGGGCAGGTCGATGCCCTGACGCAGCGCGCCGTTGAGAATGGACTCACCGGCATAAATGTCGAATTGCAGCGGAGGATTTTTCCGACTATTAACGCGGATATGAAAACGCCGGTTGGTGTCTACCGGTCGGACTTGAACCGGCCGGTTGGGCTGAAATACTTCCTGGTGGATATGTTCCTCGGGGAAATCCAGCAGGCGAAGGGTCATGCGCCCCATGCGCATCAGTGGGTTGGGGGCACAGATATAAAAGTGGGTGCCCGCCCGGTCCCGGTCCGGGGCGCTGCCTAGCCGCTCGTATAGGAGCTGTTCAAACAGTTCATTATTCAGGTGCCGGTACAGGGAGTTGGCGGCACCTTTCTCCCGGCTGAACAGGTATGTACAGGAAAACCGCTCCGGGAATGCTTCTATCCATCGATCGATCTGGGCCTTGAAAATAGTATGTACGCTATCCCGGTTGGCGTAGTAGAGCGTAACCAGCGTTTGCGCATAGGCCGGATCGGTGAATATGGTCTTCAACTGACTCATGATGGGGGTGATCCCGCTGCCGGCAGCCAGAAAAACCAGGTGTCGGGGCGGCTCCTTCGGCAGCACAAACCGACCGGCCGGACCCGTGCATAGAAGCCGGTCGCCCGGCACTGCCTGTTCGGCCAGCCAGGTCGAACAGGCGCCGTTGGGGATGCGTTTGACCGTAATGACCGGGTATGGATCTGTTCTTGGGGCCGAACTGAATGAGTATGCCCGGCGTTCCTCCCGGTCGTTCAAGTTCCGGATCACGGTCAGGTATTGCCCTGGTGCGTAAATGGCAGGCTGCCCGTCATCCGGTTCCAGGGTCAGGGAGACAACTCCCGGCATTTCCTGTTTTTTCTCCCGGATCTGCCAGTAACGTTTTTGCTCGATCATATATGTAATGGTTCCCGGGCTACCGGGTTGCCTGTTGCAACTGGCGCAGGTACGGCAGGAAGTGTACTTCCACGGAATGCCTTGGATTATGCACGAACGAATTTTCAATGTGCCGGCCTTCCGCGTAAGCACGTTGCTGCCAGTCGGCCGGTAGAGCCGTTTTCCGGGTCAGCACCCGGCTAACCAACCGGGCCTGGGCATCCGATAGTGGCCAGATACAGCCCTGCGGTTGAACCAGTCCGATAAAGAACAAGGTAGGGTGCTCCGGATGGAACACCCGCAGGTAAAGCGGGATATTGGTCGCTTCCTCCCAATTGATAAAATCAGTGTCGAAAAAAGGAAAGCGCATGAGGTAGCCGGTGGCGGCGATCAGTACATCGTATTCCGCATGACTGCCGTCGGTAAAATAAATGGTCTGTCCGTCAATCCGCTCGATACCCAGGCGGGGGGTGACCTTCCCGTGCCGGATCTTGTCCAGCAGTTCGGAATTTACGGTGGGATGCGAGCGCGTTGGCGGGAAGTCCGGCTCCGGAAGACCGTAGTCCCGGTACCGGCCTACCTGGATACGCAGGCTGAACCGCTGCAACCAGTCCTGGACCGAACGGGGCAGCCATTCCATTTTAGAAGCAAAAGCATCCGTAGGCTTGCCCATAAAAAACTTGGGCACGATGTACTGGGGCGAGCGAACGCTGATGTCGACCTGCGCCGCGATCCGGCTGGACTCTACGGCACAATCACAACCGGAGTTGCCGGCCCCGACCACCAGTACACGCTTTCCCTCCATGCCGCGGTTGTTCTTAAAGTCGTGGGCGTGCAGGTATTTGCCGGTGAATTGCGCATGCCAGTCCGGGTGGCGGGGTACGGAATGGTGCCCGTTTGCTATTAAGAGGCAGTCAAATTCGGGCTGGCTGTCATCATCCAGGGTGAGCCGCCAGCGTTCTCCGGCGATCTTTTCTACATGCCGGACCGAAGTATTGAACCGGATATAGCGTTCCAGGCCAAAGTGCTGGGCATAGGCCTGAAAATAGGCCAGCACCTGCTGGTGGCTGGGATAGTCGGGGTAATCGTCCGGCATTGGGAAGTCGTGAAACTCCGACATTTTTTTACTGGAAATAATGTGTGTTGTTTCACACACACTGCTATGGCCGCTGCCGGCGGTGTACACCCAGTTTCCACCGATCTGGTCGTTTTTTTCAAAACAGACCAGATCATCCAGGCCGGCTTCCACCAGGTTTTTGATGGTGGTCAGCCCTGAACACCCTGCGCCGATGATCGCTATCTTCATTTTTTGGTATCAAAATTCAATATGCCGTATATGTCATTCATCCTTCACTTTCTTTTTTCTCCCGCCTGGGTACCGGATCGTGACCGAAACTGCCCCAGGGGTGGCAACGCAGGATGCGGCGGACCGCCAGATAGGTGCCTTTGAATATACCCCATTCTTCCACTGCCTGAATGGCATAATTGGAGCAGGTCGGTTGAAACCGGCATTTACTACCGCCGAGGAGCGGTGAAAGTGCGACCTGATAGAATCGGATCGGCAAAATAAAAAGCTGCCGGATAAGTTTTTTCATGGCTCAAAGGTATGAAACCTACTACTTTCGCGGCAGGTTCACTGAATTTCAAATGTACCTTTTAGAACCTCTGTTTGTGTCATTGTGTTTAAAAAGACATATGAAAATTGCACTTGCCCAACTCGACTATCATATTGGTAATTTTGAAGGAAATCTCGAAAAAATGCTCGGTTATGTGGAACAAGCCCGGGCACAGGGGGCCGACCTTGTATGTTTTGGCGAGCTGGCCACTTGTGGATACCCGCCGCGGGACTTCCTGGAGTTTGACGATTTCATCCGCAGGAGTTATACTTCCATTGAGGCATTGAAAGCCGCCAGCAGCGGTATCGGCATAGTCGTGGGTTCACCTACCCGAAACCCCGTGGTCGAAGGTAAAGACCTGTACAATTCGGCGTACTTTCTGTATGATGGCGAAGTCCTTGGGGTGCAACACAAGACCTTGTTGCCGACGTATGATATTTTTGATGAATACCGGTATTTCGAGCCGGCTACGGAATTCAAAACGGTTGAGTTTAAGGGTAAACGGATCGCCCTGTCGGTTTGTGAGGATATCTGGAACGTGGGTAATGAAAACCCCTTGTACACGATCTGCCCGCTGGATGAAATGATGGCGGAAAAACCGGACTTTATTCTCAATATTTCCGCTTCGCCGTTCAGCTACGATCATGCTGCCGTGCGCATCCATACCGTCCGTGCTAACGTAGAGCGGTACAAGATCCCGCTGTTCTATACCAATCATATCGGGGCACAGACCGATATAATATTCGACGGCGGGAGTATTGTAATGTCGCCCGACGGGCAGGTATTCGACGAGATGCCCTATTTCGAAGAATGTCTGCGGGTTTACGACCTGGAGGAAGTCACAAGAGGCGGGCGGACCGCCGAGCAACCCAAAGAAAAGGTGCAACTGATGCACGATGCCCTGGTAGTCGGGATCCGCGATTATTTCCGGAAGCTGGGCTTTAAAAAAGCGATCCTGGGGCTGTCTGGCGGTATCGATTCGGCGGTGACGGCGGTATTGGCTGCAAAAGCGCTCGGACAGGATAATGTGCGCGTCCTGCTGCTGCCCAGCCAGTTCAGCAGCGACCATTCGATCAACGATGCGCGGCAGCTGGCCGTCAATCTGGGGATGCAGTATGACATTATTCCCATTCAACCCGTATTCGCGGCGTTTGAACAGGCGTTGCAGGCACAGTTTGCCGGCACAGCCTTCAATGTAACGGAAGAGAACATCCAGGCGCGGACCCGCGGTACGCTGCTGATGGCCATGAGCAACAAGTTTGGCAATATCCTGCTCAATACGACGAACAAGAGTGAAATGGCAGTTGGATACGGCACGCTGTACGGCGATATGTGCGGCGGTATTTCCGTACTTGGCGATGTGTATAAAATGGAAGTGTATGCCCTGGCCGAATACCTGAACAAAGATGGCGAAGTGATCCCACAAAATACCATTACCAAGCCACCGAGCGCCGAGCTGCGGCCCGATCAGAAAGATACCGACAGCCTGCCGCCTTATGAGATCCTGGATCAGGTATTGTACCAATATATCGAAAACCGCAAGGGCCCGCGCAAACTGGTGGAAATGGGCTTCGATGAAGCGCTGGTGGCCCGGGTGTTGCGCATGGTGAATATGAATGAGTTCAAGCGCGAGCAGGCGGCGCCGGTGTTGCGGGTAAGCCGGAAAGGCTTCGGGATGGGGCGGCGGGTGCCAATCGTCGGGAAGTATTTGTCGTAGTACAAGACATAAGCAGGTCGCATCGTACAGAAACAGGGCAGATCGGACCCGGCCGGCTGTGATACACAAAAGATAGCGGCTTTTTACGTTTATATTAGCGGGCATCAAGCATTAAATAACTACTAATGGACCGACGCTACGCGCTGCGATTATTTGCCTCCCTGGCTGCCGGTGCAGCCTTTCTCCCAGCTTCCGCTGAAAAGGTGCTGGCTTATCCCAGACATTTCTGGCAGCGCCAGGCACCAGGTGTACTACCCGAACAAACGGCCCTCTTCGCCGCCTTGTGCGAAACTATCCTGCCGCCTACCGCCGACAGTCCCGGCGCCCGGGAAGCCGGGGTCCAGTTCGTATTCCCGGTGCTGCTTACGGATTGTACCACAACTGTTGCCGTGGATACTTTTAACGCTGGACTGGAAGGCCTGGAGCAGGATAGCCGCAAACAATTCCAGGCGGAATTCACAGAACTGGACCTGCCGCAGCGCACTCAACTGCTCCGGGAGGCGGCGCTTGACGCCAGCCAGCTGCCGCCAGCGTCCCTGCACTTTTTCCGGATCGCCAAAAACCTGACCCTGATCGGCTTCTTTACTTCGGAGGTCGGTATTACCCGGGCATTGCAGTACCTGCCCGTCCCAGGTGTCTTTGACGCAGATGTTCCGCTCGAATCTGGTCAAAAGGCTTGGTACCGGTAATAAGAAATCGCTCCTCCATGCAAAAACGACGTAAATACGACGCCATCGTTATCGGTTCCGGGATTACCGGCGGGTGGGCAGCCAAGGAACTTTGTGAAAAAGGCCTGCGCACCCTGGTGCTGGAGCGTGGCAGGAATGTCCGGCATGTGCTCGACTATCCGACAGCCATGCTGCATCCCTGGGACTTCGATCACCGGCTGCAAAAAACAGAACAGGACCGGGAGAATAATCCCGTGCAGTCGGCCTGTTATTTGTACAACGAGTCCACCAAACATTTTTTTGTCCAGGACAAGGAACATCCGTATCAACAGGTAAAGCCTTTTGAATGGATTCGGGGGTACCAGGTGGGCGGCAAATCGCTGCTGTGGGCGCGGCAAACCTACCGCTGGGCTCCTTTCGATTTTGAATCCAATGCCAAAGATGGTCATGGCACAGACTGGCCGATCCGTTATGATGACCTGGCGCCCTGGTACAGCCATGTCGAGCGTTTTGCCGGCATTAGTGGCAACCGCGACGGGCTGGAACAGATCCCCGATGGCGAGTTTTTGCCGCCCATGGAACTGAATGCAGGAGAAAAACACCTCAAACAGCAGATCGAGGCCAAATGGCCCCGGCGCCACCTGGTGATCGGGCGCAGCGCCAACCTGACCGTGCCGCATAACGGTCGCGGTCCGTGTCAGTACCGTAATCTGTGTGCCCGCGGATGCCCGTATAGTGCCTACTTCAGCAGCAATTCATCTACTTTGCCAGCGGCAGTCCGGACAAAAAAAATGACCCTCCGGCCGGATTCCATCGTGCATTCGATCATTTACGATGAAAAGAAGAACCGCGCCAGGGGAGTGCGCGTGATCGATGCCCAAACACGGGAAATGACGGAATACTATGCTAAAGTGATCTTTTTAAATGCCGGCACCCTGAACAGTACCCTGATCCTGCTGAACAGCACCTCGTCGCGGTTCCCGGATGGCCTGGGCAACGATAGTGGTGTGCTGGGACACTACCTGATGGATCATAATTACCGCTCCCGTATGGGCGGGCGTTTTGAGGGCCTTGCTGACCGGTATTATAAGGGGCGCCGGCCAAACGGGATCTACATTCCCCGGTTTCGGAACATCTGGGACCGTCATCCGGACTTCGTCCGGGGGTATGCTTTTGGCGGTGGAGCCTGGCGGGAAGACTGGATGCGCGGGTTTGGGCAGGATGACTTTGGTACGGCGTTCAAGGATTCGTTAAGCCGGCCCGGAAGCTGGGGTATGGGTTTTCATGGTATGGGGGAATGCCTGCCCCGGTATGAAAACCATGTCCGGATCAACCGGGATATCCTGGATCCCTGGGGCATGCCTACCCTGGACATTGACTGTGCCTGGGGGCCAAATGAAGAAGCCATGGTAAAGGACATGCACCAGACCGGATATGAAATGCTGGAAGCGGCCGGCTGTAAGGATATTGTAGTTCAGGATACGCTGGAACCACCCGGCCGGGGGATCCATGAAATGGGTACTGCCCGGATGGGGCGCGACCCGGATACTTCGGTGCTTAATGGCTGGTGCCAGGTGCATACTGTTCCGAATGTATTTGTCACGGACGGTTCGGCCATGGCCTCCGGGGCCTGTCAGAACCCTTCCCTTACCTATATGGCACTTACGGCCCGGGCCTGTGATTACGCTGTTAAAGAATTGAAAAAGAAAAACATATAAGGCCGGATATCCTGAAATGTGCTTTTTTTTGTACCATCTGCTACGCAGGATCAGGAGTTGCCACCAATGCTGCGTGCGGTTGAAAACTTTTGCGGTCCGGTTATGTTTTTCGGATACACTCCGTGTGCTAAAACTATCCTTTGGTTATACTATGCGTATTTTAATTATTTGCACTCTGTTGTTTGGTATGCGTTTTACAACGCTGGCACAGTCCGTACCCGCTCCGGTAAAAGCTGTTTTCGACAAATACTCCTGCGGCAGTTGTCATGTTCTGGACAAACGCATGGTCGGTCCCAGTTGGCGGGAGTTATCTGCCAAAAAATACAGCCCTAAAAAAATGGCCAAACTTATCCGGGAGCCCAAACCGGAGAACTGGCCTAACTTCCCCCCAATGGCTCCTATCACGCACATCAGCGATGCGGAGGTCCGGGTGGTGGCGGACTGGCTGGGCAGGTTGCAAAAGATCTGAGCCTTTTTTCATTGTAATAAATACTTCTGATGCACCTGGTTTTGGTGTATCCCCTGCAATATTTCATCTTTGCAGTGGCGGGGCCCGGCATGGTGCTTCCGGCTTCGCATTTCCCTGAAGACCAACAGAACTTATCAAGAAACGCTATGTCCAAAACCGAAAAGTTTTCCGCTGAACTAGAACAGGGTTACACCTTTAAAGGCTCCTCTTTTGTACTGGGTGGTGCCATGCTGGATGGAGAGGCCATCCAGGGGTTGCAGGTAAAAGTCCCGCTGCGTACCCTCAACCGGCACGGTCTGATCGCCGGAGCTACCGGTACCGGTAAGACCAAGAGTCTGCAGGTACTGGCTGAGCAACTGGCAGCCAACGGCGTCCCCAGTCTGCTTATGGATATCAAGGGCGACCTGTCTGGTGTGGCAATGCCGGGCAACGACCATCCCAAGATCGTCGAACGCAGCGGTAAGATCGGCCTGAGCTGGCATCCTACCGGCAACTCAGTGGAGTTCTTCAGCCTTTCCGGTGAGAAGGGGTCCCGCCTGCGTGCTACGGTCAGTGAGTTTGGGCCGGTGTTGTTCAGCCGGATCCTGGGTCTGAATGATACGCAGGGTGGGGTAGTGTCTGTCGTGTTTAAATACTGTGACGACCGGAAACTGCCTTTGCTCGACCTGAAGGATTTTAAAAAGGTATTGCAGTTTCTGGGCAACGAAGGAAAAGCCGAGATCGAGGAAGAATACGGCCTGTTCAGTTCCGCTACCGCTGCCACTATTCTCCGTAAGGTCGTGGAACTCGAACAACAGGGCGCCGAACTGTTTTTCGGTGAACTGTCTTTTGACGTACAGGACCTGTGCCGGATCGATGAAAACGGCCGGGGCATGATCAGCATTATCCGCCTGACGGATATCCAGGATCGCCCCAAATTGTTCAGCACCTTTATGCTTCAGATGCTCGCCGAGATCTATTCCTCTTTCCCGGAAGAAGGCGACCTGGATCAGCCCAAGCTGTGTATTTTCATCGATGAGGCGCACCTGGTCTTCCAGGAGGCAACCCCGGCGCTCATGCAACAGCTGGAGGCGATCATCAAACTGATCCGTTCCAAAGGGGTTGGTATCTTCTTCATTACCCAGAACCCGGCGGATATCCCGGACAGCATCCTGGCCCAGCTGGGTATGAAAGTGCAGCATGCCCTTCGCGCATTTACCGCCAAAGACCGGAAAGCGATCAAGCTGGCAGCCGAAAACTACCCGATCACAGAATGGTATAAAACCGAAGATGTGCTCACCAGCCTGGGTATCGGCGAGGCACTGGTCAGTGTATTGAACGAAAAAGGTATTCCTACCCCGCTGGTACATACGCTGATGCGGGCGCCGGAATCCCGCATGGATATTCTGACACCTACGGAGATCGATGCGATCCTGAGCCGCTCCAGCCTGGTCCGGAAATACAACCAGGAGGTCGACCGGGAAAGCGCCTATGAAATCCTGCAGGAGAAAATAGAAGAGGCAGAAGAACAAGCCGCGCAGCGGGAAGAGGCGAAGCCGGCCACTACCTCCCGCAGTAAGAAACAGGAAAAAAGTACCCTGGAGCAGGTGATCAACAATCCGACCACCCGCCAGATCGGGCGCACTGTCGCCCGGGAGCTCACCCGTGGTTTGCTGGGCGTCCTGGGGATTGGAGGTACATCGCGCAGCCGGCGCAGGAAGAAAACCGGCTGGTTTTAGAGTGGCACGAGAAAAGTAATTAACTACGGAGACGCCAGGACGCAAAGATGTTGTACTCAGCGCCTTGGCGTCTCCGCGGTTAAGACACCGTGCCTTTCCCTCGACACCGGATAAATATTCACATGAAGTTCAGTCTGACATATCCCATGTTTACGCGTACATTCTTTCTTTTTCTGCTCCTGTTTTCGGCTGCCGGACTGACAAGCCAGACCAGCGTAGGAAACTGGCAGGCCGATCTGGCTTTCCTGCAACGGGAACTCCCGAAGCGACATCCGAACCTGTATTTCTCCTACCCGCAGGCATCTTTTGAAGCAGATCTGGACCGGTTATCCCAAAGCCTGGAGGGTAAAGCTGACCTTCAGATCGGGCTGGAACTACAGCTTATTCTGGCCCGCCTGGGCGATGCCCAGACCAGGCTGGAGCTGGCGCCGTTGTTGCAAAAAGACAAAGTGATCCCGCTTGGACTGGGCTGGTACGAGGGCGGCCTCTATGTAAGCGGAACCGTAAAAAAATTCGAGCCGGCATTGGGCAAGCAGGTGCTGGGCATGAACCGCATCCGGATCGAACCGGTCCTGGAACGGATGGGACAGTTTTTTGCCCGGGAGAACCCGGAGGCTATCCGGCGGGACGGCCCGCTTTGGCTGCGCTTTCCGGCGGCCTTCCGGTTGGCGGGCATTTCCCCCTCCGATACGCTGGAACTGGTACTGCAGGACGATGCAGGCAAACAATACCTGATGAAGGTATTTCCATTGGACTTTAAGCGGGAAAAAAGCGGTATGCAACCCGCTCAGTTTATGCAGGAGCACCCGGACCTGCGCTGGGATCCCGTGAAGAAGATATACAGCATGAACTGGCTGGAATCGGACAGTATCGCCTACATTCAGTATAATGCCTGTTACAGCAGAGAAATGATCATGGCCACGGGCGATACCCTCAGTGCGATGCAGTTACCGGCATTTCAGCCATTTGCCGACTCGGTGGTGGCGCTACTGCACCGCCACCCCGGAGCCCGCTTCTTTTTTGATCTCCGGTTTAATTCCGGGGGTATGCCTGCCGACGGGATCGCGTTGGCTGAGCGTCTGGCTGCCATGCCGGAACTGAACCGGCCGGACCGCATCTATATCGCTGTGAACCGGTACACCGGGGGCGCGGCAGTAGAGATCGCCAGTGCATTTCAGGCAAAGACCAGGGCTACATTGATCGGGGAAGTGCCGCCCGTGCGGCCGAACCATTTTGGCGATCCGCAGTCGTTCAAGTTGCCGAATAGTGATATCGAGGTCTTTTATGGCACCCGGACGGTGCATGTCTTGCCGGGAAACCCGGATACGCTGCAGCTGACCCTGCCGATGGAGTTGCCGTTTTCGGCGTTTCGGGAAGGAAGGGATCCGCTGCTGGATTATGTGCGGGAGCATCCGTTAGAAGCCAAAGGCGGGCGGTGAATATTTTTCAGACACACCCTAG
>SBHD01000031.1 GCA_006226345.1 Bacteroidota bacterium | reverse complement strand
ACAGCCGATATATCTATCCGGTCCCGGAAGAGTTAAAGATGCTCTACCAAAAGTAATTTACCCTGTTTGCCTTTTTAGCAGTACCGATTATAAACTAGCCCGGCGGTGTAATACCGCCGGGCATTTTTTATCCTTCTGCTTTCCAGCTTTGGTTATTCGTCTTTGAACAAGGAAAACTCAATGGACTCCGCTTTTTCCCGGTATACTTTCCAGGGCCCTTCAAACAATGCATCTATACGCCCAAGTAGTTGATCGGCTTCCATCCGGGCCTTTTCAATGGCTATCCTGGCATTGCCATTTGGTGCCCCCGGAGAAGCCTCAATATAGGATACGGCCTGGCGAAGCGTGGAGTTCAACTGATTGGGATTGCGCTGTATACCTTTTTGTTCTTTTTGGGTGAAGAATCCGTCCTTTAGAACACCGATACTGTCCAGCAGTGTTTTTCCCAATTTCAACACCTCCTTTTTTATGCTGTCCGGCACATGCACAAACTGACTCTCCACTAATTTTATCGTTTTTTCAGCCTCCAGCATTCGGTCGTAACCGGCTTTTGAGCGCTCAATAACCGGATAAAATGCCCGGACCGCTGCTGCATTGGCTTCCCGGTCGGCGATGGAAAGGTCCAGCCGCGGATCGTCTATAACAGTTACCTCTACCGAGTCTGTTTTCCCGTGATATTGTACCATAACCTTATACTTCCCGGGTAATACCCGTGGCCCCCGCCCGGGCTCCATTTGGTCCCGGTCGGGTTTCCGGTTGGAGGGATATTCCACTCCTCTGGTATCCAATCCCCAATAGACCGCGCCAAAGCAGGTATCCAGCGCAGTTTTCCAGCGCCGAACGGTATCGCCGTCCGTTGACAGGACCCAAATCGTTGCTTTTTCCTTTTTTCCACCACCCCGGCCCCGACGCGGGCGTTCCTGTTCAGCATCGGCATCGGAATCCGCTTCTTTTTCAGCCCCGGCATTCGCAGGGGAAGGTTTCACCCAAACCGGGATCTGTGCTGCGGTACCTTTATTAGCACCCGAGTAAATAGCATCTGCTGAAAAGCGTGTCCCCTCATACGACCGCCAGGCTGCCAGGACTGCATCCTGAGGTTTAAAAAGTTTGAAAGGCTGCTCCAGCATATCCGGATCACGCGCCAGTTCGCGCAATGCAGCAATGTTATCCAGGACCCAGACCGCCCGGCCGTATGTACCCAGTACCAAATCCCCATCCCGCGGGTGGATCTTCATATCCTGCACAGGCATACATGGCAGTCCGCCCGGCTTGTCGGCATCCACCCGCGGCCAGTGCGTCCAGGTCTGGCCATAATTCAAACTGAAATAAAGGCCACGATCCGTACCGAGGAAAAGCAGGTTGGCAACCTCCGGATCCTGTACCACAGAAAGGCAAAATCCATCCACCCGTGATGGGTCAGCCAGACGTTTCCAGCGACGGCCGAAGTCTGTGGTGTGATAGAGATAGGGTGTCCAGTCATTCTGCCGGTAATTATTCAATACGACAAAAGCTTCCCCGGCATTCTGGTTTGACACCTCGATCTGATGCACCCAGCCGCCTTCAGGACCATCCGGGAGGCGTTCGGCAAGGTTTATCCAGGTTTCTCCCCCATCGCGGGTCAGTTGGACATTCCCGTCGTCCGTACCCACCCAGATCACATTCCGGTCTACCGGGCTGGGGGCAATGGAAATGATCGAACAGTAATTTTCAGCATTGGTTGCATCGATCGTCAATCCTCCGGAAATATCCTGATGCAATTTGGACGTGTCGTTTGTCGTCAGATCTGGTGAGCGCAACTGCCAGGTCTGTCCGTAATCCGGGGAATAATGTAAAAACTGACTACCGAAATAAATTCCACTGTCGCTGAACGGGTCCTGGGCAATACCGGCATTCCAGTTCCAGCGCAACTGCACATTTTCCGGATGAAGGGGTTTGAGATGTAACGAATGGCCGGTTTCGATATCGACATAGCCGAGTTCGCCGCCCTGCGACATGGCAAAACAATAGCGGTTATCGTCGCGGCGGGGAACTACATCGAAGCCATCACCGAACATCACCTCCTGCCAGTCTGAATTCCGGATCCCCCCAGACCGCCAGACGGCAGACGGGCCAACCCATGAACCGTTGTCCTGTAGACCGCCATAAATATTGTACGGAATATCATTATCGATATTGATATGGTAAAATTGCCCTACCGGGATGTTTTCGGCATATCGCCAGGTGCGTCCCCGGTCGTGGGTAATATTCAAGCCACCGTCATTCCCGTCTATCATATAGTCCGGGTCTTCAGGATGGATCCAGAAGGCATGGTGGTCGAGGTGGATCTCCCAGCGGATCCAGGTGTCAAAGGACCGGCCACCATCCTCACTCCGGTTCAGATAGGTATGGAGGCTGTATATCCGGTTTTCATTTTGTGGATCCACATAGATCTCGGAATAGTAGAACGGGCGGCCGCCGATATTTTCACTGGTCGTTTTTCGCCAGTTCTGACCACCGTCATCGCTGCGATATAGCGCATTCTCCTCTGCTTCCACAATCGCATATACTACAGCAGGATTGCTGCGGGCAACAGCAACCCCGATCCGGCCGAGTTGGCCTTTCGGCAGGCCATTTTGTTCCGTGCGTGGTGACCAGGTTTCCCCGCCGTCATAGGATACATACAACCCGGACCCTTTCCCACCGGATTTAAAAAACCAGGGCCAACGCTGGTATTCCCACATCGCAGCATACAATTTATTGGGATTGGAAGGGTCCGCCACCAGATCAGCACATCCCGTCAGATCATTTACAAATAGCACTTTGCGCCAGGTTTTCCCACCGTCGGTGCTTTTAAACACACCGCGTTGCTGGGTCGGGCCGTAGGTCGACCCCATCGAGGCCGCCCAGATTATATCCGGGTTGTCGCGGTGCAGCACGATCCGGTGAATGGTATGCGTCTGGTCCAGCCCCATGTGCGTCCAGGTACGCCCACCATCGATGGATTTGAAAATACCCACCCCAAAATTCTGGGAGTTCCGGGGATTTCCTTCGCCCGTGCCCACCCAGATCAAATCCGGATTTTGTGGGTGTATGGCGATCGCGCCTATGCTCTGGGTAGGGGCAGCATCGAAAATGGGCTTCCAGTCTGTCCCGCCACTGGTGCTCCGCCACACGCCGCCTGAAGCAGCCCCGGCATATATAACCTCCGGGTTGCCCGGGTCACAGGTGATCGCTGTAATCCGGCCGGACATAGCGGCCGGACCAATCGACCGGACATTTATGGACCGGAGGTAATCGGTGTTTATATTTTGTGTCCACACTAACAAGGGCAAACACAACAGGCCTGCAGCGGCCAGCGCAATTTTTCGGGCACTAAAGAAAGGAGGTAAACAAGGTAACATCATCCGTATAACATTTTTGATTGGCACAAATCTGCGAAATGAATGGCTAATGAACGGCATGTTTCACGCCATCTTCCATATTTTCGACAATTTACGTGGATTCACAGCAGATTGGCAGTCCGATACTGTCTAAACCCGGGAATCACTACATGTTCCATCCGGCAAACACCCAAATTTCCCATCCCTGAAAATTTACACGCATATTTGTGGTCCCGTAACAAAATCCAAATCGCTATGGCTACGCTTACCTTTCACACAAATGGTGTCTTACTGAACCGGCAGGAGAACGGCCCTGACCTGGCTGTTTTCGGCAACACACCTGTACCCATTATTACCGGTTCTCAACTCCAGCGGTATGCAGCCATTTTATATGCGGAAGCCTCATACCCGGGCCTACTTCGTGAAATCAATCCTTCGGATCCTTCAGGCGAACTCTGGCGGGAGGTCGTGGGCATAGCCATTTGCATGTACAATTATGTCCGAAACAAGAGTTTGGCCTTTTACCGGGCCGGCCGGGCATACGGACTGAACGATCTCGTCCACGATGTACAATACATTAAAGGGATCAACGGGCCGCAATTCAATGAATACTTTCTGCCGGGGGGAGACACTCTCAAGCGTAACTATGCCAATCTGGCTGTATTGAAACTATTCACCAGGCAGGTGTACGATATCCGGTCGATCATTATGGAAATACAACAGGCCGCATATTGGGATGGCAACGACCTGTTTCGGCTCTATCAAAACCACTACAGAGCGAAACAGGGATTTGAGCTGGGAGATCCGGCACACGGTCGTTTGTACCAAAATGTTTCGATCGTAAAGGGCACACAGATCCTGGAATCCTGCCCTGCTCAGGATCCTGTTGTTGCATCCCGCCGCCAGTACACTTTCTTATCCACCATGACTGCCGGCGGAAGTATATTTTTCCGCATTCATCCGCAAGCTGCCGCACAAGGCATCAGCTGGTGAAGTAACGGCCACCCTGACAAAAACGTACCTATGGCTTCTGTTTTCGGTCATATAGCTGCCGCTGCAGCCATCGGTTATTCCGGTTTCCCGAAAAAAACAGCCGGGAAAGCACTACTACTGGCAGGTATATGCGCTGCCATTCCGGATGCTGATGTCCTGGCCTTTCGCTTTGGCATACCCTATGAAAGCGAATGGGGACACCGGGGTTTTACGCATTCGATCGTATTCGCACTGTTCTTAGGAACCCTGGTAGCCTGGTTGTTTTACCACCGGCAAAAGGACTGGTGGAAAATGGCTAGCTGGTTTATTCTGGCAACAGTGTCGCACCCCCTCCTGGATATGCTGACCACCGGCGGGCTCGGGTGTGCCCTTTGGTGGCCCTTCAGTACAGAACGTCTCTTTTTCCCGATACAGGTGATACGGGTTTCTCCTCTGTCAATTGACAGATTCATGAGTTACTGGGGATTCCGGGTATTGCTAAGCGAGGCATTCTGGATCGGCCTGCCCTGCCTGCTGGCCGTCGGGATCAGTTGGCTGATCCGGCGAGCCGGACAGAACAGAAACTCACCGGATCTGTAAAACGATTTTTCCAAACTGAGCATTCCCTGCCAGACGGCCAAGTGCCTCATTGCCGTCTTCAAGCGCAAAGGATGAGTCGATGACCGGCACGATGCGATGTTGGGATACGAACGCCAGCATGTTCCGGAACTCTTCGAGGGAACCCATAGTTGAGCCCAGAATACTCACCTGTCGCCAAAATAGTACCTGTGGGCTCAGGCCATTGATCTTTCCAAGTGTACCGCCATAAATACCGATGCGTCCGCCGGGGTTGGTCAGGCTGAGCAAATCCGCAAAACCATCGCCGCCGGCAGAGTCGACCACCACATCAAACCCGCCAGCCCTGACTTTCAAGTCGGCTGCCCAGTTTGATTCCCGGTAGTTTGCACCCGCAACTGCGCCCATCTGTACCGCCTTATCGATCTTTTCTGCAGATCCGGATGTAACATACACTTCAGCACCCGCGGCTAAGGCAAACTGCATAGCGACCAGGGCAACACCACCGCCTACTCCGCTGATCAGAACCCGCTCGCCCGGCTCCAGCCGGCATCGGGTGAAGAGGGTTCTGTAGGCCGTAAGCCCAGCAAGCGGCAATGCGGCTGCCTGCTCCCAATCAAGGTGCTCTGGCATTGGCTGCACATTTTTTCCCGGTATCCGGATCAGTTCAGCAAAAGTGCCATCCTCCGGTAAGCCCAGTACCCGGAACGCTTTACTCTGCACGCGTGGATTGTCGCCCCAATCCAGTGCCGGATAAATAACAACCGGTTTTCCATCCAGGGTACCGGACCCGTCACTCCCCAGGATCACAGGAAGCTGGATCTTCGGATACTGTCCCTGTGTGATCCACCAGTCCCGGCGGTTAAAAGCCGCTGCATGAAGCCGTACCAGTACTTCCCCTGGCTCCGGAACAGGGTCCGGCATATCCTGATACGCAAATGGTTGATGTAACTGATTGACAACTAATGCTTTCATAATTTACTTACCTGCTATTTGGAGTGGGTATAATTAAGTGGGTTCGGATAAAAAATCATCGTACCTGCAGTATCTTCAGGCTATTGGAAAATTGCACATCACCGCAGGCCGGCAATTTACGCAGCATGACGCCAAAAATAGCGGATATTAAACTGGAGGATATATTTCTAGCCGAACAACGGAAAACACCGGTCGTTTGCCTGGCCGATGTCCGCATACGTGATGCTGCCGAGCTGATGCGGAATCGCTTTGTAGGCTCCATCATCGTCGTCAACGGCCAGCAACATCCTGTTGGCATTGTTACAGATAAAGACCTCCGGAATCAAGTAGCGACCGGGCGAATCGGGTTGGAAGAGCCGGTTTCAACGATTATGTCTACACCGGTATTCACAGTAGAAGTCGGACTGACTGTAGCGGAGGTGCAGATACAAATGCTGGAACACCGCATTCATCACCTGTGTCTCACCCAGGATGGCACCCGAAACAGCCCGGTGACAGGAATCTTGTCGGAGCACGATCTGCTGGTTTTACAAAGTAATAACCCTGCCGTGCTGGTTCGCGAATTACAACGCAGCAGTGCCACTGCTAATCTGATCGTAGTCCGGAAAAGTACGGGACAGCTGTTGCAGCAATATCTCCGGCAGGATGCCCCGATTGGTTATGTTGCCGGCGTTATTACAGCGATCAACCATGCATTGTTTGAGCGTGCTGTTGAGTTAAGTATGCAGGAGTTAAAAATCGGCGGCACTCCCACTCCGGATGTGGATTTTTGCTGGTTGGTCATCGGGAGTGCTGGTCGGGGGGAGCAGTTATTACTTACCGATCAGGACAATGCATTGCTCTTTGATAACGTGCCGCCGGAAGAGTACGATAAGGTCAAAAAATATTTCCTCCGGTTAGCGGACAAGGTAAATACCAGGCTTCATGCCTGCGGATTTGAATACTGTCCTGCCGGAATGATGGCCCGGAATACGGAATGGTGCCTTTCGCTCGGTGAATGGAAAGCCCGGTTTTCCAAGTGGATTGCCGAACCCACTCCGGAGGCTCTGCTCCATGCCAGTACATTTGCTGATATGCAGCCGGTTTTCGGAACGACCGCCCTGGCAGCCAGCCTTAATCATCATATTGCCGACGAGATCAGAACACATTCCGTCTTTCTGAACTTTCTGGCGGGAGATGCCCTAAAAAGCGGGGCGCCCCTGCGGCTTTTCGGGCAATTCAGGACTGAGCCCAAAGGCGAGCAAAAAGGCTTATTCGATTTAAAAGCACGCGGTATGCTACCACTTGCTGATGCTGCACGGGTATTGACCCTGGCCAGCGGACATATGGAAACCCTCAACACCATAGAGCGTTTTGAGGCCCTGGCCGAAGCCGAAACAACCCATCGCGAACTGTATGAACTCGCTGCCGATGCATATGCCGTCATGTTACGTATTCGGACAGAACAGGGTATCCGCAACCACAATTCCGGACGGTATATCCGACCGCTTGATCTGTCGAAAATGGAGCGGCTGAACCTGAAAAGCAGCTTCCAGGCGATAAAAGCCGTGCAGGCACTGTTACGAACGCGGTATCAAACCGACATGATCCGGTAGGCACCAAACCTTAATGCTGCTGTGCCTGTCCGGCACCGCGCGGTACCCGGATATCCTCTATCATATGCTGGATTTCCTCGGGGGGCGGAGCAGTCAGCCGGGAAACAACGACCGATACGGCCAGGTTGATCAACATGCCGATCGTACCGATGCCTTCTGCGCTGATACCGGCGACTTTTTTAATGAAAGGCACTTCCGTTCCGAATAGTTTATCCGTTTTCATCAGTATGATCATAACCGCTGTAAACAGCAAGCCTGTGACCATACCAGCCATAGCACCTTGTTTATTGGTGCGCTTATCGAAAATGCCCAAAATAATTGCCGGAAAAAACGATGCTGCGGCCAGGCCGAAGGCAAATGCTACTACTTCGGCAACAAATCCGGGTGGGTAGATCCCCAACAGGCCGGCCAGTATCACGGAGAGGCCGGCAGCGATACGGGCAGCCAACAATTCACCTCGTTCTGATATGTGCGGCATTATGGCATTTTTCAAAAGGTCGTGGGAGATCGCACTGGAAATGACCAAAAGCAGTCCGGCAGCAGTCGACAAGGCTGCCGCCAGGCCGCCGGCAGCAACCAATGCGATCACCCAGGCCGGCAACCGGGCAATTTCTGGATTGGCCAGCACCATTATGTCTTTATCAATCGACAGTTCATTCCGGGAGGCATCCTTGACATATTGGATCTTGCCATCGCCATTTTTATCTTCGAAGGCTATCAGTTTGGCGGCTTCCCATTTATGGAACCAGGCCGGCATGTCAGCATAGGTTTTTTCCGAGACCGTTTCGATCAGATTGGTCCGGACAAAAGCAGCCACAGCCGGTGCGGTGGTATATAAAATTGCGATGAACAACAAAGCCCAACCGGCTGAAGAACGGGCATCTCTGACCCGAGGTACCGTAAAAAACCGCACAATAACATGAGGAAGACCCGCAGTTCCGACCATCAGGGCAGCAGTTATACAAAACAGGTCAATAAGTGGTTTGGCCCCGTCTGTATACGCGGAGAAGCCGAGTTCGGCATTCAGGCCGTCGAGTTTATCCAACAGGTAACTGCCGTCGGCCAGGGTACCACCCATGCCCAGCTGGGGGATTGGATTGCCGGTCATTTGAATGGAAATAAATATCGCCGGCACCATAAAGGCAAAGATCAGCACCACATATTGGGCAACCTGGGTATACGTAATACCCTTCATGCCCCCCAGCACCGCATATACAAACACGATCCCCATCCCTATGATCACCCCCCAGGTAATATCGACTTCCAGGAACCGGGAGAAAACAATGCCCACCCCACGCATCTGGCCGGCGATATATGTAAAGGAAACAAACAGCGCACACACCACAGCGATGATCCTGGCCTGCTGGGAATAGTAGCGCTCACCGATAAAGTCAGGCACGGTGAACTTGCCGAATTTCCGCAAATACGGCGCCAGTAATAATGCCAGAAGAACATAACCTCCAGTCCAGCCAAGCAGGTAAACCGAACCGTCATACCCCGAAAAAGAGATGATGCCGGCCATTGAAATAAAAGAAGCCGCCGACATCCAGTCTGCAGCGGTTGCCATACCATTCAGGATCGGTGGCACTCCCCCACCGGCCACATAAAACTCTTTTGTCGAGCCAGCCCGTGACCAAACAGCAATACCGATATATAGAGCAAAGGAAAGAACGACCAGGATCAGGGTCCAGAGTTGAATACTCATAACAGGGTATTATTTACAGCACCGGACACTGCCGGTGACAAGGTGAGCACCAGTTATTTTTCATCCACATCGTGAGCAGCATCCAGGCGGTTCATTAGCCGGACGTAGACGAATATCAATATAACAAATACATAGATCGCTCCCTGCTGGGCAAACCAGAAGCCCAACTTGAAGCCTGCCAGACGAAAGTTGTTCAACTCATCCGCCAACAAGATC
This sequence comes from Bacteroidota bacterium, assembly GCA_006226345.1. Classification (GTDB taxonomy): domain Bacteria; phylum Bacteroidota; class Bacteroidia; order Chitinophagales; family Saprospiraceae; genus M3007. The sequence continues at coordinate 9,366 of SBHD01000031.1, read as the reverse complement.
CCGAAGCCGTAAGAGACCACAAACCAGATCGTCAGCAGGAGCGCGAGGTATCGAATATTGCGCTTCCAATAAACTTTGTTCGAATCAGCCATAAACCTGTATAATATTGTGTTCAAATCCGGTTTCGGCATCAGCGCTCCAGTAAACAGCTCGATTTTGAGTCAGGCGGTCGCCAGGTCCGGATACAGGTGGTAAAACAGCACACAAGAAAAGCATTTTCACCCGCTTTTTGAAAGGCGTACCCTGCAGGCAAAAAAAAGACCCGCGGATAGCCGCAGGTCGTTTTTCTCTAAGGAAATGCTTTGAATGGTGATTAATGCGCACTGTTCAGGGGATTATAGCGCAGTATTCAAAAAGAAAAAACCGTGCCAAACCACCTGAAAATAACCACCATTAACATTAGCCCCGGGGTGTTCTTATATGCGCTGGGCTCCGTCTTTTATCGTGTCAACTACTTCAGGGTTAAGCAGGGTGGACGTATCCCCCAGGTTGGACGTATCGCCCTCCGCAATTTTGCGCAGGATCCGTCGCATGATCTTTCCCGACCGGGTCTTGGGTAATCCGGGTACTACCAATACTTTATCCGGTTTGGCTATTGGGCCAATCACGCGGATTACGGTATTGAGTACGCTGGATTTGAAGGCCGCCATATCCTCTACCGGCTCACTGCTGATAATATAAGCGAAGATACCCTGTCCTTTGATATCATGGGGGTAACCTACTACTGCAGACTCCACCACATTAGGCGCCTTGTTGATCGCATCTTCCACCTCAGCTGTCCCAATCCGATGCCCCGATACATTGATCACGTCATCTACCCGCCCTATGATCCGGTACAAACCGTTGGCATCCCGGCGGGCACCGTCACCGGTAAAATATTTGTTCTTGAAGGTGGAGAAATAGGTCAAACGGCATCTTTCGTGGTCACCGTAAGTGGTGCGCAGAATAGACGGCCAAGGAAATTTAATACACAACATACCTTCTACGTCATTTCCTTCGATCTCGTTGCCGTTTCCATCCACCAGGCAAGGTTGGATACCGGGCATGGGGTAGGTCGCATAGCAGGGTTTCAACGGTGTTATGCCAGCCAGTGGCGTGATCATGATACCACCTGTTTCTGTTTGCCACCAGGTATCCACGATCGGACACCTCTTTTTACCCACCCGCTCGTTATACCAGTGCCAGGCTTCTTCGTTGATCGGCTCGCCCACCGTGCCCAGCACCCTTAAAGAGGACATCCGACGCCCCTTTACCCACTGATCACCGGCAGCCATGAGCGCCCGGATCGCCGTTGGCGCAGTATAGAAGATGTTTACCTTGTGCCGCTGCACAATATCCCAGAAACGGCCTGCATCCGGATAAGTCGGTACCCCTTCGAACATCAGGGAGGTGGCGCCGGCAAGTAAAGGCCCGTAAACGATATAGGAATGTCCGGTGATCCAGCCGATATCTGCCGTACACCAGTAGATATCGCCTTCCTGGTACTGAAAGACATTTCTAAAGGTATATTCCGTGTAAACCATGTAACCGCCATGCGTATGGACTACGCCTTTGGGCTTACCGGTAGAACCGGATGTATACAGGATAAACAGCATGTCTTCACTGTCGACGATCGTCGGTTTGCATGTACGGCGGCGCCCTTTAACGGCCTCATGCCACCAAATGTCACGACCGGCCTTCATGGTTACCGCACCGCCGGTATTCTGATGGACGATAACATGCTCGACCGAGTCACAACCCAAAGCCAGCGCTTCATCGACGATGGCCTTCACTGCGATGTTCTTTGCGCCCCGGGCATTATAATCCGAAGTAAGCACAACTTTGGCCTGCGCATCCTTGATCCTGTCTGCCAGGGAAATAGCACTGAACCCGGCGAAAACCACAGAATGCACGGCACCAATCCGGGCGCATGCCAGCACGGCAACGGCGAGTTCAGGCGTCATAGGCATGTAAATGCATACACGGTCCCCCTTCTTCACGCCTTGTGCTTTTAACGCATTGGCAAACTGACAAACCAGGCCATATAGTTGTTTGTAGGTTATTTTACGGGCCCGGGCTCCCTTTTCATTGGGTTCAAAGAGCAGTGCAACCTGGTTGCCCCGGGTAGCCAGGTGTCGATCCAGGCAGTTCTCCGTAATATTGAGGCGTCCGCCCACAAACCACTTAACCCGCGGTTCCCGAAAATTCCATTTCAACGACTGCCGCCAGGGTTTGCGCCAGGTAAAGGTTTCCGCTTGTTCGGCCCAAAAACCCTCCGGGTCGGCAACACTTCGGGCATAGGTTTCCTGGTAGTCTTCAAAGGATTTGATTTGTGATGTCATAATAGCAGGTCTGGTTGGTATTAGTGTACTGCAGGCAAATATAAAGGCTGTAATCCGTTTGCCTGAATGGGTCAAAAACAATACCAGAGATTAATATTGAAATTGTCTCAAAATTTCTGTTTCGCCAAAACTCCCGGGTAGCCGTACCTTTGCCAGACATGAAAAACTATCTCGGCCAGGCCTTGTGGCTTACGCTTCTGGTTTTACTGTTCCTGGCGGCATTGTCGCTTCTACCTCCAGGTATCACCCTGAATGGTGTTACCTTGCGGAAAATGGATATTTTTTTGGATATCCGGGAATCTGAGCCAACGCCGGTTCCGGCCGACTCCACTACCATTCACCCTGACACCCTGGCCGAAACAGCCCTCCTTTCCCTCTTCGACTCCCTGGGCCGTGTGCGGCCGGCAGACGCTTCCCTTTTCGGAAAAATTGTGGAAGACTACACCCCTGACCAGCAAGGGCTCAGTCGCTTTTTTGACGCTGTGGATGCAATTCGCACAAAAGAGCAGACGGTTCGGGTGGCATTTTTTGGAGACTCTTTTATTGAAGGGGATATTTTGTTAGGCGACCTGCGCGACACCCTGCAAACCTTGTGGGGCGGAAATGGTGTCGGTTATGTACCCATCACATCGGAAGTTGCCCGCTTCAAACGCACCCTGACCCATGAATATTCCAACTGGAAGCCTTATTCCATTGTAAAAAACTTTAAAAGCGGCCAGCCATTTGGCATTAACGGTTTTGTATACCGGCCCAAAGCACAGGCATCCGTCCGGTATGAGGGAGCCGATTATTTTAAACATACCCGCAGATGGACACAGGTACGCCTGTTTTACCGGTCGGATACCACCGTTACCTTTACCTGGCAAATGGCCGAAATGTCTCCTCAAACGGATAGTCTGCCGGCTACCGGGGGCCAACTTGGCATATGGTTGGGAAAACCGAATACGGCCTCTACCCGGACATTTGACTTTCAGATCAGTCAGCCGGACAGTAACCTTCTGGTCTATGGGGCAACACTGGAAAGCGGCCCGGGCATTTACCTCGACAACTTTTCGGTGCGTGGCAATACCGGTGGGCGGCTGAAACTGATCAACCCCATTCTGGCTCGGCAGTTCGATGCTGTGCAACAATATCAACTCATCGTGGTCCAACTGGGACTAAACGCTGCAACACCCAGCCTGGACAATATCGGCTGGTATGAATATGAACTCGATCAGACCTTCCAGCATATCCGGAAGTGTTTTCCGGAAACACCTGTGCTTATAGTCAGCGTAGCAGACCGGGGAGGTAAGATCGACGGCAATAAGACAACCCTGCCCAGTGTACCCGTAATTGCCACCATGCAACGGGAACTGGCCCGCAAGCACGGCTTTTTATTCTTCGATCTGTTCCACGCCATGGGAGGGCCGGGGTCGATGATCCGCTACGCAGACGAGTATCATCCGCCGCTGGCTAACCTGGATTATACCCACCTGACCCATTACGGGGGCAGTATAATGGGCTATATGTTCACTGACCTTTTCCTTAGAGAACAGGAACAGTATCGCCAGAAAAAAAAGCAACAACCGGCCTACTGACGCCTACTCTTCACCTAGCAGGAATTTACATGCGTATGCCATTGACACGCTTATTTGTAGAACGGTTCCGTTTCCCACACCACTTGCGGCTGGGGGCCAGCCTGATCTTCCTACTGATCTTTGCCGATCAATGCCAATCCCAATTCCGGCCGCCCAAGGTAGAACTGGGAGCACAGGACTCGGTTGAATACACTTTTCTCGACCTGGAAAAAAACAACCTTGTAAATGCCGATCACCTGCAGCCCGTATTCCGGAAACTATACCTGCAGCGAACAAAAGGAGGCAAAAAGGTAAATATTGTACACCTGGGCGATTCACATATTTTGGGCAATTACCTGACCAATGAAGTACGCCAGCGCATGCAGGATGCATTTGGTGACGGCGGGCGGGGACTGATCTTCCCGTACAAACTGGCGGGCTCCAATGGTCCGCGGGATTATCAGATCGCCACAAGCAACCGTTGGTACGGAAGCAATTGCCAGCAAAATCTTGCCGAGCAAACCCCGTATGGGATCAGCGGCTTCCTGCTGGAAAGTTTTCAGAAATCCGGTAATCTGACCGTTAACCTCCGGGATACTTCCACCAGCCAAACCAGGTTGTTCACCAAGGTGACTATTTTTCACAGGGAAGATTCCGAACCGGTTCGATTCAGGGTGCGTGATGAAGTGACCAACCAGGATGCCGTGTTGTTTATGAAGGATGACTTTTTCCAGGCCTTTTACTTTGACCAACCGGTCGCTCAGGTGTCCATAACCTACGACCAGCAATCAGAGAAAGACGGAAATTTTGTCCTGGATGGCATTATGCTGGAAAATGAGTATTCCGGGGTGGTATACCATTCTATTGGTGTGAACGGCGGAAAGTTCTCCGACTTTGTCCGGGCCCGTTTTTTTGCCCGCCAGATAGCTGATCTAAAACCGGACCTGATCATACTGTCCTTTGGCACCAACGAAGCACAGGGGAAGATCAGCACGCGGTATATCTACCGGCAAATTGAAGCACTGGTCGACCAGGTTAAAAAATACGCACCCGAAGCGCACCTTTTATTTACCACGCCAGCGGACTCTTATCTGAAAGGGCGAGGCTTTAACCCGTATATGGAACAGATAAGTGGTGTGATCCGGGAGTTTGCCCTCGACCACCATTATGCGCTGTGGGACCTGTACGTGTTGGGCGGGGGCGAAAATTCGGCCCAGCAATGGAAATACTCCGGTTTATTGTCCTCCGACTCGGTACACTATTCCCGGGTCGGCTATGCGGTCCAGGGCAAACTGCTCTACCAGTCCTTAATTCAGGGGTATAACGAATACGTGCGGCAGATTGGGGCCGAGTAAATAAGTAGCAAGCGACTGATTGTCAGATTTTTTTGTTAAAAAACAAGCCAAAACGAGTAGCTTTGCGTTACAGTATACAGTACATTGGACAAACGGACCGACCAAAACGTACAGACCTTACTTTGAGTACCGCCTATGCTGGCTGACAGTTTCCCTTTTTACAAACAATTGGATGCATCGGATTGCGGTGCTACCTGCCTGCGAATGGTAGCCCGACACCATGGGCGACACTATTCGCTGGAGTACCTGAGGGACTTGTCATACCTCGACCGGGAAGGCGTATCGCTGATGGGTATTGCCGATGCTGCTGAGCAGATCGGTTTCCGGACATTGGGGGTTAAAACTGGTTTCGGCCGGCTTCAGACTGAACTTCCGCTGCCTTGTATTGCCCACTGGAAACAAAACCACTTTCTGGTAGTCTACCGGATCGCCAACGGCAAGGTATACGTCGCCGACCCGGCAGTCGGAAAGGTCCAATTGTCAGAGCAGGAGTTTCTGGACAATTGGATCAGCGATGTTTATAACACCGAGCCGCAGGGAATCCTGCTCCTGCTGGAAACTACTCCGGAGTTCTTTCAGCGGGAAGGAGAGCAGGTAGACCGCGCCGGGCTGGGTATTCTGCGCAGTTACCTGGTTCCGCACAAACGGTTGATCTGGCAGCTGATGCTGGGGCTCATTCTCGGTAGTCTGATCCAGCTGGTTTTCCCGTTTTTGATGCAGGCGCTGGTGGATAAAGGCGTCCAGCTTAATGATCTGAATTTCGTTTACCTGATCCTGGCTGCCCAAGGCATGTTGTTCCTCAGTCAGGTAGCAGTGGAATTCATCCGGGGGTGGATCTTGCTGCACATCGGTACCCGTGTGAATATCAACCTGGTGTCGGATTTCCTGATCAAACTGATGCGGCTCCCGATGGCATTCTTCGATTCGAAGATGACCGGCGATCTGCTGCAACGGATCTACGACAACGAACGGGTAGAGCGATTTCTTACCTCATCATCCCTGGTTACGCTGTTTTCCATTGTAAGCCTCCTGGTATTCGGCCTTGTTCTGCTCTTCTACAATGTGTGGATCTTTGCCATATTCTTTATTGCCGCCCTTTGCTATTTTGGCTGGGTAGCCATGTATATGCACCGGCGCCGCACCCTCGATTACCGCAGGTTTGAACAAATGGCGGATAACCAGAACGCCCTGATCCAGATGGTTAACGGTATGCAGGAAATAAAACTGCACAATGCCGAGCGCCAAAAACGTTGGGCCTGGGAACGTATTCAGGCCAAGCTGTTCCGGATCAATGTGGAGTTCCTGGCTACTGATCAGATGCAACGGGCCGGCGCGGCCTTTATCAATGAAGGTAAAAACATCCTGATATCCGTTACGGCCGCCACTGCCGTGATCCACGGAGATATGACGCTGGGTATGATGCTGGCCGTTCAATACATCATCGGACACATGAACGGCCCACTGGAATCCCTGGTGCAATTTATTCTGGCTGCCCAGGAAGCCAAGATCAGCCTGGAACGGATGAATGAGATCCACCTGAAGCCCGATGAAGAACCGAAAGACGACGTAAAAGTCACTGTACTGCCCGCCAATGGCGACCTTTCGCTGGAAAACGTATCCTTCCGGTATGGCGGTCCGCACGACCCCTGGGTGCTGCGCAACCTCCAGCTGCAATTTCCGGAAGGAAAGGTTACAGCTATCGTTGGAAGCAGCGGCAGTGGCAAGACCACCCTGGTCAAATTGTTGCTCAACTTTTACCCGCCCACCCAGGGTACTGTCCGGCTTGGCGACCTTAACCTGTCCAATATTGACCACAAACTCTGGCGCAGCCGTTGCGGAGTTGTAATGCAGGACGGGTTTATTTTTTCAGACACCATTGCCCGCAATATCACACTGGGTGAAGAAAATATCGACCGGCGCCGGCTGCTGTATGCCGCCAAGGTGGCTAATATTCAGACGTTCATCGAAGCGCTGCCACTGGGCTACAATACTAAAATTGGCCAGGATGGCGTGGGGGTCAGCCAGGGGCAACGACAACGTATTCTGATCGCCCGGGCTGTGTACAAAAACCCTGACTACATTTTCTTTGACGAGGCTACCAACGCACTGGACGCCTATAATGAGAAGGTGATCATGCACAACCTGGAAAATGTATTCCGCAATAAAACGGTCATTATCGTGGCGCACCGGCTTAGCACAGTACGCAATGCCGACAACATTATAGTATTGGAAAAGGGAGAAATGGTCGAGCAGGGTACCCACGACGAACTGACCTACAACCGAGGTGCATATTACCACCTGGTAAAAAACCAGCTTGAGTTAGGGATGTAACGACTTATGGAAGAACGCGAATATGTAGAACTACGGTCCGAGGAGGTGCAGGAGATCCTCGGCACACCGCCCGGATGGCTCGTCCGTTGGGGTACGTTTGTCGTATTTCTCTGTTTTGCAGCGCTGATCGGTGTAGCAGCCGTTATCAGCTATCCGGATGTAGTGGAAGCCCGTGTGACCATTACGACCACCGCGCCACCAGTGGATGTGGTAGCACGGGCAGACGGACACATTACCGCGTTGTTCGTTACTGACAAACAGGAGGTCCTGCAGGGAGATGTCCTGGGTGTGATTGAAAGTACGGCCCGGTATCAGGACGTGCTTCAACTTGATCAGTTAGTGGGAGCCTGGTTAAAGATACGGCAGGAAGACTCTCTGGCACAACTGACCATTCCGCTTAGTCTGGAACTCGGCGAAGTACAAACCGATTACTCGGCTTTTGTACAGGACCTGACAAGTTTTCAATTCGGTAAAGAAGATAAAAACTCGTCCATCCAGCAAAATATCGGCTCGATCAACCGGCAGATCTCCAAGCTGGATAAGAGCATTGAGGTGGACCGGAAGGCTGCCCGGCAGGTCCAGAGCCAGATTAGTACAGCACGTGAGCGATACCAGAAACAACTGGAGTTATTTAAAGCAGGCCTGATCTCGGAGGTTGAACTGGAAAAAGCACGGGATGCCATAGACAGCCTGGAACAACAGGCCGGAGCGCTCGAAAACAGCATTCTTCGAAAACAGGGGGAGATCATCAGCCTGAAAAAAGCACGGGATGACACTTCATTCAGTGGGCTGGAAGGCTCCTCTTCTTCCGGTAGCCGGCTCCAGCAAAGCCTGAACACCCTCCGGGCCAGCATTGATAAATGGAAACAAACATACCTTCTGACGGCACCTGTCGATGGTAAGGTATCCTTTCACGCCCGGTTATTTGCCGCCAATCAATACGTTAGTCAGGGCGAACAGGTACTTACCGTGGTCACACCTCAAAAGACCGACAAGGTGATCGGACGCCTGCTATTGCCGATAGCCGGAAGTGGGAAGGTGCAACCCAAACAACGGGTGATCATCAAACTGGATAGTTACCCGTATTATGAGTACGGCACCTGCCGGGGCACCGTAATTTCCAAATCGCTCGTTCCAAAGGATAATAAGTACGCGATCCTGGTATTCCTCCCCGATACCCGTCCGGACACCCTCCTGACCAGCTATAATATTGGCGTGCCCTTTGAACAGCAGATGCAGGGAACAGCAGAGATCATTACAGAGGAAAAGCAGTTTCTGGAGCGGATTTACGAGCAGGTATTTGCCGCCAGGCGCTAAAAACCCACCTTTTCTCCCCTTCTTAAAAAAGGATTTGCTTTTGTTTGGACATCATTAACAGCAAAGGCCTTTGGCAGCTGTCCGAAGGGTCCTACTTTTGTTCCAACAAGAACAAGAACAGATTTTACATTCACAAACTATTCCATTCTGATGAAAAAAGTCCTCGCCATTCTCGCTTTTGCTTTCGTTGGCGCTTTCTATGCAGCTGCTCAAACGACTGATGGTCCGGTTATGACATTTGAAACCACTACGATCGATTACGGTACCATCGATAAAGGCTCCGAGCCGCTCCGTAAGTTCTCCTTTACCAATACTGGTAACGAGCCGCTGATCATCAAAACGGCTAAAGGTTCCTGCGGTTGCACCGTTCCGACCTATCCGAAAGAGCCGATCATGCCGGGCGAAACCAATGTCATCGAAGTACGTTATGACACAAAGCGCGTTGGTGCGTTCACCAAAACCGTTACCCTGACAACTAACGAGGCT
>SBHD01000405.1 GCA_006226345.1 Bacteroidota bacterium | reverse complement strand
ACCGGAATTCCGGTTTTGCCCATTTTTTTAATAAAGACGTGCATTTATCATGCTGCCGTCATCAATTTACATTGCCTGAACACCCCGTTCTCGTCGGACATCTGAATTTGATGAATTCAGATCTAAACCTATTCAGGGTTACCGTAGCCGGTCAGACGAGTTGTTTGTCCGGTTCTGAGGTTGTGGCCGGGTGCCTTTCAGAAGGTCCATTCGTTCCAGTTGCTATCGTTTAGGGTAAAACGCAATAATGCTTAAACCCGCCGCCTCCCGAATAATTGTGGTAAGCAGGCTGGATTAGCCCGGTATTTACGGCGTCTGCCTTAAGTTGCAGGATGTAAGACCGGTATTATTACTTCAGTACCTGGAGAAACTTTATTTTCCTATATACCGGCTGTTAGGTGGAGGGATCCGCTGATATCCGGCGGTAAATAGTGTGGGTAACGCTTTGGAATGAAGGCCGGAGGCGTCGGCCCCTGCAACGATCAATGAAAAAGCACTTCAGTGGCCCCATACCCATATTTGGCATGGTACTCGTTCTTGAACTTGTGTACCTGGGGCCAGGATTGCAATTCCTGCGAAATGGCATTACGTAGCTTCCCTTCGCCGATCCCATGGATAATGAATACCCGTGGTACGCCCAACCGGATCGCCTTTTCCAGAAAACGGTGCAGGTGCTGGATCTGAATATAGAGGATCATCCCTGGGTCCAGGCGCGCCGTACCACTGACTAATTTTTCAATATGCAGATCGATCTCAGGTTCGAAATGGGCAAACTCTTCTACGTCGAAGGCCTTGTAGCGTACGGCATTACGCGGTGGCCCGGATGAACGGTGCCGGACATGTTGCCTGGTGTAGTCCCGTAAATCGGTCTCCTGTTTTGTTTGCGACCCTTCCGGCTCAAAGGAGCCGAATAACAGAAACTGGTGGGCCAATATATTCAGGATCGGTGCAGTATGAAGGTTTTTGAAAAACTGCTTGGGTTTGATTTTTTGCCGACGGGTAAGTGGGGCTTCCAGTCCGTCAGTGGCAATCCTGCGGATGATGATCTCGATCTCAGGCAAATCACTCAGATCATCGTACAGGAGATCACCCAGTTCCAGCACGGTGGTGCCGGCCAGTTTATCTTCTACCTTCAGCAGGGTTTCTGAACCGATTCCGATCCGTATATCGAACAGGAATTCAAACGCCGTGTCGTTTATCAGCCAGGCCTTATAGCGGGATACTGAGCCATCGCGTCCGGGCATCGGCTCAAAAGCGATCAGGATACCTTTGGGTTTCAGAATAACATACTGTCCTTTGATCTGGCGCCGGGGTGGGGGAGCGGGGGCTACTTCCTTTTTTCCCTGGATAAATTTGGCACCGGCAGACCTGGGCTCATGCATTTCGTCGCGTACCAGATCCTCCTCAAAAGCCGGGATCTCGAGGTCCGGATCGCTGTCCAGCCGTACCTGAAGCATACCGTCATCCAGCTGGGCGGTGATCATGCCGGTTTCACCGGTGAACCTGAATCGGACTTTTGTGCCAATCGCGAAGAGCATTCCCAAAATTTAAATTATTGTAGCCGAAGCACGGTGCAAAGGTAAAAGGGAAACCATAAAACGTCATATTCGTTCAAACAATTGCCAAATCCTATCTTTACCTGTACATGGAAGCGGTAACTCCGGTTCTTCTTACTCAATTTGTACTTATCCTATTTGCTGTTATCTATGCGCCGTCGCCAATTTTTTTACCGAACAGGTTTGACTGTTTTATCTCCGATGTTCTCGCTTCCTGTGTTATTTGCCAATACGGTCCAGCCTTTGGGGAGCAGGCCCCGGCGAAAGCCACTCCGGTTGCGAAAGGGGGCTACGATCGGCCTGATCGCGCCAGCCAGTCCGGTATCGGATGAAAAGCTACAAAAAGCATTGGATAACCTGCATGCAATGGGCTACCAGGTAAAGGAAGGCGCCGCGCTAAGGGCACGGTATGGATACCTGGCGGGTAAAGACCTGGCCAGGCTCGATGATCTTCATGCGGCATTTTCCGATCCGGAAGTGGATGCCGTCTGGTGTGTGCGCGGCGGGTACGGGATCACACGTCTGCTTCCGGATATCGATTACGGCCTGATCCGGCGGAATCCCAAACCATTTATCGGATACAGCGATGTAACTGCTTTGCACCTGGCGATCGGGCGAAAAACGGGTCTGGTCACGTTCCACGGTCCGGTTGCGGCCTCAGACTTTCCGGACAATACCCTGCGACATTTCAATGCAGCTCTGGTAGAGCCAGTGGAGGGTTACTTACTGGAGGCACCTGGGCAGGATGCAGAATTGGAAAGTCCGGAATATCAGCCATTTACGATCCGCCCCGGTCAGGCTGCCGGACCGTTGACCGGTGGAAATCTTTCTTTACTTGCGGCTCTGGCTGGTACACCTTATGCACCGGACTACAAGGACCGGGTCGTTTTTATCGAAGATGTCGGTGAGCAGCCCTACCGGATCGACCGGATGCTGACACAACTTCTACAGGCTTCCGACTTGAAAAAGGCAGCTGGTATTGCATTGGGCGTGTTCTTTGATTGCGCGCCTAAAAATCCGGAATATTCCCTGACGCTGCAGGAAACACTGGAAGACCGCCTGGGGAACCTGGGAATCCCGGTGGTGTACGGCCTGCCATTTGGACACGTAGCACATCAGGCTACTTTTGCGTATGGTATACGGGCAGAACTGGATGCAGGTAAACATACCCTGCGGCTGATGGAGTCCGGCGTGCGTTAGCCAACTGGAATGGCCGCTGCATGGTTACCATTCCAGGTTTGGGTAGGTACGTTGTACGTGCTGCATTTCTGCTAGTATATAGCCAAGATGTTCTGTATGTCGTCCGTCCTTGCCGCCGCTTTGCATCCATTTGGCTGCCGGAACCTGCAGCGTGGCCTCCTGCAGTACTTCCCGGACCTTTGCTTCCCACTGCGGCCTGAGGGCATTCAGATCGGGACCGGTCCCTTCCCGTGCCGCTTCTTCCTCCAGGGTATTCGGGGTCGTCAGCTCACCGGTATACATCCACAGATCATCTACAGCCATTTGTATCTTTTCCCGGCTGATATCCGTGCCGTCTCCGAGCCGGATCATCCATTCGCTGGAATACCGCAGGTGATAGGTGATCTCTTTGATCGCTTTCTCGGCGATCTGGGCCAGGCGTTCGTCTTTACTTTGCAACAAGCCCTGCCAATGGTAGTAGTTGTAGGTGTCAAAAAAGAATTGACGCGCAATGGTGTAAGCCCAGTCCGTATTGGGTTGTTCGACCAACAGGACATTGCGGTAGTCTTTGGCATCGCGAAAATAAGCCAGATCATCTTCCGAACGACCACGCCCTTCCAGTTCGCCGGCATAGCTCAGCAACAGGCGGGCCTGCCCAAGCAGGTCGAGAGCGATATTGGTCAGGGCAATATCCTGTTCCAGGACTGGTCCGTGGCCGCACCACTCACCGAGCCGTTGAGCCAGGATCAGGGCGTTATCACCTAATTGAAGGGGATAGTTATAGTTCGTCATGTAGCCAGGAATTACATGTGTTTGACTTCATCCGGCAATTTATAAAAGGTCGGATGCCGGTAGATCTTGTCGTTGGAAGGGTCGAAAAAGGCTTCCGGGTCTTCGGTGGAAGCGTGGATATGGGTCGATTCCACTACCCAGATGCTGATGCCTTCGTTTCGGCGGCAATATACATCGCGGGCATTCTCGAGCGCCATTTGAGCATCCGAAGCATGGAGGCTTCCGACGTGTTTGTGGCTTAATCCTTGTTTGGAGCGGATAAAAACTTCCCAGAGTGGCCAGTCTTTCATATGAATCAGGTCAGGTATAGATAAGGAACAGCGTCAGGAACGGAACAAACGTTTTCTGTTCTGGTTCAGTCGGCACAAAAATAGCGCCTTTTAGCCTGACGGTATCCTTATGAGCGTACTTGTTACAGAAAAATGTACTTTTGCCGACCTTCCTTCGTTTTGCACATGGCCGGGATATTTTGTCCCGGTATTTCAGAAAAACGTCTCTTAAATCCTTACTTCAATGGCCCGATTTTTCAACTACAAAACACTCTTGACTGCTGGAATGTGTGCCCTGTTCCTCGTATTGGCATCTTTGCCGGCGCAGGCTCAGTTACGTTATGGTTTTAAAACTGGACTCAATTTTTCAAAAATGGACGGTCCGTCTGAAATGAGTACGGCCGGTACAGGGTTGGAAAGCTGGTCTACGATTACCGGATTTCATATTGGACTCTCCCTGGCGTATAAACTCAATGATGCCTTTGGAATTCGCAGCGAATTGCTCTACACGAAAAAAGGCAGCAAATACACGTTCAAAGGGCCGTCTTACCGGGTTTTCCGTTACGACGGAGGCAGCACACTGACATACGGTAACTCGGACTATCTGATCAACATAAATAACGCCTATATCGACCTTCCGGTGTTTGTCTATGGCCGGTGGAAGGATTTCGAATTATCTGCCGGGGCATATGTCGGCCTCATGGTGCAATCGATCGGTGAAGGCTCGCTGAGTTATACTAACGGGCTGACATATCCGTTGGAGAACAGTGTTGCCAACCTGGAGTTTAACCTGGATCATAACTACCGGAAAGATCAGCCGGGGGGGAGTAAGGAAGGCCAAACCCTGATCGCTCAGGTAGATGCCAATACCCTGCAATTACCCAAAACACTCGGTGCTTACTACGACTATACAGAAGATAAGGGTAGTTTGTACAATACGTTGGATTACGGGCTGGTTGCCGGTTTTTCCTATTACCTGAGCCGTAGCCTGTTTATAGGCGTACGCCTGCAATACGGCCTGGCAGACATCACCAATAACGATGCGGATATCTCACGTGCTGATATCAACGGCGAGAATTTCATTTTGCGTGACGACAAAGACCGCAACGTTGTGATCCAGGCATCTGTAGGCTTTAGCTTTTAAGACCTGCCCTAGAGGCTGTTTGAGTTAGGCTTTTGGAATTTGTTATGCCCTTTTTTAACCTGCTTTTCGTTCCCAAAATCCTCAATTAACCCAGGCTAAACTCCGGTTTTGGTGCCTCAATCAGATTAAAAATGATCTATAACAAATTCCAAAAGCCTAACTCAAACAGCCTCTTTAGGAAATATAATCCACTCCGGAGCGAGCGACCACGCTGCTGTCATAGTTGGTGATGGGGTCATCGTTCTGTGCCTGCCCATTCATTAACGGTCAATTCGGTGCCCCTGAACAGAACGGGCACCGTATAAACGAAACTTAACTCAAATCCGATGATTTCGAAACACTGGCTGCGTACACTGTTGCTGCTGTTGGTAGCGGGAAGTTTTTATCCTGCCTGCCGAAAGGCCAGCCTGGAAGAGGCCGATATCGCCGATCACACGGCGGAGTTTGCCTTTCCATTACTCCAGACTACACTGAACCTGAAAGACCTGATGTTCACGGTATTGAATGATTCCCTGAGCAGCGATACGATCGTGGTCAATCCAGACAACACCATGACCCTGTATTATAGTGGTGATGTGGCAGAGAAACCGGCGACCGATATTTTTGAGTTTTTCAAGTTTCCGGATGCTCCCATCCCGGTGCCGGATACCTTTTATAAATTTCCGATCGATGTGCCCGATTCCGTTTATGTACACCGGGCGGATGTTAAATCAGGGATACTGACCGTTGTGCTTAATAACGGCTTTGACGAACCCGTGCACGGCACATTTCATATCCCGCAGATGTCGAAAAACGGTCAGTCTTTTTCCTATGATTTCAATGTGCCGGGTAAGCAGTTTGCCCTTTCCCCGGGTTTTGACCTGACCGGTTATCAGCTGCTGTCGGACAGCAATACCCTGGAATTCCGGTACGAGGCATACCTGCCAGACGGATCTCGGGTGGTGCTCCCGGAAATATCACCCGGGATTGCTGGGGTTGGTATTTTGCTGAACGGGTTTACGCTATCCTATGTGGAAGGCTATTGGGGGTTTGCGGAATATCCCCTGACCCTGGATACGATCGATATCGATATCAATCAGACCAACCTGAAAGGTAATATCCAGGTCAAGGATCCAAAGGTGACCATGACGGTGGCCAACTCCTGGGGCTTCCCTACCAGGGGAGTGGTGAAATACCTCAGCTTTATCGGAAAAGACGGGCAGGAATACAAACTGGAGAGCACGGTCTTTAACGGCGACAGCATCGATTTCGAATACCCTTCCCTGGTTGCCGGAGAGGTCGGCCAAACCAAGTATACCCACATTGTGCTCGATGGTACCAATTCCAATATTGGTACCATCTTCAATGCCCAGCCGACACAGCTGATCTACGAGGTAGCAGGTATTTCCAATGCAAAACTCGATCCTACGATCGTCGGTTTTCTGACCGATGAAAGTACAATTGCCCTTCGGATGAGTGTGGAACTGGTGCTGGAAGGCTCTGCCCAGGACTTCGGGGCGGAACAAACGCTGGATCTGAATTTCGGCGGTTTTTCTGACCTGGACACCGATAATATTGAGGAAGTGGAGTTTAAGGTCGTAACGGAAAACCAGACGCCGATCTCGACCTCGCTGCAGCTCTATTTCCAGGATGAGGATGCGAACACGATCGATTCGCTGTTCCTGGGTGATCCCCAGTTTATCATGCAGGCGGCGCCGGTTGATGCAAACGGGAATTCCATTGGCCAGCAGCGTACCGAAACTTTTGTGCCGATGGATGTTGCCCGTTTCGAACGGGTGCGAGAGGCTAAAAAAATGTACCTCAAAACCTTCTTTACCACAGCAGATGGCGGAACAGTGCCGGTGAAACTCCTGGCAACCCAAAACGCCACGGTCAAGCTCGGCTTGAAGATCAAAACACGATTCTGAAATGAAAACGATTCGATTCGCTCCTTATATTGCGATGCTGGCCGGTATTGCCTGGACTGGTATCGCCTTCGGTCAGCAGGAACTTATCCTGCACCAGGAAACGGACATCTGGCAGTCCAACGCATTGAACCCGGCTCTTTTTCCAAAAGAAAAACGCTTCGTTATCGGGCTTCCCTCCTTCGGTCTTGACGCTTCACACTCCGGGGATATTACCTATAACGATCTGCTGCGCCGTCAGGGCGACCGGACGATCCTGGACCTCGGAAAGGCCATTGACAAACTCGAGCCTGAAAATGACGGGCACTACGACCAGCGCTTTGAAACCTTTTCGCTGGGACTGCGGCTGCCGGGTAACTGGTTCCTGCAGGCCGGGCATGCCGTCCGGATCAATGCAGCATTGCGATATCCCAAAGCGTTGGCTGAGCTCATCTGGAATGGCAATGCACCTTATATCGGCCAGAACCTGAATGTTGGATTCTCTACGACCACCTTCGACTGGAATGAACTCAGTATTGGTCTTTCCCGACGTTTCGGGACATCTTTGTCTATCGGGGCACGTGCCAAATTTCTGTCCGGGATCAGTTCTCTGCAAACAGACGATCAACGCCGGGCCATCCAGGTATACACCGATCCGGATATTTATCAGTTGACGCTCCAGACAGACTATGCTTTTCACTCCTCCAGTATTGTATCGGCGATCGATACCTCCGGTCTGGGGTTTGACCTGGCGCTGAATGAACTGAAAAACGGTTTTTCGGCCAATACCGGGTGGGCGTTTGACCTGGGTGTACAGCTGCAGGCCGGTGAACGTCTTACGCTGCGTGCCAGCGTCCTGGACCTGGGCGGAAGTATTTCCTGGAAGAAGAATTCGAATTATTTCTATAGCAATGGCTCCTTCACCTATGACGGAGTGGTTATTCCGGGTACTGATATCATCAATGGGACCACAGACAGCCTCGATTTCACGGCTGCACTGGATACCCTGAATGATGCTTTGGATTTTCAGAAGACACCGGAGGCCTTTACTTCTGCGCTTCCGACGCGATATTATGTAGGTGGTAATTTCAAATTAAACGACCGGTGGTCTGTAGGGGCCGTGTTGATGCATCAGTCCAGCGAGGCCAGAAGCGCCACCTCTTTCGGTATTAATGCACGTTGGGCGGTGCTGAACTGGCTATCCCTGGGAACCATGTATAGTGTGAACGACCACTCGGTGACGAATGTAGGGTTAAGTATTTATGCCCATCCCGGTCCGGTGCAGGTGTTTATTCTGTCGGATAATGCACTGAATGCAATTACCCCATACGGATCTGCTGCAGTAAACTTCCGTTTTGGTGGTGCTATAGTGTTCTGATACGCCAGTGCTGGCCACTTCAAATACCATCATCTGGAATATCCAGTATCCCTTGTTGGATATTGGATATTCCCAACGCTGTTCCTGTGAACTCTTTGATGTGGCAGAGTAGAACTAAGGGGGGCTGAAAAATATTGCCGGAGTTAAAAACAGCCATATTGCTGTTCTGACCGGCTGGCATACTTCCAGTGGAAACCGGCACAGCAGGAAGATATTTTTATCCTTCCAGGCTTTCGCCGGCAGGTTGCAGGAACTGCTTTTCATACAGATCCCGGTATCGGCCGCCTTCAATGGCCAGCAGTTCTTCCGGTGGGCCGAACTCCTTTACTTCGCCTTTTTCCAGGACGAGAATATTGGATGCATGCCGGATGGTGGACAAGCGGTGTGCAATAATAATGCTGGTGCGACGGGCGATCAGGCGCTCGATCGCATACTGGATCACACCTTCTGTTTCGGGGTCGATTGAAGAGGTGGCTTCGTCCAGGATCAGAATGTCCGGATTAAAGACCAGCGCACGTACGAACGAAATCAGCTGCCGCTGTCCCATAGACAATGTTGCTCCCCGTTCCTGGACCTGATAATGGTAGCCGCCGGGGAGTTTGGCAATGAATTCATGCGCTCCGATCATTTTGGCAGCCTTGATCACTTCTTCCTCAGTAATGTCCGGATCGCGCAGGGTTATGTTCTCCAGCACTGTGCCGGAAAACAGGAATACATCCTGTAGCACGATAGCAATACGGTGCCGCAGGGCATATATGTCGTAATCATGCAGGTCAATACCATCGATCTTGATGCTGCCGGACTGGATCTCATAAAAGCGGCTTAACAAGCTGATGATGGTAGACTTGCCGCTTCCGGTGCTGCCTACGATCGCGAGGGTGTCGCCGGGCGGGATATGGAAGGTAATGTTTTTCAATACCGACTCTTCCGTGTCGCCGCTGTAGGAAAACCAAACCTGTTCGAACGCCACATCCCCCTGCATTTTCTCTGGTTTGCGGGAGCCGGTGTTCTGGATAGAGTTTTCGGTTTCCAACAGTTGAAAGACCCGTTCGGCTGCTATCAGGCCCATTTGCAGGGTGTTGAACTTATCGGCCAGCATCCGGATAGGACGGTACAGCATTGAAATATAGAGCGGAAACGCCACCATAATACCGATGGTGACTTCTTCTGATAAAACACCGCGCGCACCATACCAGACCATCAGGCCCAGGGAAAGGGCAGAAATGATATCTACTACCGGGAAAAAGATCGCATATGCGAGGATTGCGCGCAGGTTGGCTGTGGTATAGTCGCGGTTGATCTCCCGGAATTTTTCTGCTTCCTGCGCCTCAGCATTAAAGATCTGTACAATGCGCATACCGGTGATCCGCTCCTGGAGAAAGGCATTCATCGTGGATATGTGGTTGCGCACTGTCTGGTAACTTTTCCGCACACTTTCCTTGAACTTGTAACTTCCCCAGATCAAAAAGGGGAACACGGTCAGTACGACCAGGGTCAGTTTCCAGGATGTGTAGAACATCATGCCCATCACGGCAAGCAGGGTCAGCATATCCGCCAGAATAGTAATACTACCCTGTGCAAATACGGTATTGATCGCTTCGATGTCACTGATCGTCCGGGTGGTACTCTGGCCGATCGGTGTTTTATCAAAATAGGAGAGGTTCAGCCGGGTTACATGATTGAACACCCGCACGCGCAGGTCGCGAATCACCACTTGTCCCAGCCAGTCTGCGTGATAGAGAAATAAATACCGGAGCACGACTTCCACTACCAAAACGCCAAAAATGATCAGGGCCAGGACCGTCATCCCTTTGATATCCCCCTGGAAGACATAGTCATCCACCATCGTTTGCAGGAGTTTGGGGCGGGCGATGGCCAATGGAGCCAGCACGACCGTCAGGAATGCGGTCAGGTAAAATACCACCCGATATGGGCCGACCAGGCTCATAACACGGCGGAAAAGCGTAAAGTCGATGGTATTGGTGCGTTCAGACATATGGGTGTAAAACGGTCGGCACTTCAAGGGTTGCCGGTAAGTGCCGGCTGAGGACGTTCGGTAGAACAGGATATAAAACCAAAACCGGGCGTCAAAGTTCGGAAAAAATACAAACGGTATTCTGCTTCCCGGAAATAAACCCTATTCTGCTTTATACATTTGCTGCAGGTATTGCCTGAAAACAGGAGCCGGGCGCGAATTATTTGGCCGTGAACACGGTTTATCTTTAGTATGAAATTTGTTTTTATCTCCGATACACACCTGAAGCATGAGCACCTGATACTGCCGCCGGGCGATGTGTTGGTGCATGCCGGTGATTTCTCCAAAAGAGGGACCGTGGACGAAACGCGCCTTTTCCTGGACTGGTTTTCCGGCCAGCCGCATGCCCACAAAGTACTGGTGGCGGGTAATCATGATTTTATTGCAGAACAAAACCCGGATGCTTTTCGGGCTATGTTACCAGATAATGTGTCATATCTGGAAAACGACAGCATGGAAATAGGCGGGCTGAAGATCTGGGGAAGCCCGATCACACCCTGGTTTTTTGACTGGGCTTTTAACCGACATCGTGGCGCAGCGATCCGGACCTATTGGGACAAGATCCCACACGATACCGATATTGTGATCACGCATGGTCCGCCCTATGGCATCCTGGATGAAGTGGTCCGGAATCCCCGGCCCGTCGGTTGCCGCGATCTGCTGCACCGGATGGAGCAGGTCCGGCCGCGGGTACACATATTTGGCCACATCCATGAAGGGTACGGTCAGGTGGAACAAAACGGGACGTTATTTATAAATGCGGCTGTCCTGGATGTGAAGTATGCCTTGAAAAATGCACCGGTGGTTTGGGACTCTGAGGTCGCTACGGATACCCATATTGTCGCCGGGCTGTGAGTGGGTTGGTCGTAAAAAAAGCAGGCTTAGTCGTGTAGGGGTTTGTTACCGGCGTTTTATGGCGTAATTTAGGGTCCGCTCCGTACCTGATTCCGGTGCCAAGTATCTGGAAATAGGATATGGGGCAGGCAAAAAAGACGAAACAAAACAATTCACCAAATTTAACTGCTATGGCTGTATTGGATTCTATTCAGGAGCCGCAAGCGCCGGCTCCGTTCTGGAATACTGCGCTGCGTTTTGGCGCTTACCTGGCGCTTACACTTATCGGAGTTTCATTGGTCTCTTATCTGTTGGGCATCATGCCGGTGTCGGGCACTGCGATGGCGATCAACTTTGTTGTGGCGATTGGTGCCACCGCGCTCTTTGCTGCACTGGCGATCAAATTCCAACGTGACAACCTGGACCATGGCTTCATCTCGTTTGGCCGTGGGTTCCTGGTCGGCCTGGTTACCGTGGCTATCGGGGTGTTTGCTTCTAGCCTGTGGAATTACGTGCTGATCAACTTTATCGACCCGGGATATGTAGATAATTTGAAGGAGGCGTTTATGGAAACTTGGGGACAGAATATACCGGAGGATAAGCTGGAAGAGGCCCTGGCTAATTTTGACAAGACCGGCGAGATAGGCACGGTCCTGAAAAACGGCGCGATCGGCGCGATCGTCCTTGGATTGATCAGCGGATTGATCGGTGCAGGGATCATGAAAAAAGACCAACCGGTCACCTGATACGCCGTATGCCTTCCGTTGTGGCATGGGATTCGCAGTTATTCTGACTTGGTGGCACCCTGCCAGGAAAGTATGTAGATAACCGGATCAAAAGCGGGAAACCTGTGTGGGGTTTCCTGCTTTTGTTTTGCAGCCCGATGGAAAAAATGCGAACTTTTGACCGGACTGGGCTACTTTTGTCCGAACAAGCAAAACGAAACCTATGCAGAGTATTGCGCTTCGGAATGGCCTTTTAGGCGGTGTTTTTGTTATATTCTATTTTGCAGTGGTCTACGCGATCAGCAAGGATGCCTTTCTCAATCCCTGGCTGCAGTGGGCTTCGATGTTGCTGTATCTGGTGTTCATGTACCGTTCGGCCCGGGAGGATTGTACCTTAAAGGGGACAGATCGGGACTTCCGGGATATCCTGCGGATGCCGTTCATTGTGTTTATTGTGATCAACCTGTTTTACTGGCTTTTTTACTACGGGCTGCATCTGGCCGATCTCGAGTTGGTACGGATGGAATTATTGGCAGAGAAACAAATGTACGTATCACAGCTGGAGGCTGGTCCCGGCGATCCGCAACAGGCTAATCAGATCCGGGAGCGGATCCAGGAAGTGGATAAGGCACTGTTAGACCCGGCACAACCGCTCGGCCCGGTGCTGACCCGGATGGCGATGGGGGCAATTGGCGGATTTGTCCTTTCTGCCGGTATTGCCGCAATCATGCGCAATTCAGAGTAATTTATATGGAAGAATACAGGACACAACCGGAGGCGCCCGAAACGGCACCTGCAGAAGCCCGGGCACGCATATGGCAGCATTTTCTGCGGCCGGCGCGGCTGTTACGATGGGCGTTGTTGCTGTCCTTCCTGGTTATCCTGTACAATGCCTGGTATGAAGACATTCCGGTACATGAGCTGGCCCTGCGGTATGGCTATCCGGATTCCCAGTTTGTGGAGGTCAATGGTATGACTGTTCATTACCGCATAACCGGTAAAGGAGAACCGCTGGTTCTGCTACATGATGCCAACAGTTCACTGCATACCTGGGCGGAATGGACAGAACTCCTGTCCCGGCGCTACCAGGTGATCAGTCTGGATCTGCCGGGCTTCGGTCTGACCGGCCCGCATCCGCAGAGCAGCTATAGTACTTTTATGTACGCCAGCTTCTTTGAGCAGTTTGTACAGGCGATCAACCTTCGCCGTTTTCATCTGGTAGGGAATGGCCTGGGGGCCCAAATTGCCTGGTTTTACGCCTCCGAACACCCGGACAAGTTGCGTAAACTCATCCTGATGAATGCTCCGGGGTTTGAAAAAAAGTCAAGGCCTGTACTCTACTGGCTCGCTCAGACGCCGGTGTTGAACCGTATCCTGTGGAGGATCACACCACGGTCCTATATCCGCCTCATGCTGGAAGATGTATATGCGGATGACCAAAAGATCACCCCGGAGTTGGTGCAACGGTACCACGACATGCTCTTGCGGCCTGGCAACCGCAAAGCGTTTACCGACCGCGCTCAGGTGCATGAAAACCGGCCTCCGGTGGACCTGATCGAGGGGATACGCACCCCGACCCTTATCCTTTGGGGCGCCGAGGATACCCGCATCTCTCCGGAATATGCCTACGAATTTCACCGGGAGATTCGCCGGGCCCTGTTGAAGATCTACCAGAATACCGGCCACTGGCCCCAGGAAGAAAACGCAGCTCAGTCAGCCAGGGATGTACAGGCGTTTCTGGAAGGGCGCTTCTGAACGGTTGTTTGAGCCAAACAGCCACTTATCGCAGGCCATCGTCGAGGCCTTCTTCTGCGCGGTCAAATCCGGTTTCCGGCATTTCCTTCCAGCGGTGCATCCGGCACCATACGCAGTCCTCCCGTTCACATCCTGGGCTGAACTTTCCAGCCCGTATCTGTTGCCAGGTATCCCGGATCAACGATTCTACAAACTGGATCTGTGCGGTAGTGAAAGTGATCTCTTCCATCGGGAAAGTGCCACGCCGGTCGGGTTCCAGCCAGGCAATGACCGTTTTACTTACCGGTTCGGGATAAATGCGTGCCCGGTCAAGCAGAATCTTGTAGAATGCCATCTGCCGCCAATAGTCGCCGCCCAGGGGTTGCCGGTCATCCGGTGGAGCGGTTTTGCGGCTGTCCGGAGTACCGGTTTTATAATCAGTCAGCCGGATGGTCTGGTCATGCAGCCATTCGATCTTGTCGATCACGCCACTCAGGGGAATCCCTTCCAGTTCCACGCGATCAAACCGGCGTTCCACGATCGCCCGCTTGCGCCAGTAGGGGATCTGCTCAATATGAATGCGGCGCAGGTTTGCACGTCCGAGGGCCAGTCGCTGCGCAAAGTTATTTTTTGAAAAATGCCCGCGCTGTCGGTTCATTTCGGTGTCGAACAGCCGGATCAATGCCTCTGCAGATGGAAATTGCCGGTCCGGGGCAGCCTTCATCTTCAGTACGAATTGTTGCAGAGCAGCATGCATGACAATGCCATATGCTGCTGCCTCGCTCATGGTGCCGGGGATCTTTAAGAAATCTTCATAGTAAAATGCTAAAGGACAGCGCAGGTATCGGTTCAGTGCGGTGACACTCAGGGCAAAATTGTGCAATAGTTCTTCAAACGCAACAGGTTCGGGCAAATACACAGCAGGTGGATCGGCCTCCAGTAAAAGTTGGGCCTGGGTTTCCAGGAGGAGTTCCCGGGGTACTTGCTGTTGTTCAGGTACCAGACCGGTTTCCTCCACAAACCTCGACTGGATCAACGCTTTGCCATTTTCACCCGTTTGAGCGAATGAAAGGTGTAACTGCCGGCGGGCGCGGGTCATGGCTACATAAAAAAGCCGGCGGCGCGCCTCCAGCAGGTCCTCTTCTGCCGCGGGCACCAGAGTAGGGGGAAGCACGAACCGGCTCCGTCCTCCGCCGGCGCTTTTATCCCAGTAATCCTCTATGCAATCTAGTAAAAAAACATGGCTGAACTCCAGCCCCTTGGCAGCATGTGCGGTCAGCAGCTGCACACCTGGCCCGGTCTGGATATGTTGTTGCAGGGGAAGGGATAACCGGTTGTCATCCATGCTCTGCAGCAATTGGATCAGCCGGCTCAACCCGGTTTCGGGACTGCCGGGCTGGGGTGCGTATAACCTGGGGTAGCGTTCGACCTCCCGTTCTACAAAATCAAAGAACGTCTGGAGTATCTGGAGAACAGAAAATTTGTCCGGTTGGTCCAGCGCCCAACGCAGCAATCCTGTTTGGGTATGTAAGCATTCCAGTAGTTGGGGCAGAGGCAAGTTGTACACTGCACCAATCCACTTGTCCAGATTTTTTGAAATGGGGGCAAATGCCGCCGGGGCTTTCAGGGGCAGTTGGTCCAAAAAACCTTCCGAGGTTAATACCTGTCGCCAGAAGCCCGGTGCTTGTTTGTGCCGGGCATCGGGTGTGTCGTACAGCAGCCTGAGGTCAGCTGGTTTATCCAGTTCCGGAAGCCGGGCCGCGACTGCCAACCGGGCCAGGTCGCCGGGATCCAGGCCGAAGAAATCGGCATGCAGAAGGCGGAACAAGCGGTGTTCCCCGGAATAGGGCTGGCGGGCTTCTTCATCCAGGTAACAGAGTAATTCCCGTACCTGCTGGATCACCGGGAGGTCCAGAATATTTACCGGGCGTTTGGCCTGGTAGGGGACACCGTTTTTACCCAGGAGGGTCATCAAACGTGCGGCTTGTTTGTGCCGGGCATAGATCACAGCGATCTCTCCCGGGTGAACTCCCTGGTTGATCAATGTCTGGATCTGACGGGTCAGGCCGGTTAATTCATGCAAGCGCGTTTCAAAAGCCAATACCTGCGGCGTTTCCTGGTACGGCTGTTTTGCCCGAAGTTGTTTTTGGACCGGCGCATCCAGCTGACTGACAGCCCGGATCTGGTTCTGCGCGATCACTTGGCCGGCAGTATCGAGTATCGGTTGTCCGGACCGGTAGTTGTCTTCCAGCACGATCAATTCGAGATCGGTCTGATATTGTTGGTAAAAATGCCGCAGGTTGTCCAGCCGGGCGCCCTGGAATTCGAATATACTTTGGTCGTCGTCACCTACGATAAATGCGTTAGGGACTTTCCAATACCGGAGCAACAATCGAAACAGTTGGTACTGGGCGCCATTAGTATCCTGAAATTCATCGACCTGGATATACAGGTACCGTTCCTGGTATTGACGGAGCAGGGCTTCATGTTTCTTAAAGGCGTTTAGTACCCACAGGATCATATCCTCATATTCATACCTGCCGGCGCGTTCCAGAGCCCGCTGGTACTTGGGATACAGGTCGGCTGCGGCTTTGAGCCGTTCCATGCGTTCGTGCATAGCGTCGATCTGGGCCTGTTTGGGTTCTCCTTTACGAGCATCGCGGGTATTACGCTGGTAGATAAATTTCGGGTCGTTCGGCAGTTCTTCCAGGAAGGCATTGACACTACGGAGCACCAACCCGGGCGTCCAGCCCTCCTTTTTCATGATGGTAAACAGGTCACGCAGGTGATGCTCGAACTGGAATGCATCCTTTTTTCCGGCCCGAAGCGGGTGTTCGGGGGCGAGTTTTGCGAGCAGTTGTCGCACCAGGTCGATTTGTTCCAGCTCCGTAACCGGCTCCAGCCGGCCTTTGCCGAAGTATTCCATGTTCTCCTGGATCACCCGGTTGCAAAAGCTGTGGAAGGTATGAATTGGTACCCGGTATGCATCCGGACCGATCATTTCCAGGAGCCGTTCCCGCATGGCGGAGACCCCGGCATCGGTGAACGTCAGGCACAGAATATTCTGTGGCCGGGTGTCTGTTTCCAGCAGTATTTTACCAATCCGTGCCGTGAGTACGTGGGTTTTGCCTGTGCCCGGGCCTGCCAAAACCAGTACAGGCCCCTCGATATGCCCGACAGCCTGCAGCTGGGCAGGGTTCAAGGTGTCGAGCAGCCGCCGGAAGGCTTCGTTATACTGTGTTCTGGAAGTGGGCTGGGTCATTTCCGGGTGCCGTTATTAGGTTCAAGTGATCTTCTCAGATCTTGCTGTCCGGGTGTTTAGTAAAAATAAGAGCCTGCCGGGAAATCCGCCGCGTCACTGCGCCTTGGCGGTGAAAATTGATAACATTGCAGGTTTGATCCACTACAGGATCATACGGACTGGCAGAGTTCCACCAAAACACCGTTGCTGGATTTCGGGTGCAGAAACGCCACCAGTTTGTTATCGGCGCCACGTTTGGGTTCCCGGTTCAGCGGGATAAAACCTTCCTGCTCTAACCGATCAATTTCAGCACGGATATCGGCTACTTCGAAGGCGATATGGTGGATCCCTTCTCCACGTTTTTCTATAAAGCGGGCTATCGGGCTTTCCGGATCAGTTGCTTCCAGGAGTTCGATCTTGCTTTCGCCGATGTGGAAAAAGGAAGTTGCGACTTTTTCGGTTTCCACCGTTTCTATCTTATAGTGCGCTTCGCCGAGTAGTTTGCGAAAGAGTTCATTGCTGTCGGACATGTTCCGGACCGCAATGCCGATATGGTCAATACGTAACATGCTAAAAAAATTTAGGGTTCGAAGTTCGACGTATTTTCAGGTAACGGCAAACTTCAAACCCTAAAGTTCGGTGGGATAATCCCGGATGTATCTACTTCTGCTTCAGAAAAATGTTCTTTTCTCCTGTAAGCGTCACTAATTCGGACCTTTTTTGCTCTATCTCCTGCGGATCGGAATACATAAACTGTACACCGACCTGGTGTCCGCGCTGTTGCCGGTAATACACATCAAAGCCAGCGCCCTTCAGTTTGGCAATCAGCCGGTCGGCATTGTTTCGGTCCTGCAGGGTGGCAATGATCAGGATGCACTGGCGGGCAGGGGCCTGCGGGGAGGTGGTTGTCGCGGGCGGCGCTTCGTTCTGCCGCTGCAGGACCTCCACTTTTCTTGCGGCGGCTTCTTCCACTTCATCATTCAAATCGATATCCTCCTGTTCGGGCGCTGCTGCGGGGTCGGAGGAGGTTTGTTGCTGGTCTTTTTCCGCAAGCCTGGCAATTTCCGATACACCTGGAACAGGAGTGGTAGCCGGAGACTGTAGTTCAGTGGTCACGGGCTGATTGCCGGCCAGCTGTTCGGGGTTCGGATCACTTTTATTAAGCCACCACCAGATCCCGAACGAAATGGTACAGATGATCAGGCCGATGCCGATACCGGTACCAAAGCGCGCTGCAGAGGAGCGGGGAGCAGAGTAGGGCTCGCTGACAAAGTTGGGCGGCGGCGGCAAAGGCGGCACTGCAGGCATTGTTTTTTTTGCGGGTTCGGGTTTTTGGCCTTCCGAATCCGTTGCCACCTGCTGGCCGGTGGTCGTTTCCGCAGGTGCTGTTGTTGTCGTTTTATCAGCAGCAACCTCTCTGGAGCGGGCTATGGGGGAAAACTGTAAGGGTGGCAGGCCATAGGAGCCGGCATGGAAATTGGTGGCGTCAGGGAGGAACTGGATCTTTTGCACATAGTTTTTGTACAAACGCCCTACACCGGGTAGTGTGACGATCTCGCGCTGGTTAAGCTGGGCCTGGACTTTCTCTACGAAATGTTCGATCTCGTTGCGGGCCTCTTCCAGCGAAATACCGTGAATTTTGACCAATTCATCCACCAGGATCCCATCGTCGACACTCAGGTTTTCGCTGAAACTCAGCGTCTTGGATGGAGGAGTGACCGCTCCTCCGGCGTAATCGACAGCTGCAGGCACCCGGGTGGCAGTAAAACCTCCAAAGCCGGGTATGGTCAGCGTATCGTGCAGAAAAAGTAATTTCTCAATATGTGCAGCGATGTCAATAGGCATAGTGGCTGTCGGGTTAGTGGTCGGTGATAAGGGATGTGTCATAGTTGCAATGCATTTGGATTAAGAATGTTCAAATCAGTTGGTCTGGTTCACCGAAACCGGTTAACAAAAGTACTGTTTTTCACTGCCCTTGGCCGGAAAAATCAGCCTTTTACCAAGACTGAAAAACAATA
>SBHD01000360.1 GCA_006226345.1 Bacteroidota bacterium | reverse complement strand
TTGACCACATTTCTTTCCTTATAATCAGAAGTTTTCTACCAAGTCAAACTTTTGAAGTCAGACAGGCTTGCAGTGGTAAATGATGCCTTGTGCGTCGTTTGAGCCTGTCTTTATTGCGCCGTTCGCAGTGCGCCTGCACTGTTGGCTGCTCTGACCATAATCGCTTTTTCACCAATTCAAACTTCTGGGAGTCATCCATCGCGGGTGACACAGCCAGGATGTTTTTCAGTTATCAAAGGTTGTTTTCGCTCCGATGGCTCGTGCATCGCACTGCATGCACCCGGCTTGAGTTTTTTAACACATTTAATTGATAACTAAACCAATTAATGGTATGAAGCGATTACTAACAACCTTAACCCTGCTGCTTGCAGTAGCGGGGTTCGCGCTTGCTCAGCGTACGGTGGTCGGCACCGTGAAGGGCGATGACGGCGAAGCACTGATCGGTGCTTCCGTCCGGGTAAAAGGGACTTCCAACGGAGCCATTACAGATGAATCCGGGAGGTTTACCGTCGCCGTTCCGGCCGGCTCCAATACGCTGACCTTTACCTACACCGGCTTTACCACCCAGGAGGTTCAGCTCGGACCATCCAATGTATTGGACGTAGTGCTGGAATCAGGCGCTGTGCTCCGGGAAGCCGTCGTAACAGCACTCGGTATTTCCAGAGAAGAAAAATCACTGGGCTATGGCGTCACCAGTGTACAGGGGGATGACGTAACCCGCTCCGGCGAGGTAAACGTGATCCAGGGCCTGGCCGCCAAGTCCTCCGGTGTACAGATCATCGGTAGCGGTGGCACACCGGGCGCCTCTTCCAAGATCCTGATCCGCGGGAACGCCACCTTTACCGGCGAAAATCAGCCGCTGATCGTGATCGACGGCGTACCCTATGACAACCAAACGCTTGGAGCGGAAGCAGCGGACTACCCGTTCAATGCTAATCTCAACGGCGTAAACAACAGTAACCGGGCACTCGATATCAACCCGGCAGATGTAGAAACCATTAATATCCTGAAAGGCCCGGCTGCTGCTGCCCTGTACGGCACACGCGCCGCCAATGGTGTACTGTTGATCACGACCAAACGGGGCGCCCAGGGGCTGTCGGTCAACGTCAGTTCCAGTGTTGCCTTCGACCAGGTCAACAAACTGCCCGAACTACAGATGGAATACGGCCAGGGCGTCGGCGGCGGCTCGCTGACCAGTGCGGAAGGCGACTACTTACCGGAAATCCCCCTGAGCTGGGGGCCGCGTATCGGCACAGCCGGGATCCCGGAAGTTGCACAGGCTTATGATAACCTGGACGCCTATTTTGAAACCGGTGTTACCTGGACCAATAACCTGTCGGTCTCCATGGGTAATGAAAACACCTCGTTCCGCCTGTCGTATGGCAATGTCAACCAGACCGGGATTGTGCCCAATACCGACCTTAAACGGAACTCGTTCCGCCTGACCGCCAATTCAGCATTCAAGAACTTCAGCCTGATGGCCACGGCTGCCTACGTGAACACCAAAGACACCAAGGCACAGAACGGCAGTAACCTATCAGGTGTAATGCTTGGCCTGACACGTATGCCGTCTAGCTTTAACATCCTGGGTGGCCCCGGCCCCAACGGTTATGATACCCGGGACGGGCAATCCTGGACCTATTTTTCCCTGTATGACAACCCGCTGTGGTCGGCCTACAACAACCCCATGACGGGTGATGTAGACCGGATCACCGGAAATGTGACCGGCACGTTGTCGGTGTTTGACTGGCTGAACCTGACTGCCCGTTTGGGTGCAGACGCCTATACAGACGACCGCAAACAGATCTTTGCCATCGGGGCACAGGATCCGCCGGCGCCGGTAGGCGAAATATGGGAAAACACCAAGCGCCGTCTGGAGGTAAACGCCGATATTTTTGCAACAGCCAAACCTAAGCTCAGCGGTCGCTTTGGGGTAGACTTTACCCTGGGCCTGAATTTAAACTCCCGCCGCGACGACGACCTGTTCACCCGTGGCCGGAACCTGGCCATCCCGGGCTTCTACAATCTCAGCAATGCTTCCGACCTCTATAACAGCCAGGAACTGATCGAAAAGCGGATCGCCGGTATTTTTGGTGATGTGACGTTCTCGTTTGCCAACCAGCTGTACCTGCAATTGACCGGACGGAACGACTGGGCTTCCACCTTTGGTGTCAGCGCACGCGATAATGGCTTCTTCTACCCATCGGCAAACCTGTCGTGGGTATTCTCCGAGATGCTGTCCTCTGACGATGTGCTATCGTTTGGTAAGGTACGCGCCAGCTATGCGCAGGCCGGGATCGAGCCGTTCCCATACCGGACCCGTACGTACTTTGTTGCACCGTTCATTACGGATGGCTTCACCGATGGTTTTGGTTTTCCGTATGGCGGGCAAAACGGGTTCAGCCTGAGCAGCCGCCTGGGCAATCCGGATCTGGAGCCTGAGCTCAACACGACCATTGAGTTTGGTGTAAACCTGAAATTCTTCGGCAACCGGATCGATCTGGACGCCAACTACTACTCCAGTAAGAGCTCGAACCTGCTGGTATTGCGTCCGATTGCCGGTAGCACCGGTTTTGAAGAGATCTATACCAATATTGGTGAAATGGAGAACAAAGGGATCGAACTCGAACTCGGTATCCAGGCTGTATCCACGAAAAACTTCAAGTGGAACATCCAGAGCAACTGGTCGAAAAACAAGAACAAGGTGACCAAGCTTGCCGACGGTGTAGATGAGATCAACATCGAAACGGCGTTCTCTTCTATTGGCTCCTTTGCCATTGTCGGCCAGCCTTACGGTGCATTTTATTCCACGCGTTGGGAACGGAACGATGCCGGGCAGTTGCTGATCCAGGACAATGGTCTTCCGCTGCGCGCCGCCACCCGTGGCAATGTGGGCAATCCTTATCCGGACTGGATCGCCGGCATCCGCAATATTTTTGAAATATATGGTGTCACCATCAACGGCCTCCTGGATATCCGTCAGGGTGGTTCGTTGTGGAACGGTACCTATGCACGTTTGAACCGCTTTGGTGCAACGCAGGCTTCAGCCGATCGCGACCGCACCTATGTGATCGACGGCGTCAAGATCTCGGACGGCACGCCAAACGATATTGAGATCTCGGCCAACTCCTACTTTTCCAACTTTATCGGCGACGGCGGTGCTGCTGCTGTGGAACAGGTGATCCAGGATGGCTCCTGGGTGCGGCTGCGCGAACTGACCCTGGGCTACAATATTCCGTTGATGAACAACAAATATGTGAAAGGGATTAACCTCTATGTCACCGGCCGTAACCTCTGGCTGAGCACCGACTACACCGGCGTGGACCCGGAGACTTCGCTGACAGGCGCTGGTTCTAACGTCGGTGGTTTCGACTATTTCAATATGCCGAGCACCAAGTCCTACATAGTAGGCCTGAACCTTAGTTTCTAACTCAATAATGCATAGCACGATATGAAAAAGATAATAAGCGCAGGCCTGATGACAGCCCTGCTTTTGATCTGGAACACCTCCTGTTCCAAATTTGTGGATGGGTATGAAATTTCACCCAATTCACCGACGGAAACCAATCCGGCGCTGTTAACCACGGTGATCGAGGTGTCTACATTCTCCCATTTTACCGGCCAGTTTGCCCGGCATGCAACGGTAATGACCCAACAGTGTGCCGGCACGCAGGCCCAGTATGAAGACCTGGCCAACTATTCAATCCTGGAAGGAGACAACAACAACGAGTGGGAATCGCTTTATTCCGCGATCACGGATTGTGACATCCTGATCAACCTGGCCGGAGATGCCAACCCGTATTACCG
>SBHD01000051.1 GCA_006226345.1 Bacteroidota bacterium | reverse complement strand
GGCGGCATTACCCAGGGTATCACCCAGGTCTTGCAGGCCCAGGTGATTGGCACCACCGCTGCCCTGTATGGCGATATTCCGTTTGAGGAAGCGGGCCGGATCGAAATTGAAAATCCGCGCTATGAAGCGCAGCGGGACGTATACAATAAAGTACAAGCCCTGCTGGACGAAGGCATCCGGAATCTGGAAACCGGTACCGGCCGGCCGGCCGGAGGCTCCGAGATCTATTTTGACGGCGCTCCTGCGCCCTGGATCGAGGTTGCCTACACGCTGAAGGCCCGGTTCTACATGCATACCCGGGAGTACGACAAGGCCTTTGATGCTGCCAGCAAAGGCATCAGTTCAAAGGACAATGGCATGTATGCACCACACGGGACCGGCGCCCAGGAGTCCAACCTGACCTACCTGTTCTTTGCCGTGGAAGTGCGCGGCGCCGATGTGGTCACTTCCGATCTGATGGCCAGCCTGGTCAACCCGGACATGGCCACCAGCCCCGATTTCAGCAAATACCGCGGTAATGCCAAAACGGATGAAACGGGCCGTTATAATTATTACTTCCTGACCAACAGCGTGGGCGTACAACCGAATACAGTCAACGGCTTTGCCGCTCAAACAGCTCCGGCACCCATGGTCACGTATGAGGAGAACCTGTTGATCCTGGCAGAAGCGGGTTTCCGTAGCCAGGGCTTTGATACCGGCCTCAACCACCTGAACACCTACCGGGCCTACATGGCTGCAGGCGGATACCTGACCAATGCTGATCCGGCACAGGTAAAATACGATGCTTACGATGCAGCCGATTTTGCCAACGGTGGCATGGAAAATACGGACGGCCTGTCGACAAACGATGCGCTCCTGCGCGAGATCCTGGAAGAGCGCTATGTGACCTTCTTCGGACAGGTCGAGGGTTTTAACGATACCCGCCGTACCGAAGGCGAAACGGCTGTGCGCGTGCCCATCCAGCCGAATATCGGTGCGCAGCTGCCGCAGCGCTTCCTGTATCCGCAAACCGAGATCGACCGGAATGCCAATACGCCCAGCCCGATCCCCGGTTTCTTCGAACCCACCCCTGTAAACAACTGATCCGATACCCGACATGCGACACCGCAATACACGCTTCGAGTTTTTAGTCCTGATCCTGCTGCTGCCGGCCTGGTTGCCGGCGCAGCAGGCAGATACCCTGCGAGTGCTGTTTGTAGGCAATAGTTTCACCTATTACTGGAACCTCCCTCAGGTCGTGCAGGCGATGGCTAAAAGCCAGGGCAGTGTGATCCTGACGCGCCAGTCGACCTCCGGCGGCGCCAGCCTGGAGGACCACTGGAAAGGCGCAAAAGGGCTGAAGACCAAAGCGCTCATCGAAGCCGGCGGCTGGGATTACGTCGTACTGCAAGACCACAGTTTGCAGCCGATCAATGCGCCGGAAACCTTTATGGAGTACGGAAAGAAATTCGGCGAACTGGCCCGCTCGGTCGGCGCCGCGCCCCTGTATTTCATGACCTGGGCTTATGCATCCAACCCGTTGATGCAGGGTGCACTGACGGAAGGGTATGCCAAACTGGCAACTGAAATGCAGGCCGATGTGATTCCAGTAGGGCCTTTATGGACCTCTGTCCGGCAGCTCCGGCCCGATCTTGACCTGTTCTTTGACGACAAACACCCTACACCGGAGGGTACCTACCTGACCGGCCTGGCATTTTTTAAAAAACTGACCGGGAAGGTTGTATCGAAGATCCCGGAACGGCTAAGCACTACCGACCTGCAGGGCGAGCACACCTACCTGCTGTTCGTACTACCAGAGGACGCTGTATTTTTACGTCAGTGTGCAGATATGTTTGACCTGGGCAATACCGTTCAGGCACCGAAATAACTACCCTCTTGAAACCACCTGCTTGTTTCATTCACAAAACAATTCAACATGAAACATTTTCAACCTGCCAAACTTTTTGCCCTGCTGTGCCTGATCGCACTGGGCATTTCCTGTAATAAAAAAGATGATATGATCGTCGACGACACCCTGACGGTGCTGTCGCAAAAGATCAATGGCGAGAAAGTCAATAACGGTGTCGACGGCATCAAAACAGCCGTTACGATCGAACTGATCTTTTCCCATACCCTGAATACTGCCAGTTTTGAATCGGCGCTTTCCTTTGCGGGGCCGTCCGGTGCGGTCGGATTCGACTTGACATATTCCAACACCAATTCCACGGTCACGCTGGTAAACACGGATCCACTGGATAATGAAACAACCTATACCATAACCGTAGCACCGGGCAGTTTGGCTGCCGGCGGACAGGAACTCCGGTCGGCATTTACCCTGAGCTTTACCACCCAGCCTTTCGTACCGGCAAACGTGGTCCTGAGCGCAGACGTATCCAGTCTGGATGAAGACGGCGGTGTGGCTACCGTAACGGCCACTTTAAGTGAAAAAGTAGACAAGGATGTAACCGTCAACCTGGCCTTCGCCGGCAACGCCTCCGGAAGCGGCGTCGACTATACGGCCAGTGCATCCAGCATGGTGATCGCCATCGGCGAGACCATGGCATCTATCACGCTGACCGGTGTGCAGGACGGCGCCATTGAAGGCACGGAAATGATCGAAGTGAGCATTGCCAGCCTTGTGAATGCCGAAGAACTCACGCCGCAGCTGGTGACGCTCTCGCTGGTAGACGACGATATTGACAGCAATGGCGACGGATTCCCGGACAAGGGATTCATCATCAACGAAACACTTTTTGATCCGCCTTCCGGCATTGCCGGCGATGCCAATGGTGACGGAACGCGAAGTGCTTCAGAGGACGAATTCATCGAGTTTATAAATGATTCGGATCAGCCGGTCGACCTGAGCGGCTTTACGTTATTTGATGAAACCAACCTGGCGACCAACGACCCCCGCCATACATTCCCGGCCGGCACGATCATCCCGCCTGGTGGTGTATATGTGCTGTTTGGAGGCGGTTCGCCCACCGGTGATTTTGGCAATGCACAGGTCGGTGTTTCCACTACCGGGAATATGAACCTGTCCAATGCCGAGGACAGGATCATAATCAAGGACTTGCAGGGCGATATTTTCCTGGAGTTCAATTCCGCGGTTGATGCGGCGGGTATTGATTTCGGCGTAGACCAGTCGGTGACCCGCTGGCCGGATATCAACGGAGATTACACCCTCCATACTACAGCGAATGCCGCCCTGGCCTTTTCGCCGGGCAAAAAAGCCGACGGCACCAACTTCAGCGGCAATATCGACCCGGGGAAGGGTTTCCTGATCAACGAAGTGCTGTTTGACCCGCCAAGTGGCAGCGCCGGCGATGCCAACGGCGATGGCACGCGGAGTGCCTCGGAAGATGAGTTCATTGAGTTTGTGAACGATTCCGACCAGCCGGTTGATCTGAGCGGCTTTACCCTGTTTGATGAAACGAACCTGGCATCCGGCACACCCCGCCATACGTTCCCGGCCGGCACGATCATCCCACCCCGGAGCGTCTATGTACTGTTTGGCGGCGGAACACCTACCGGCGTTTTCGGTGGCGCCATGGTCGGCGTGACCACCACCGGCGACATGAACCTGTCCAATGCCGGTGATGTGATCACAATAAAAGACACACAGGGTAATGTGTTTATGACCTTCGATACGGCTACCGATGGTATGGGGCTGGATTTCGGCGCCGACCAATCCGCTACCCGTTCGCCGGATATCGACGGCGGCTTTATCCTGCACACTACAGCCAACCCCGCTGCGGCCTTTTCACCGGGTACGCGCGCGGATGGCTCGAATTTTTATTGATAGATTTTTACACCGAAAAGACGCGGAGGCGC
>SBHD01000020.1 GCA_006226345.1 Bacteroidota bacterium | reverse complement strand
GCCTTTGAAAAGCACTCGCCTTAACCGCTTTTAATAACGATACAGACCCCCATTTTCGCTGAAAAAACCAAAATTTTGGCGCCACACCGCCAAACAGACACCTTTCACTCCTTCAAAATTTAATTTTAATTGGCCTTTATCCCTAAAAAACTGAAAAACACACTTGTTTGTACCTGCTAAACCGTTCATCGAACAAGCGTACATCAGCAGTTTATTACCGCAGTTCAACCACATCCGCATACTTCACGCAACCACGCACTATTCAAAATTCGAAACTTCTATGTCCCACACTCGTTTCAACGCGCTGCAAACCATTGAAAACCGCTTTGAGCCGCTGCCTTCCGAACTGGAGGGTCGCCCGGAAAACATTGCCTCCTATTTTGGCGAGAATGTATTCGGCGATGAGTCCATGAAAAAATACCTGCCGGAAAAGGCTTACCTCAGTGTAAAGGCCGCCATACAAAACCACCAGAAGCTCAACCGCGAGCTCGCTGATGTGATCGCGGCCGGCATGAAAGAATGGGCACAGGAAAAAAACTGCACCCACTTTGCCCACTGGTTCCAGCCGCTGACCGGTAAAACTGCCGAGAAGCACGACTCCTTTTTTACCATGACGCATGATGGCCGGGTGATTGAAGAGTTCTCCGGAAGCGCACTGGTTCAACAGGAGCCTGACGGCTCTTCTTTCCCATCGGGTGGTATGCGCAGCACGTTCGAGGCCCGTGGATACACTGTTTGGGACCCCAGCAGCCCGGCTTTTATCATGGAGGTTGGCGAAGGTAAAACCCTTTGTATCCCGACCATTTTTGTTACATATGATGGCCGGGCACAGGACTTTAAACTGCCGTTGCTGCGTTCGCAGAACTTCCTGGAAAAGGCAGCTGTACCGGTCTGCCAGTTGTTTGACCCGAAAGTCACCGCTGTTACCGCCACACTGGGCTGGGAGCAGGAATACTTTGTAATCGATGAAGCCTTGTTCAACGCCCGTCCGGACCTCATGCTGGCCGGACGTACCCTGCTGGGACGCGCCGCTACCAAAAACCAGCAATTGGACGATCACTACTTCGGCTCCATTCCAGAGCGGGTATACCACTTCATGCGCGACCTGGAGACAGAATGCCACAAACTCGGCATCCCGGTCCGTACCCGGCACAACGAGGTGGCACCCGGCCAGTTCGAGGTAGCGCCAGTATTTGAAGAGATCAACGTAGCGGTTGACCACAACCAGCTCCTGATGGATATCATGGAGCGTGTAGCCCGCCGCCACAAACTCCGCGTGCTGCTGCATGAGAAGCCCTTTGCCGGCATCAACGGTTCCGGCAAGCACAATAACTGGAGCATGGGCGCCAATACCGGTGTTAACCTGTTGGCTCCCGGTGATACGCCGAGCCGCAACCTGCGCTTCCTCACCTTCTTTGTCAATACGATCATGGCGGTGTACAAACACGCCGACATCCTGCGGGCCAGCATCGCCCACGCCGGTAACGACCACCGCCTGGGCGCCAACGAAGCTCCGCCGGCTATTATTTCGGTATTCATTGGTCAGGCACTGACAAAATTGCTCAGCCAGATCGCCAATGGTAAAAAGACTGACGATGCCGCCGTACAACGCGCTATCGACCTGATCAGTAAACTGCCCAACCTCGAACTCGACAACACCGACCGGAACCGGACCTCGCCGTTTGCCTTCACCGGCAACAAATTTGAGATCCGCGCCGTTGGTTCCTCGCAGTCCTGTTCGGGTCCGATGACCGTCATGAACACGATGATGGGTCTTCAGCTGCTCGACTTCAAAAAAGATGTGGACAAGTTGATGGGCAAAGGCACCGATAAAGGCGAGGCAATCCTGATGGTGCTGAAAAACTACATCCGTAAACTCAAGCCGATCCTGTTTGAAGGCAACAACTATTCGGAGGAATGGCGGGAAGAAGCCGCGCAACGTGGCCTCTCCAATCACACCAACACGCCGGCTGCCCTTGAAGTACTCCACACCAAACATGCCCAGGACTTTTATGGCAAATCCGGTGTACTGAAAAAATCCGAACTGGACGCTTTCCTGCGGGTACAACTGGAAGCATACAACAGCCGGCTCGACATCGAAGCCAAGACGCTGGTCGAACTGGTCAACTCCTCCATCATGCCAGCCGTGCTCCGCTACCAGACCGAACTGGCAGACAACATCGCGGCCCTGAACAATATCGGCATGGATGATTCCAGTAATTATCAGCGGGACAAGTTGAAGCGCATCGTCGGGCACGTTTCTACAATAAAATCCAGCCTGGACAAGCTTGAAGTAGCGTTCACCAAAGCGCACGATACCGACGACCTGCACCGGGAGGCACACTTGCTGTGCGACGAAGTCAAACCACAGATGGATATCGTCCGCGAAGCGGTAGATGCCCTCGAAGGCGTAGTTGATGACCAGTACTGGCCACTGGTGAAATACCGCGAACTGCTGTTCATCCGCTAAGGAATACCAATTGTTTGGATAAAATACAGCCGCCGTCCGGGATCCGGACGGCGGCTTTTTTCATCCCGCTCTCCTGCACCGGCCGAAACGATGCGCCATTGGAGGAAACAGGTTTTTTTGTAAACCTTTATACCTGTTCCCGGGTTTGAAACAGACAGGCCGAACTAAAACTTTCTTCCATGACCTTCAACGAAACAGATTACCAAAACTTTCAACGCAAAGTCGAGCGATATCAGGAAGTCCTGAAAAACACAGAAGAATACCGCAAGGTCTGGCAAAAAGGCCTGAAAAAAGAGATTGTCGGATTGCTGCAAAAAGCTGCAGCATTTGCCAACCTTCCATGTACGGTGGAGGATCGGTCGGATATTAAAAACCTGGAAGCGGTAGTGCTTTCCCTGGGCAGTGCCCGCAGCGGCCTGGGTGAGCCAGTCGGCGATGGCCTGCACCGCGACCTGATCAAACAAAACGGTTCGCTGGTGTACCAGCAGCTATTCAACGGCAAGATACTTGTACTTATCAATTACCCCTACATCGAGAAATACGGACAACCTCAACAACCAAAGACCCTGGCGATCTACCGGCCGGGCGAACTGAAAGAGCCCTACTTTATTCGTCACCTTGAATCTTTTATCACTGAGATCGCCAACTGGGAAGACTACGATGACGACCGGCCCGACGACAACCAACGGATCGGGTTCAAGCTGAATTTTGAGCAGGAGGGGAATTGAGGGTTCGTTGATTTGTTGATGGGTTGATTGGTTGATTTGAGGCGGTAAGGGTTATTTGCCACGTCTGAGTTGCGATTCACGCAGGGCGTTGATCTTATTCCCGATCTCTTCGATAAGCGGTCGTTGCTGAAACAGTCTTTCCTCTGAAATATATTCCAGGTCTACTGCGGTTATAAGCAGGTTCAACACTTCCATCAGGCTGCCAAATGCAATTTCGGAGAACCGGGCCTGATCCCTGCCGGAATATCGTGCGGTCCCCTCTGCAAGGTTGCAGGTTACAGAAGTACACGCCCGGCGGATCTGCTGTGTCAGACTAAATTTTTCTTCAGCAGGGAAATCCCCGGAAAGTTGATAAACGGCCTTTACCATTTCCCGCCCGCGTTGCCATACTTCCAGTTTTTCAAAAGAATAGATTTTCATAGGAACGTTATATTTCAGGTTAAACAAAGATTCCCAACTACCCCCTCAAATCAACAAATCAACACATCAACAAACCAACAAATCAACAAACCAACAAATCAACCCATTCAATATCTCCACGACTCCAGATCCGCGCCTTCCGGCGCCCGTTGCTTCAACTCCTCTGTCCATTTCGGGATAAAATACCGGTGGTAGC
>SBHD01000124.1 GCA_006226345.1 Bacteroidota bacterium | reverse complement strand
GGCGCAAGCGGCTGGGTCCAGGCGGCATTTCGCCAGGCTTCCAGTTGCCGGCGAACGGTTGTGTTCGGAGACGCCGGATCGGTACCGGGCAGCGGGGCACTTCCGGGCGGCAGAATACGTTGACCACGTTCTTCCGGTACCAGGCTCTCCGCCTGGGCGGATTCTGTGACCGGGCGGGCTGTTTGTTCGTCTGCTATAAACCCATTTGATTTTGCTATAGATTCCGGCGATGGGCCGGTTGTGGTTATGGTCGCCACATCCGGTGCGGTGGCCGGTTGTTCTGCCTGCTCCGTAACCGGCTGTATTGCGGGTGCCGGAGATTCTTCTTGCCCTGGTTGGCTGATCGCCCAGTAGAGCCCCAACATCAGTACAACTGCCATGCTGGCTACCAGGAGGATCGACTGCGGATTCCAGCCACTTTTTGGTGTTTTTATGGTTGCCCGGACCTGTTCCCAAACACGGTCTGATGGCTTGTCCCAGCCGGTGGCAGCCGGTGCTGCCGGCAGCTCATCGAAGGTTTTGCGGAACAATTCGTCCAGGTTTTTAAACTCTTGCGGTTCGTCCATTTTTAAATCCGGGTTTTTCCGGTGTTATGATTCGATTTTCAGGTAATAAAGGATTTGTCCAATATTCGTTTCAGGTATTCGCGTGCTTTGTACAATTGGCTTTTACTGGTTCCGATCGAAATTCCCAGTTGGTTGGCAATTTCCTCGTGGCTGAATCCTTCGATCGCATACAAATTAAATACAGCGCGATAGCCCGGAGGCAATTGCTGCAAGTACTTCAACAGCGTTTCAGCATCGAGATTGGCAGCAAAATCCTCCTCGGTGCGAAACCGGTTTTCAAAAGGACTAAAGTCAGCCGTATCGCGGATAAAATCACGCTGTTTGCGCAACTGGCTCAATGCTGTATTGACCATAATGCGCCGGATCCAGCCGCCCAGGGCTCCTTCGCCTCTGAACTGCGCTATGTCACGGTATACCCGAATAAAGCCCTCCTGCAACATGTCTTCCGCTTCGGCCCGGTCTCGGGCAAAACGCAGCAACACCCGGAACATCGGCACACTGTACTGGTTGTACAAAGCAGCCTGATGGATCGGATTGCCTTGTAGCACCCCCTTCACCATTTCCTGGTCGGTTAGTTGTTGCATGAGGTTGTACGGTTTCTTTTTGGTAGAAGTTAGGCAATTCAGGTTGCCTGATAAGACAATTTTTTTTTAAAAAAGGTTGAATTAGCACAAAATAAGGCGGAGAGACGGTTGCAGGAAATACAATTTTACAAAAATAACATACTGTCCTGACGCTGTCTGTTAAATGATCCCCCGGCTGATGATGAATGTGCTCTTGAGAAAAAGGGAGAGATGGTTTTTCTGAAATAGCCGCCTAATCTGCTTCCAGGTGCATGTTGAGGTGGACGATAAAACAGCCGTTTTCCCGGCGCATATCCAGTTCATACCTGTCGTGATAGATCAGGTCCAGTTGGCGCTTTACGTTTTTTAATCCAATACCTTCCGGATTGGTTTGCCTGTCGGAATTTTCCACGGTGTTGCGTACTTCGAAATCAAGCACATTCTGGTCTACACTGAGATTTATCCAGATCCGGGCCTCTCCGGTGGTACTGCCGGCGCCGTGTTTGAAACTGTTTTCTACAAAAGGGAGCAACAGCAGTGGCGCAATAGAGCCTCCGGGTGGAGTGATCTGCTCCTGGTACTCGACGTTCAGCCGTTGGTTATAGCGTAGTTTTTCCAGCTCAATATAGTCCTTGATCACCTTCGCCTCATCCTCTACCGGAATAAAAGGCGACCGGCAGTCGTACAGCACAAAGCGCATGATCTTGGATAGCATCATGATCGCGTCGGCGGTCTTGTCCGACTTTTTTCGGGCCAGTACATACAGGTTATTCAGTGTATTGAACAGGAAATGCGGGTTGGTTTGTGCGCGCAGGAAGTTGAGTTCGGATTGTAGTTTTTCCCGAAGCAACTCCTGTTCAAATTCCAGGCTCTTATAATGTACCCGGATCATTTTGATGGTGGTGGCGGCTGCTACGGTAATGAACAGGTCAAATGAAGTGAGGTACAAACCGGGCAGGAAAAAGAACGGAATGACACGCTCCGGCTCAAACACGGGAAAGAAAATCCATACCGTAACCACGCGGTACAATATGGTACCCACAATAAAAGCCAACAGGGAAAGCCCGACCAGTTTCCAGACTTTGTCGCGGTCGAGATACAGCGGAATAATGAAATAAAAAACAAAATAGGTCAACAGGATCTTGACCGGCAGTACGACCGCTTCACCGAGGAAAGCCTTATTCAGTTCGACCTGGTTAAAAATACTGCCAAGCCAGGAGTTTAAAACCAGGTACACCATCCAAAAGCAAATGTGGTAGGCTACCCGAATCCAGTTTATGCGTGCCATTTTATTGTTTTAAAGTTAGGCGGAATAGACATGGTGTATAGCGCCCGGTCGCGCAGCCGGATCTCTTTGATCGGCATTTCGCTGTCATCCACTTCACATTTTTTCAAATACGTGGGAAACCCAACGAGAAAGATCTTTATTTTCTCATATGGAGGTTCCCAGGAGCCGGTGATTTGCTGGGTCAGGGTAAAGGATTCCTTGTCCCCGTCAGTTATCCATTTGCGCAGGCAATACTCGTTATCCTGATAAGCGTAGCCTTCTCCTTCATCCTCATACATTGTGCTGGTTTCTTTTCCGTTGTTGAAATACACATAAAGGGTCAATTCATCCACGGCACTTTCTCCGGTATATTGCCGGACCGGATAGGTCGGTAGCACACTTCCTGCGCGTACAAAAAACGGTATTTGTTCGGGCATAATATTGACGAACAATTCGCCACTGGCCGGCTGGCCAGTCCAGAAATAATACCAGTCGCCTTTGGGTAAATAGATCAGTTGCCGTTGTAATTTGGGTTGAACGACCGGGCTCACAAACAGGTGTTCCCCAAACATGAAATCCCGTTCCATCTCCCAGAGTTTGGAGTCTTCGTGGTCCGCAAAACCGGCATGCCGGAGTACCGGAGTGCCTGTTTGAGTATATTGCCATACGGCCGTATACAAACAAGGTAGCAAGGCATACCGCAACTCGATGGCTTTTTTCGCCAAATCGGTCCATTTTTCCCCGAAAGACCAGGGTTCCTGGTCTGAAGTGTGCAAAGCGGGGTCGGTGAGCTGTGCATCATCGGTAACGGCTATATCGCCGCCGGCGTGGTTCCCCATGTGGTGCACGCGCATGAGCGGGTGGAATACTCCCAGTTGCAACCAGCGAATAAACAGCTCCCCTTCTGATGCACCGGCAAACCCGCCTATATCCGAACCACAAAGTGAAAATCCGGAAATGCTGAGCCGTTGGCATTGTACATTGGCAATTGCCAGATGTTCCCAGGAGGATTGGTTGTCCCCGGTCCAGACAGCGGCGTACCGCTGCCCGCCGCTGTAACTGGCCCTTGTGAGCAAAAAGGGGCGTTTTTCTGGCTGCAGGGTACGTAGCCCGTCCCAGGAAGCACGAGCCATTTGCATGCCGTACACATTATGCGCCTTCCGGTGTCCGGAGATGTGTCCGTCAAAGTTATGTAGTACATGATCCGGCAAGGTTTTATTGGCCACGTGTAACACTGCCGGTTCATTCATGTCATTCCAAAAGCCGCTGACACCGTCTTCCAGGTACAGACCACGGTACAGGGGCCCCCACCAATCCCGGGCTTCGGGAAGCGTGAAATCCGGGAAGGCACAGAAGCCCGGCCAAACCGGACCTTTAGCAATATCACCGTTTGATGATCGCAAAAACAAGTTCTTCTCTACGCCTTCCCGGTAAACCGGGTAATCCGGATCTTCCTTAATACCCGGATTGATCATAACAACGGTCTGAAAACCTTTCTGCCACAGTTCGCTTATCAACCCCTTCGGATCGGGAAAGTGT
Source organism: Bacteroidota bacterium (assembly GCA_006226345.1). Lineage (GTDB taxonomy): Bacteria > Bacteroidota > Bacteroidia > Chitinophagales > Saprospiraceae > M3007. Next base: position 14,949 of record SBHD01000124.1, on the reverse strand, counting down.
TCCTTGTTCCAGGTAAAACACCGAAAGGCATCCATATAGTCAATATCGAGGTAGATGGCATCGCAGGGAATGTCCAGTTCGCGGAATTTATCTGCGATCTCCACCACCTTGCTGTGTGGATAATAACTCCAACGGCACTGGTGAAAACCCAGCGCCCAAAGTGGCGGTAATTCAGCCGTTCCGGTCAACCAGGAATAGGCGCGGGATACATCGGTCAGCCCCGGACCATAGATAAAGTAATAGTTCAGCTCGCCACCATCGGCCCAAAAGGAAACGGTATCGTTTTCCGAGCTGTTGAAATCGAAATGCGTGCGGAACGTATTATCCAGAAAAATTCCGTAAGCCAGTCCTTGGTGCAGCCCATAGAAAAACGGGACAGCCCTATAAAGCGGGTCGGTTTCCCGACCATATCCGAAGGCATCCTCACACCAATTTTGAAAGGTCCGACCTGCCAGATTGGGGCCACAGGCTTTGTCGCCCAGGCCATAAAAAACTTCTTTTCGCTGGTATTTTTTACGCAGCTTTAGTTCTGTCCAGCCTTCCATGACGGTGCGTCGGGCTGAAAACCCTTCGGCGTCCTCCTGTAAGAGCCGGTCATCCGGGTCATAGAAGCGAACGCGGGCGCCCGATTTAGCAACTACAATTTGCAGCGGATCGCACGACAGGATATATTCCTGCTCGCTTTCATTCAGAGTAGCCGTTATTTTTTCAGGACTGAGGTCGGGTCGTAAACCATACGAATGATCCGGTTGGAAAATACCGTCCGGGCTGTACCGCAACCGCACGATCCCGGATGCAATAACCTGCAGACGGAGCCGGACACCATTTTGGCAAACGAACTCATAGGCGCCATTCTGCCAGCCTACGGATGTGATTTCATCCGGGGCGATCGTTTCAAAGACATCTTCGTACCGTTGGCTGACATCTGCTTCACGGAGCGCGATAACCTTGGGTTGATCGGCTGTTTCCTGCTGTTCAACCGGCTCCTGCTCCACCGGTTTTTTGTTCTCCATGGAACAAAAGTATTGGTTCCTGCAGACCTTTGCAGCACCGGCCCCCCTTAAAAAAATGCACTGGCCGAAATTTGAACCATAGAGTTTTGCGTACTGGAGTTGTTGTTGCCGGAAATGACTTTGGCGTTCAGGTATTCTGCCGCAGGTGACGTGTCAGAATACAGTGCATCCACTTCATCTGCTTTGTTTAGCTGCAGGGAAAGTGGAAAGTGGAAAAACATATCAAGACTTACATGCCGTCCGAGCCGGTAGCCCAAGCCAAGGGTTCCCTGTGCTTCCCAACGTTGGAGCTGTGTGGTTACCTCCCGGTTGAGGCTGCGATTGGCGGAATTGTCCCCTGGTATATACAATACCGTGTTGTCCTTTAGCCCCCGGTTTCCACTTTTCGCAAAGATCGTAGAACCCACGGAGCCTCCCATGTAGAGCCGCAACCGTGAAGCCGGCTCCCAATAGGCCAGGAGGGGAATTTCCAGCCGGTGTAACCTGGTTACCGGAATGTATACCGGTGCAGCTACCTGGTCCGGTGAGATCTGACCAGTGCCGTTATTGGAGGGGAACGCCAGCAGATCGCCCGTAGCTTCAACGTAGGAACCGGTAGTGATCTGCACCAAAGCACGGCTTTGTTGCCGCAGGGGCCTGAACTGGTAAGCGAGACCCGAACGCAGTCCCCATTTTTTACCGGCATGCCATTCTGTTGTCAGGCCCGCTGTCAGACCGGCATAACCGCTTGTCCATCCGGATAATACCCCTGCTGTGCCTCCAAACGTCCAGGATTTACCTGTCTTACATGCTGCGGGTACTATTTCAGGTGCCGGTTCAACCGGAGCATCCGCTGGCAGCGGGGTTGTGTTTGCAGCAATAGTTGGTGCCGGGTCGGTTACACCATCCGAAAGCACCGGATCTGCCGGTACGACGGCCGTTGGTACTGTTGCCAGGGTAACGGTGGATGGTCCCGTTGGTGTATTGGCTTTTGATGGCAGTTTTTCTTCCGGGGCAATTTGTGGGGAATTCAACGGCTGCATCCCGTTCACCGGTTCAACCTGGCCGGTAGTTATAACGGCAGAACCTGCAGGTGGCAGTTCCTGTTTTTGGGAAAAAGAAACAGACGGGTTATTCCTTACAGGCAGGCTTTTATGACCATTCGCTTTTGCAAAGGTGTGATGCGGTTCAATTGCAGAGACAGGCGCCGGGCTGGTAGCAGAGGTAGCCGCAACAGGCTTTTCAGCGTGTGGCGGTACAGTCGCCTGTTGGAGATGCCTGGGTTGGGCAGGTGCCTTTTTTTCAATCGGGGCAGGAGTTTCTGCCGGTTGAAATTGAGCCCAGGTCCAGTATCCGGCCAGGGGTAATGTAAGGCCGAGTATCCAGAACCAGATGAAGCCCCGGCGCCGGCGCCGGACCGGCATTTCCTTGTCGAGCGTTGCCTGCATGGCTGCCCATCCGCGGTCAACGATCTGTTTATCTGATTTGTATCGCTTCTTGTCCATGTTTCGTTTGTTTGTCATCCCGGTATTCAGGCCATTCGTTCCCGGGATCCTTCCATGTATCCCAGGTCGGTGAGTTGCTGCCGGAGTTTTTGCCTGGCAGTTGACAGGTGCCATTTGGAGGTTCCTTCACTGATATTGAGGTTTTGGGCAATCTCCGCATGGGTATAGCCTTCGATGGCATATAAACAGAATACCTGCTGGGCCATGGGGGGGAGTTTCCGGACCTCTTTCAGAATATCTTCCTCATAGAAGTGTGCCAGTCCCTGTGCAGGTACCATGTCATCCCGTTCTTCCAGCACCAGGAAATGCAGGTACCGGGCATTGCTTCGGAAATGATCTGCCATGCTATGGTAGATAAGGCGCCGGACCCAACCTTCCAGACTGCCCTTGAACGCGAATGTGTGCAGTTTTTTAAATACCCGTAGAAATCCGGTATTAACGATGTCTATGGCCGTATCCTCGTCACGGGTATACCGCATGCACATGCGTAGCATTTCGGGAAAGAACGTGCGGTAGAATAGCTCCTGTGCACGCCGGTCATTGCGTACACAGCCTTCAACAAGCTCTTCTTCCGTGTAATTTTTCTTTCCGAAAAGTGGCATGTAGTATTTTCGCTTTTACTTGTTTTGGTACAAAGGTCAGAACAAAACGCCAAGTCCGAGGCTCAATCGTTTGTGTAAAATCCGGTCTGTGCCTGTTGCCGGATTACCTCCCCACCAGGATGTAGATTGCCAATTTCGCCGTTTTTCCTGGAACCGGATACCGGCATGTATTGTGAAATGCTGTCCGAACCGGTACCCGACCTCGGCCTGTGCGAGCCAGCCACCCCTCCAGGATTCGTCAGGAGAACCTTCAAATCTTTTCGATGTCCGGGATTCTTTATTTACAAACGCCCAACCACCGCCAAGTGTGATATAGGGCGAAAAATGTTTGGCTAACAGGTAGCTCCGCATTTCTCCAAAGACAGGATAATCTGTTACATCGTCGGCTCCCGGCGTAAAATACTCCAGGCCGCTACCCAGCCCAAGTCCTAAAAAGCGGGAGAACATCCAGCCGGTGCTGTGTTGAAGTTGCAGACCTGCCGTTGCCCAGCCATAATATTGTTCGCCTATCAACGTACCGATCCGGGTGTGGTGATACCAGCCATGTTCCCGGAAGTTATATTGCCGGAAGGTATGCCAGACCGGTGATCTGCCATTCCCGCATTTCTGGACCACGCGTACTACCTGGTCGGCCGGTATATGTAATTCCATACCGGAAGCGGTGGTAAAAATCAAGGTGTCATTTCCCTCGGCATACCGGATCTGCCCTATTAATTTGCTACCATCCTGCATCCGGATACGGTCCTGGCATCCTTGCAGAAACGATTGCCCGCTGATGGGCGGGAGTAGCCCCAACAGGAGCACTCCCATTCCCAAAAGTTGAACGATTGTTTTCATAGTGCTTATTCTTTAGCGGGCGACCGGTATAAAACTGATCTGTTTTGGAGCTGCCGGATCCTGTACATCGTATTGATAAAACCCGTCCGCACCCACGATCAGGATATGTGCGTCATTCAATGCGATCACATCATACGTTTCCAGATCGCGGAGGTGAGATAGTTCTTCCAGGTTGAGAGGGTCCGACTTGTCAAATATTTTCAGCCCATCGTCGCAGAGATAGAGGTAGTCCCCCATTACAGACAGCCCTTTGGGCTTGGTCATGTTGTAGGATTTGGTCAATACAGCAGCAGGAAGGTTCCGGATATCAATGATATCCAGTTGGTTGAAGGTGCCATTACAGGTGGTGCCGCTGTGTATGGTTACGTAGGCATACTGGTCATCACAAACGACAGGGTCGCAACCCGTTGCATGTGAAAAGAGGGCTTCCTGAATCGGTTGCGCCGGGTTGGTGACGTCATAAATAAATACGCCGTTCTGCGAGCCAATGAATAATTTGTCCTTCCAGGGAAAGATCGTTTCAATATTCCAGCCAATTAAAACAGGGTCAAGCGGTTGTGGACAGGATGCATCCAGTACTGAAAACGGCCGTAACCAACTATTATCCACACAGTATAAATAGTCGTCATATTGCCCGAACCGGGAGTAAGATCCGGCGATCCCGGTGGAAGTACTGTTGTTCAGCACAAACGGACCACCGGACTGCGCCACGGTAGGATTGACAAAGACCAAATCGCCTTCAAAGAACCAGTTTTGTCCCCAGCGGGAATCTTCACAGGATATGGTTTCCGTCACCTCGGATTGTACATAATCCACCAGATAACCCTGGCCGGGATCAAAACCAAATAGTTCGAATACTTCTTCCTGCCGGCAGACCAACTGCGGATTCTGCAGGTCGCTGATGTCAATGCTCAACAGGTCAATATACTGGTCGGCATATAGGTAATGGTTGCGCACCGCCATATCGATATTCCCCGGGATGTTCCAAAAGGCCACCTGGACGGGATTCGCCGGATCGCTGTTGTCAAATACATGAATACCTTCCCGGAGTTCATTGATCAGCAGGTAGGAGCCGATCAGGTACATTTTTCCGGGATGTTCCAGGGCCCGGGGTGCTTCGGCCTTGACCCCGGCCCGGCATTCCGCCGGAGTCTTGTATACGGGATCAAAACGGATATAAGTCTGAGTGGATTCGCAGCTGTCGCGCAGGCAGCCTGCGAACAGGGTCATGCCGGCGATGCCGGTCAGGAGCAGAAGTGCGTATTTCATTTTCATGTGCCTGTTTTTAAAACGTTGACGATATGCCCGGGTGTTTCTGAATCCTAAGACTGTACACTCTGGTAAAAGGGTTGGGTATAAAGACGGATATCTGCAAAATTTTTATTCTGATCGGTCGCGGACAAATGAGAAGCCCGAAGGCCGACGTCAACGACGTGCCTTCGGGCTTACTGTTTCCAGACCTCAAAAAGAGGTTAAGGCACTACATTGATCTTGACAGTTGAACTCCTGGTAAGGGTGTTCTCATTGACGATAGTAACCTTCAGGGTGATCTCGGTAATATCATTCGGTACGGAGGGCACCGTGTAGTCCAGGATCATTTTATCCGTCTGGCTGTCCTCGGCAAAGTTGGCGACATGCGGCGATGAGGATTCCAGGTTTTCAGTCCCGTCTATTACTGAATACAGTTGGATCTCCTTGATAGGGTCCAGTGACCAGTACCGGAGGTCTAGTTGTGCGGTTTCACCAATGGAAAAGGAATTGCCATTGGCCAGGGTCAGGGTGGCGATCACCGGATAGTTGCCTTTGCCGGTCGTAACATTGTCATCCAGCCAGTTCGGCTCTTTATAGCAGCCGGAGAGGACCAGACCCAGAAGAAGCGCCAGCAGGCCTGTTTTTGATACATATTTCCAATTCATGTGTCTTCTTTTTTAATTGAATGATCGGAGGTGGGTTTTCCGCTACTGATCGCGCCACATCGTTTCCGTGAAGCCTTTTTTAACTTTATTGACTTCCGTGCCGTTGCGGTTGAATTCAGACTGCGGGTATTGCGCGCGTTGGGCAGGGCCATTGTTCTGGTCCGGAATGAACAGCCCAGTATAAATACCGGTGCTGTACCCTTGCCGGCGCATATCCACCCAAACCTCCGGATTGAGGAAGAGGGCAATATACTTTTCCCGCATAATGTGCCCCAGTGTGAGGCTGTTCGCATCGGCGGCTACGGCGCCGCTCATCAGGTAATCTGTTGCGGCCATAGCGTCGATCCCGAACTTTTCCATACTGGCGTTGATTCCGGCCAGGTAGGCGGAATAAGCGCGTGGCGCATCTGTGGGCAGTGCCGCTTCGGCTTCGATGAATTTTAGCTCGGCGTAGGTGCACATCAGCACCGGCGCTGATTCGCGGGAATGCCAGGTGTCTTCCGTGAAATCAACAGTAGAGGCATCATCATCCGGATCATAGGATGTAAGCCCGTAATATTCTGTATTTCCGCCTTTGTCGGCGAGGACAGGCAGCCTTGGGTCATTGTTATCGCGCAGCAGGTCAATAAAGAACCCGGCATGTGTGATCGACAGGTTCCCGGTGTTGTTCGCCAATGCTGGGGTAATATGCCAGGGGTTTTTGTTGACCGGGTTATAGGTGAGTTGCATGTCGTCGGCATTACTGGAAAATCCTGCTCCGGCTGCAGTCAGGGCATTCGAGGCATAATTGCCTCCTTTTTTCATTAAATGCAGGTTGTACCGTGCCTTGAGGGCATTCGCCGCTTTTAACCAGCTATCCAGGTCGCCGTCATAGATGAGATCATCATCACCCGGAGAAAAGACCGAAGATGGTGCTTGCAGGCTGTTGATCGCATCGCTCAGCAAACGGTCGATCTGGGTATACAGAGCTTCCTGGCTGTCATAGGCAGGGGTGAGGTTCTCAGAACCCTGCAGGGCCTCGGAGTAAGGGGCGCTTTCCCAGGTGTCGGTCGCCAGTCCCAGGCTGGCTGCCATCAGCACCTTGCCCACACCGACGTAGTGTGGCGCATTAGATTCTTCTGCCTGGTCGATCAGTTGGGTCAGGTTGTTCATGCAACGCAGATACAGCGTGGTCCATGCTGACGTCATGGTGAATTCCTCGTAATAGCCGAAGTACGAATCGATTTGATGGCTGGCCTGACCGGATGTAAAGGCGATCTGATAATGTGCTGTGCTCAGACCTTCGATAGCGGTTGGCAGCAGGGAGGACAGGCTTACGGCAGTCACCCGGTTCGGATCTGTATTGACATCCAGGTACTTGTCGCAACTGGTTTGTACTAAGACCACCAGGAGTAAAACCAATCCTGTTTTATAGAATAAATATTTCATTGTCTCTAATTTTAGAAAGGTGGCTTAAAAATTTACATCAAGCGACAGGTTATACGAGCGTACGCCTGGCGTTTGCAGCCCGGTAAACCCGAATACGTTACTGCCGGAGCCGAGGTAGTTGGTTTCCGGATCAAAGCCGCGGAACGGCGTATTGATCAGGAGGTTATTGCCGGAAAGGGTGATCCGCATACCGGAAATAATGTTGCCAATGCCATTCGGCAGACGATAAGACAGGCTTACCCGGCGGATTCTGAACCACGAAGCATCCTCGAGGACCACTTCCGAGGCACTGTTGTACCGGCCAAAACTGCGGTACAGGGTTTCGCCGTTGATCTCCACCGGAACCGTGTTCGGTTCACCAGTGGCTGTGACACCATTGAAAATAACATCTTCGTAGCGGCGCACGGTTTGCTCGATGCCACCGTTCCGGATGCTGTTCCGGATACCCATGTCCATCACATCGCCTCCGCTGCGCCATTCAAGCAGGAATCCGAGGCTGAGCCCTTTCCAGGTGAAGGTGTTATTCAGGCCTGCTGTAAAGTCCGGCAGCGCGTTGCCAACTTTTACCAGGGTGTCGGTCCGCACGGTGGGGAAACCATTGGAGCCGATGATCAGTTGCCCGGCATCATTGTAATTGAAACGGTATCCGTACAGGTCTCCGACGTTGCCACCTGGCACCAGTTTATTGGTAATGTAGCCATTGGAGAAAAATTCAACTTGCTCGATTCCGTCGCGGATGGCAATAACCTCGCCGGAGAATTTGGAGAAGTTGATGCCGGCTGTCCATTCGAAATTCGAACGGCGTACCGGAGTGACATTCAACAACAATTCGATACCGGTATTTTCAATTTCACCCGCGTTGGTAATGAAGCGGGAAAATCCGGTAGCATTACTGACAGGTACCGAAAGGATCTGGTCCTTACTGTTTGACCTGAACCAGGCAAAATCGAGTCCAACCCGGTTCTGGAAAAACCGTAACTCCGTACCCAGCTCAATAGACGAGGTCTGTTCCGGTTTCAGGTTAACATCGCCGGAAACACTGTTCTGGGTAAAGCCGGTAACCCCGCCAAACGGGAAGCCCGGCGTCTGGTTGTAGAAGATCCCGATATTGTATGGGTCAGCATCCTTACCTACCTGTGCCCAGGACGCCCGGACCTTGCCATAGGACAGGATATCCTGGTTGCTTAGCATCTCGGAGAATACCCACGACAGGTTGACTGCCGGATAAAAGAACGAGCGGTTTTCCACCGGAAGGGTAGAGGACCAGTCGTTTCTGCCGGTGATCTCCAGGTACAGCATGTTCCGGTAGGAGAAGCCCAACTGGCCGAAAAGGCCAACCAGCCGGTATTGTGAATTTGCCTTGCTCAGGAAATAATTGGCTGTATTGCTCAGGTCATAAAAATCCGGAAGGGTAAACGATTCGCCCCGGGCGTTTAACCGCTCGTAGTTGATATCGGTCAGGTTATGCCCGACCATAAATGTCATCCCAAGGTCGTTCGTCCAGTTCTTGGTAGCGGTGGCGTACAGGTTGCTGGTAAGCTCGCGGTACCCGATGTTTTCTTCGATAATAAAGCCACCGGTCTGAGAAGAAAGATCAAGGCCCGGTGGTACGACGCGCCGGCGGAAATCGCTGTACTGGTCTCCACCAACCCGGTATTCCAGTTTTAGCCAATCGGTCAGTTTGTATGCAAAATTCAGGTTGCCGATGGTTCGATTGACATTGTCTTTCAGGCTGCTTACTTCAGCCACATAGCGGGGGTTGTCCACGATCCCGTCTGAAAACTCTTTCATGGAACCGTCCGGATTGATGTAGTCATTGATATCGAAACTGGTCGTGTAGTAGCTCAGGGAGCTCATGATCGACTTGTCCCCGGAGTGCGGACGGTTGCCTCCGGAGCGGCTGAAGTTTACAGAAGCGCCGACCTCAAACTTGGGTGAGATCTGGATCGATCCACTGATACGGGCGGAGAGTCGGTCCCATTCGGAGTTGGGGATAACCCCTTCCTGCTTGCTATAGCCGATGGATGAGTGAAACCTGGCCGTTTGATTACCACCGGAAAAACTGAGGTTGTTATCGGAGCGGCTGCCAGTCTGGAACAGGTCGATCGGATCGAATACCGGGGTGAGTCCGGGATATACCTTAGGTCCGAAGCTCTGGAAACGCAGCGGAGAGCCGTCTGAGTTGAAACGCAGGCGGCCGAAACGCCCTTCCCGGTAGGTGGTTTGAAACACCGGCGCTTTTGCTACCTCATCAAAGCCCCAAGAGCTGGTCAGGTTTACCCGGGCTTTGCCGGCCTTGCCTTTTTTGGTAGTGATAATAACAACGCCGTTTGCTGCACGCAGGCCATACAGGGCAGTGCCGGCGGGGCCTTTGAGGATATTAATGGATTCAATATCATTCGGATTGATATCCACTGCCCGGTTGGAAAAGCTGGCCTGTTCGCCACTGCTGTAAGCATTCGAGCCTGAACTGGGCAGTACATTTCCGGCGATCGTCTGATTGCTGATCGGGATACCGTCGATAACGAACAGAGGTTGGTTTTCCCGACCCGGGTCGAGTGAGGTGATCCCCCGGATCAGGATGTTGGTGCCGGCGCCGGGAGCACCACTGGAGCTGTTGATCAAAACCCCTGCGACCTTGCCCTGCAGGGCATTGAGTACATTGGGTTCCCGGGCTCCGGCGAGTTCTTCCCCGCCGACTTGCTGAACGGCATAGCCAAGGGCTTTCTTTTCCCGGGAAATACCGAGTGCCGTGACCACAATCTCATCCAGCCGGTTTCCGGGCGACAGGGCAACATCCAGCGTGGATTGCCCTTGCACCGTAATTTGTTTTTCTCCAAAACCGACGTAGTTGAATAACAAGGTAACGCCATCCGTAATCCGGATGCTGTAGTGGCCATTGGCATCGGTAATAGCTCCGGTGGTCGTTCCTTTTACACGGACAGTAGCACCAATTAGGGGCTCGCCATCCTCTTCGGAGGTTACATTGCCCTGAAGTGTTCGCTCCTGTGACCATACAGACAGGCTGATGAGCATCAGCAGGAGCATGCTGAAGAAGTGCTTCATACAATTTGGATTTAGTGATTAGATAGATTAGAACTCTGTGAAGGTAGTACCTTAAATGAATAAAAGATACGTCTCTGTAAAAATTTTTAACTGCTCCGGGCGCCAGCAGCCAAAGAATAGATGGGCTAGTGGGTTTTTTGTGAATAGATTGATTAAAATAGCCGAACCGCTAATTACTGGCGGGCGGGCTTCTTTTTTTGTGCGGACCAACTGTAATTTACAGAATATTTCAAACGTAAACCGCTCTGTCTATGAAATGGCCCCGACTTGTCAGGTGGATGGTGGGCGTGCTGTTTGTACTGCCTTATCAGGCGCTTGCCCAACTGGACACAATCCATTTTCTACCGCCTTTGCATGCACGCGCCCAATGGGGACCGCAATACCTTTACTTGTCCACACCTGAAGCACAACCTTTTGAGGTGAATATCCGCGATGGTGCCGGTCAGTTACTGAGTACGGCCACGATCAGCAATGCGCAACCCTTCCGATTGGATCTTGGTGCAGCCGCCAATACACGGGTGTTGATACCTGTGCTGGATCTTCATCAACCGGTTCAGGGGAAAGGGTTGATCATTGACGGGCCAAAGCGGTTTTATGCATATTTCAGGGTGCATGCCAGCTCCAATTTCCATGCCGGAGACCTGACTTGTAAAGGGCGTTCCGCCCTTGGCCGGGAATTCCGTATCGGGCATGTACTGCAGGAAGTTGACGACGGAAACCAGCGTTCCAACTTTGTCGGTGTATTGGCCACGGAAGACTCGACATTGGTCACCTTATCCAACTTTGATCCGGCAACTGATTTTCAGATCGGTGGTGCGCCTGTTCCTTCCACAGGACCTGCTTCCGTGTTATTACAAAAAGGGGAGTCGGTCGTCTTTGCAGAGTATATCACGACCAGCCAGTCGGTACAGCCGCCCAACGGATTTATGGGGGCATTGCTGAAGGCAACCCATCCGGTAGCTGTGAATTGTGGTTCGTGGGTCGGCGCTCCGGTTGCGTTTCGGGCCAATGACATCGGGATTGATCAAATCGCTCCGTTTGAGCAGGTGGGCAAGGAATATATCCTGTGTGCCGGAAACGGGTCTTCGATCCTGGAACATCCTATTGTGATAGCACATAAAAATAACACGGAAGTATACCTGAATGGAAGTATCAGCCCATCTGTTGTACTGCAGGCTGGCGGGTACTATATTGTGCCCACCAGCGCATATTCTGCCGGAGGCAATATGTATATCCGGACTTCCGAGCCGGTTTTTCTATATCAACAGATCGGGGGGGCTTCTACCGGGGATGATGCCATGCGCACGGCAGGCCTGATGTTCGTTCCTCCGATCAACTGCGGTATCTCCAGCCGGGTGGATAATATCTATCAGCCGAACCGTATCGGGGGGATGCAGTTTGATGGCGGATTGATGGTGGTGGCCATGCGGGATTCAACTGTTACGGTCCGGATCGATGGTTCGCCGGTTTCTTTGGGGACTCCGGCAACCGTACCGGGAAATCCGGATTTTGTCACGTACCGGCATCTAACCCTGTTTTCACAATTTGTGACACCGGATGTGATCAGCATTGAAGCGGATGGGGCTGTACAGGTTGCTATGTACGGCCGGAACGAACCAGCCAGTTTTGCTGCCTTTTTTTCAGGGTTTAACAAAGAAGCAGTGCCGGAAATCGACCTGACCCTGGTTGGTGATGGTGTCTGCCCGGATACGTTGTTCGCCAGCGGACGGTTTGACGGAGTACAGTGGATCTATGAGGATTCAGTATTGCAGTATGGTCCTGATACCATGTTCATTGCCTATGCTCCGGGACAGTATGTGGCAGCGGGATACCTGGGTGTTTGCCGCCGGACGGACTTTGCTGCGGATACCGTTACCGCCGTTTTTAACTCCCCCGCATTTCCATATGAAGCCTTTGATCCTACCTGCTTTGAATACTATGACGGGTACATCAGTTTCGGTGTTCCGTATGGGGGGATCGCCCCTTACCAGTTTTCCATTGATGGCGGAAAGACCTTCACTACGGCCCCGTATCAGGACGGACTTTCCGCCGGGGATTATAAACTGGTAGTGCGGGATTCCACCGGTTGTTATAACCGGCCGCACACAGTTTCTCTGGCACAACCGGATAGTTTTTACGTAGACATTATTCCGTATAAACTGCCTGATCCGCTAAAACCCGGACAGGAGGTGGTATTGACCGGAGTCCCGAATCGTCCTGTGGTAAGCAGTCAGTGGATGCCCCTCAATGGTTCGGGTTGTACGGATTGCCTTTGGTACACGTTTAATCCGGAGGAGAGTACGCTGGTGGAGTTGACAGTCCTTGACGTTGCGGGATGCAGGGCCTCGAATGAGTTATTCATTCCTGTGGATCCACGGATCTATGTGCCAAATGCTATTGCTCCGGGTAGTATTTCCGGGAACGCCAGGTTTACACTTTTTGCTCCTGAGCCCTTGTTGGTTAAACGTTTGATGATTTTTGATCGTTGGGGGGATCAGCTGTATGAGCAGCGGGATTTCTACTCCAATGACCCGGCCATAGGTTGGGACGGCCTGGTCGGGAATAAAAAAGTCCTGCCGGGTGTGTACGTCTACATGATTGAAGTAGAACTGGCACCCGGCAGGACGGAATGGTTGCACGGAGATGTCACGGTGGTGGAATAACTGTGTTTATCCGTGTCTTTGTAGGCCTATTTCAGTTTAATTTTATCCCAGATATAGTTGCCGATCTCCCGGCCGTTCATCCGGCCACCTTCGTTGGCGTGGCGGTAGTGGATCCCACCCCAGAGCCGGCTCATGGCAGCCTGGTCGGACGCTTCGTAAAACGATTTAAATGTGCGGGGGTCCATGCCGAACTCCATCTCAGTACTGTCGACAAATTCGAATGGTTCACCGAACTCCTTGGTCAGCATGGTGGCTGCTGCTGCTGATATAGTGGCATGTCCGCTGGTATGTTCCGGGAACGGGGGCGTTTCGATGTAAGGGTGCCAGTCCGGATCGAAGCTGCGGTTGATCACGGTTTCCGGCCGAACCAGATTGCTGGTATATTTTTCAGTCCAGCAGGCAATAAAGGCATCTGCAAGGGCAAGCGAGACCATTACATATGATTCTGCCGACTGAATGATGGATGCATCGACCTTCCGGCAGGCATGGCCTGTAATATTTACCCAGTGCCCGCCCGGGCTGATCTTTTTGGATGCCACCATGAGGTGGCCGGTAACCGACACCTCAAACGGGTTGCAATCCCAGTACAAGGCGGATTCTTTTTCGAAATCTCCGGTCTCTTTACTTACGTTATATACTTCCATGAGCGCCTGCCAAAAGGGGCTGTTTTTATCCTCGCTGTACGGGAGGTGGGGCACCGGTTTGATCTGGCGGGCAGAATCGAGCACCCACGGACGGATGATTTTCCAGTGTGGCTCAACTGCATCCATATATTGCGGAGGAGTGGGTACCCAGCGGGCAGGATCACTCAGGTCGATCGTATATTTCGGCGCACTGCGGGTCTCGGCATAATGGTCAGTTTTGGACCAGTCAATGACATGGTCTGCGATATCCGAACCAAATTGCAGCGAACGGTCATAGACCTCTTCAGGCATGTTCATGTCCCTAAACTCCTGAAAGATTTTCTCTTCGAGGTCCTCCATGTTATACTCGGAAAAGATCAAATGTTTACCGACCTTCATCAGTGCGGCGACAGAGGCGAGCGGGTAACAGTACTCTTTGTCCGCCTCCGGTTTCGGGCACTCGGTGAATTCATTCAACTGACCGGCCAACGATTTGTACTCGGGGTATGCCGGGATGAGGGCTTCATAAGCGGCAACAGAGGAATAGGCATAAATGCGGGAAGCCTGCGGCGGAGTGAAAATGTCATGCCGCATGATGTCGGTGATCCGGCGCATGCCCCGGTGCAGGTATTCTGCGTTGTTTGCCTTGGTTTTGTAGGCATCACTATCCATCCGACAGGATCCGAACCAAAGCATTACCCCGGTTATCCCGATGACCAGGGCAAACGAAAGTACTTTTTTCATTATGTGAGTAAGGTATAGTTATGAAATGACTAAGGTGCAAATTTGGTGCAAAGCTCGTAAACAAATCACGGCAAACCAAAAGCCGGGCCCTGGTTTGCTATAAAGAGGTGCTTCTGATTTGCTGTAACGAGCTGCAACATCTTTCAGATAATAAAAAATTGCTGCAGGACTGTTGGATATTAAATTGCTCAGGAGAGCGATCGCTATTTTATAGTGGCAATATTAAAGGGGTTTCTGAAAGCGGCCAATGATTTTCGTCAGACGTGCAATTTGTGATCTGTTAAAGTGCTGTTTGTCAGTACAATAAGGCTTGTTTTCGTTGCTCGTAAAATATCTCCCGGCCTGCCATTTCGATCTCGTTCAGTGCTTCCGGGGTACCGTCTGCTTCGACCCACTGGCGCAATAGGGCAGTCCCGTTCAGAATATCAATGGGCATCAGGGTCGCTTCATACTCGAACGGGGGTTGGCGCCAGGAGAACTGGTCACCGAGCGTATGTACCAATATTTGAAGTAAAACCTGACCGGTGCGCCAGGGTTGAAAGGTGTGCCTGTCTGTAATGTGCACCTGGAAGC
>SBHD01000278.1 GCA_006226345.1 Bacteroidota bacterium | reverse complement strand
CCTATTCTTTTTTCCTTAGTACGATTTTTGTATTTTAATCGTTTTAATCAACGGCTCACCGTTACACCACAATTAGGAATCTGCTTCAAATGAAAAAACTGCTTGTCGCCAGGCAACTTTTGCTGGTTGCCCTTTGTCCGTGGTACCTGTGCTTACCTGCTCTCAACGCCCAATCTGATGAGGATACACCTAAAGAGGTGGACCTGGAGCTGTTCCGTCCCCGCCCGATGGACACCTCCAAGGATTTGCAGTGCATCGCCTTTGGGTCGTGTAACAAGGTAGACCAGCCGCAAACGATGTGGTACGATGTAGCCGCCAACAACCCCGATCTGTGGATCTGGCTGGGGGATATTATCTATGCCGATACAACCAATACCAAAGCACTGGCCAAACATTATAAGCGGCTGAAAACACATCCGGCATACAAACAGTTGCGGGAGAAAACACAGATCGCCGGAATCTACGACGATCATGATTATGGCGCCAATGATGCCGGTAAAGGTCTGCCCAATAAAAAGGGGAGCCAGCGGTGCCTGCTGGATTTCCTGGATGTCCCTTACCGGATGCCGGTACGGAAGCAGGAAGGGGCTTATCAATCCTACATGTTCGGCAAGGGCGATCACCTGATCAAGGTGATCATTATGGATACCCGCTATTTCCGTGACACCCTGATCAAAGACCCTAATCCAGGCCGGCGGTACTACCCTAACCTGGAGGGCGATATTCTGGGGGAGGAACAGTGGAAATGGCTGGAGCGTGAACTGACCAACAGCCCGGCCCAGCTTCATCTGCTTTGCTCCAGCATACAGGTGCTGGCTGATGAGCACGGACATGAAAAATGGGGGAATTTTCCCAACGCCCGAAAGCGGCTGCTGCGCCTGATCGCGCAGACGCAGCCAACCAATCTGATCATCCTTTCCGGTGACCGGCACATGGCCGAAGTATCGAAAATGGACCTCATCGGATTACCTTATCCGTTATACGATTTTACCTCTAGCGGCATGACGCACGTGCGCACCAGCGAGAGCGAGTCCAACAAGATGCGGGTAGGGGATATGATCGTCAAACGCAACTTTGGCGTCCTGCGGATTGCCTGGGAGGGCAATAGCCCGGTTGTAACGATGGAGGTCCGTGGCAACCGCAATGAGTTGTTCCAGTCCATTACCGTCAAATACTAGCAATTGCGGCCCGGCAGACTATGCTATAAATGCCGTCGCGTAACAGCGGGGAATTTCGTTACTTTGCCGCCGCTATGGATTTCCTGAAACAACACATTGAGGCGCTGATCTTTGTATCTCCACAGGCAATCGCCCTGCCGGATATTCAGGCCGTGCTGACGGAGGTGTTCGGCGTGGAAGTTGCCGAAACCGATATC
This sequence comes from Bacteroidota bacterium, assembly GCA_006226345.1. Taxonomy (GTDB): domain Bacteria; phylum Bacteroidota; class Bacteroidia; order Chitinophagales; family Saprospiraceae; genus M3007. Next base: position 17,571 of record SBHD01000278.1, on the reverse strand, counting down.
CTGGAGGTTATCGACGGCCTGAAACAGCAATACAGCCAGGACCAGTATGCCTTTGAATTGCTGGAAATAGCCGGGGGATATCAATTTATGACCAAGGGCGCCTTCCACAATACAGTGGCTGTACACCTCAAACAGACGACTAAAAAGCGGCTGACGCGCGCGGCACTGGAAACCCTGGCCATCGTCGCCTACAAGCAACCGGTCAGCAAATCTGACCTCGAGGCGATACGCGGCGTAAACTGCGATTACGCGCTGCAAAAACTACTGGAAAAGGAATTGGTGGAGATCACTGGCCGAAGTGAAGGCCCGGGCCGCCCGTTGCTGTATGCCACTTCCGAGAAGTTTATGGACTACCTGGGGATCAAGGCATTGACCGATCTGCCCAAGCCTAAAGACTTTAAAGAAGTAGAAAATATGATAGGCGCCATGCCGGAAGCAGATGAGATCCCGACCGAAGAAACAGACACGGAACAACAATCGGACTGATTGGCTGTTTTTATGTAAAAAAGACACAACATGGAGCAACCTTTGGTAAACCGGGTGGCCAACAGCGGGCTGGTAACGATCGATCTGGAAACCTTTTATCCGGAAGGCGATCTGGTCGCATTTGATCTGAAGGATTACCTGTTTCACGGTCTGATCCTGAAGGAAAAGGATTTTCGCGATGCGTTAAAGGATCACGACTGGAGCCAGTATGATGGTAAGAACCTGGCCGTATTTTGCTCCACCGATGCGATCATACCCATGTGGGCTTATATGCTGGTTGCATCCTATGCCGCACCGCATGTCCGGGATGTCTTTCAGGGCCGGCCGGAACAATTCACGGAATTCGCTTTCCTGAAAAAACTGGCCACGCTGGACCTCAGTGACTATGCCGGCAAACGCCTGGTCATAAAAGGCTGTGGGGATAAACCGGTACCTCCGTTCGCATACCTGGAGATCACCCGGCTGCTCCAACCGGTTGCGCGGAGCATTATGTTTGGCGAGCCCTGTTCTACTGTTCCGGTGTATAAAAAGAAAGCCACGGAGGAGTAGCGATCCGGGTTTTAACATATCAGAGCGCCGTATTCCACGGCGCTTTTTTTATTTTTGTAGTAACTTAATAATAATAATCTTCTTCTTACTGAAAAGTACGCAGCTATGGAACTGACCAAAACAAACCGGGCGCTCCTGGTGATCAATGTAGTCCTTGCAATGGCGCTGGCCGGCATCTTTTTCCTTTCCTTCAAAGGTGATGGCGCCGGATTCACTTCACCCGAGCAGAACGTGCGTTCGGTCAACCTGGATAAAGATTTTGACTTCTGCGGGGAAAAGCTGCCGATGGACAATTTCGATGTCCGCCAACGGCTGGACCAGGAATTACTCCGCAATGTCTATTACCATTCCCATACCATTCTGGCCATTAAACGGGCAAATGCCTTGTTTCCGATGATCGAACCGATCCTGAAGGAAGAAGGGATGCCGGATGACCTGAAATACCTCGCTGTTGCAGAAAGCACACTGTCCAACGCCATTTCACCGGCCGGTGCCAAAGGCGTGTGGCAGTTTATGAAAGCGACCGCCGAAGGTTTTGGTCTGGAGGTGAACAATGAGATAGATGAACGGTACCACCTGGAGAAATCCACCCGTGCTGCCTGTGCCTACATGCGCAGACAACGCGAGCGCCTGGGCAGCTGGATACTGGCTGCTGCGGCTTATAACGGTGGCCCGGACCGTATATCCAAGGAAATGGCAAACCAGCGCGCTGCCAACTTCTTTGAACTCAACCTTGCGGCCGATGAGACCATGCGGTACCCCTTCCGGATCGTGGCGATCAAGGAGGTGATGGCTAATCCTGAAGTGTATGAATACCAGATTGCGGAAGATCACCTTTATGATCCGGTGAATACATACCGCACCGTCCAGGTCAGTGGCAGTGTGGAAAACTGGGGGGATTTTGCCAAAGAACACGGGACCACCTACCGGATGTTAAAAGTGTACAATCCCTGGCTGGTGTCCAGTAAGCTGACAAACAAGGCCGGAAAAACCTACGAGATCCACCTGCCGAAATAAATGTCCGGAACCACGGTTTTACGGGAGCGGCTGGCACTGCAGTTTGCGCAGGCTGCGCTGTTCTGGCTGCTCGTTGCCGCCCTGATGGGCGTTTGGTTACGCTGGCAGGCCTGGGGCTCGCCACCAGTTGGCTTTCCTTACCGCTTTCTGACGCATGCGCATTCCCATGTGATGTTTCTCGGCTGGGCCTTTAATGGCCTGATTGCTGTGCTGGTTTGGTATTTTTTACCGGAGCGGGTACCGGTCCTTTATTCGAGGCTTTGGCTGTGGTTGCAGGTCGGTGTCCTGGGCATGGCGCTGAGTTTTCCACTACAAGGGTATAAGGCGGTTTCGATTACATTTTCCACTCTGCATATGGTATTGGCCGGCTGGCTGGCTGTCCGGCTCTGGCGGGATGCTGCGCAAGCAGGGCCTGCTACTTATGCATTTCGGTGGGCCGTTGTTTTTTTATTTCTCTCTGCGATTGGGCCTTTTGCATTAGCCTACACTATAGTGCATCAGCTGCAGGATACCCACTGGTATCAACTGGCTGTCTACTATTACCTGCATTTCCAATATAACGGCTGGATGGTGCTGGCCCTGTTCGCCGTCTTTTTGCGCCTGTTTCCGCTCTCTGGCAATTGGGTGGTCAGAGCCCTACACCTGTTTGCCATTGGTGTACTTTTGGGTTTTGCGGTCAGTACCCTTTGGACCTCGCCGCCCTGGCCGGTCTTTCTTTTGGCTGCCCTGGGTGGGCTGCTGCAACTCTCCCTGGTTCCCGTACTGATCGGCTGGTTTACACAGGGCAATGGCAATAACACGGCAGGGCTGCTCTGGCGGAACCGGTTACTGCTGGTGGCGGGGGCGTCGATATGTACCAAGCTCTGCCTGCAACTACTGGTCATATGGCCGGCTGTCGGTACCGCCGTTTTTATCAACCGGAATTGGTTGATCGCCTATTTTCACCTGGTCTTTATCGGTGTGGTGACCTGCAGCCTGCTGGCTGTTTTTCTGACGCGAGGGTGGGTGCCGGAACATCGGCAGATGGCGCCTGCGTGGTGGGGCCTGGTCCCGGCTTTTGTATTATCAGAGCTGTTACTGGTCCTGCCTGGTGTGCATATTGCTGGTTTGTTCGCCGGGGCATTAGCCATGTTTGCTAGTGTATTGTGGATAGGCTGGCAGGTATTCCGGCACCACAGGTCGGCAGCCTGAATCAGAGCGGACCGATAAAAATTCCATTGCTTACTGTTCTTCCAGAAATTTGATGTTCCGTTGAAGGCCGCTAAACCGGGTCCGCTTAACCGCCGACTTCCGGAACAACTGTCCGAATACTTCCTCCGTCAGTTCCACCCAGTCCCGTTTGGTCATATTCAGCAGGTCAGGATGCGGCTCGAAAGCCGGCTCGTCGTGGCGGTGGGCAAAGCGGTTCCAGGGGCAAACCTCCTGGCAGACATCGCAGCCGAACATCCAGTTGTCCAGCTTGCCTTTAAAACCGGCGGGTATTGCCTCCCGCAGTTCGATCGTGAGGTAGGAGATGCATTTGGAGGCATCCAGGAAATAGCCTTCGGGACTGATCGCCTCGGTCGGACAGGCGTCAATGCACCGGCGGCAGGTACCGCAGTGATCACGGATCGGATCATCGTAGGCCAGCGGCAGGTCGCAGATTATTTCGGCCAGGAAAAAATACGAGCCGCGTCGCGGATGAATGGTCAACGTATTCCGGCCGTTCCAGCCCAGCCCGGCACGACGGGCCCAGTCGCGTTCCAGGACGGGAGCGCTGTCTACAAAACAGCGTCCGGATACCGCACCGATCTTTTCCTGCATAAAATAGAGCAGGCTTTTCAGCCGGTGCTTGATCAGGTAGTGGTAGTCCTGTCCGTAGGCATACTGGCTGATCCTGGGCGCCTCGGGGTCTTTTTGTTTTTCTGGGTTGTGGTAGTTGAAGGTCAGGCAGATCACACTTTTCGCACCAGGTACCAGTTTTGTCGGATCGGTACGGAGGTCGAAGTGGTTTTCCATATAAGCCATTTGGCCGTGCGCACCCTGCCGGAGCCAGGCCTCCAGACGCCGGGCTTCCTCCTCCATGGGTTCGGCCCGGGCAAATCCTACAAACTCAAAGCCCAGCCGGTGGGCTTCGGTGCGGATCAGTTCGGTATGTTTTTCCTGGTCGTTAATGGTATAAATGACGCGTAGAATGGTGTCGGCAACAAAAATAGCATATCCGGGATACTCCTAGAGTTTACGGATCAGGTCGGGCAACTGCTTGACGGCTGCAATTTCCCGGTATTTGGTGCGCACTTCATCGGCAGGGCCGCCGAAATAGGTTTTTCCGCCTTCCAGCGACCGTGAGACACCGGCCCCGGCCAACACCACGGCGCCTTTTCCGATGCGGACTGCCTGTATTACTCCAACCTGGCCATACAGGACTACGTTGTCTTCCAGAATGGTTTTGCCCCCAATGCCGACCTGAGCGGCGAGCAGACAATGTTTCCCGATGACCACACCGTGTCCCAGGTGGATCTGACAGTCCAGTTTGCTACCTTCTCCAACAACCGTGTCGCCGCTGACGCCCTTGTTAATCGTACAACCGGCGCCGATATCCACATGATCTTCGATGATCACCCGCCCGCCGGAGCGCCATTTCTGGTAACGGCCGTCGGCATGTTTCTTAAAATAAAAGGCATCGCTGCCAATGATACAGTTGGGGCCGATGCAGACGTGGTCGCCTATAGTCGTATACTCCCCGATGTAGGTGTTGGCCTGGATATAACTGTGCGCCCCGATGGAAACGTTGGCGGCGATCACCACGCCCGGTTCGATCACCGCGGTCGGATGGATCTGTGCGCGGTGACTGACCGGCGTGGTTGCCGGTTCGAACGGCCGGTGTTCCCGGATCAGGGTATCATACACGGTGAACGGATCGTCTACGATCAGGATGGCCTTGCCAGGCGGACAATCAGCCTCAGCATTCAACAGGATGACGGTGGCTGCACTATCGAGGGTTTTCTGGAAGTACTTGGGAGCATCCGAGAAGGCAATGTCGCCGGCTTCTACCTTGTGGATCTCGTTGATGCCGGTGGCGTGCAGCGTATTGTCACCGATCAGCCGGGCGTTGAAGCGTTGGGCCAGTTCGTTTACCGGTATGGGTTGTGGGAATTTCATGTCTGTACGAATTGTGCGTGTGGTCAGAACGGAAAGGTTGCCGGTGCGGCTAATCTGGTTATCTGGTTTTGCCTGGCCGGGAATTTGACCTTCCGGAATTGCGGGGCGAAATTACGGATCGCCCACACTACTTTGTAATTGCTGGCTTAAAAGGTCGGGATTTTCAGAACTTAAGTATTTTTACCACCAAACAAACGACCATGTTCCAACTATTCCGTCTATACCGCTTTCCTGTATTTATACTGGCTTTTTTATTTGCCGGCTCCCTTTCTGCTCAGCAAGACCTGCCCATGGCAGAAATGCGTGGCGCCTGGGTCGCCACGGTGGGTAATATCGACTGGCCCTCCGCACCCGGCTTGTCTTCTGACCGGCAGCAAATGGAGTTTGACAGTATTTTGGATGTATTAAAAGCCATGGGCATGAATGCTGTCTTCGTACAGATCCGCCCGGCCGGCGATGCTTTCTATCCTTCGGCGGCAGTGCCCTGGAGTAAATACCTGACCGGTCAGCAGGGAAAGGCCCCGGAGCCGTTCTATGACCCGTTGGCCTATATGATTCGGGCAGCCCACAGCCGCCGGATGGAGTTTCATGCCTGGATGAACCCATACCGGGCAACGTTTGACCTGGATACGGCCAGTCTGGCACCAACCCACCCGTTGCGGTCGCTGCCGGATAGCCGGAAAGCGGAGTGGTTTTTTCGATATGGCAACCGCTATTATTTCAATCCGGCCAGCCCGCTCGTCCGCCAGCATCTCATCAGTGTGGTGAAGGATATCGTTGTGCGGTATGATATCGACGGGATACATTTTGACGACTATTTTTATCCATATAAGGAACCCAATCAGACGTTGCAGGATTACCACTCTTTTGCGGCAGACCCACGGGGATTTACCACGATCGAAGACTGGCGCCGGAATAACGTCGACCTGTTGATCGAGGGGGTGTCCAAAACGATCAAGGGGATCAAGCCGTACGTTCGCTTCGGGGTAAGCCCGTTCGGGGTTTGGCGGAATGCCGATCAGGACCCCCTGAACGGATCGCAGACGCGTGCGGGAATAACCTGTTACGACGACCTGTACGCGGATGTAGTAAAATGGATGAAAAATGGGTGGATCGATTATGTGGCGCCACAATTGTACTGGAGCATCGGCTTTCCGCCGGCAGACTATGCGATCCTGCTCGATTGGTGGAGCAAACACACGTACGGAAAACACTTGTATGCCGGGCATGCCGCCTACAAGATCAATAACTGGCCGAACGATCCGAACTGGAGCAAGCCCGATGAGATCAACCGCCAGGTTGACATGAACCGGAATAATCCGTTGGTACAGGGCAGTATTTATTTTTCAACGCGGCCATTGCTGCGCAATCCGCTTGGTGTGCAGGATTCTATGATCAATGTGTTATACCCGAATCAAGCCCGCATGCCCGGTATGGGCTGGATGTCGGAAGTGCCCCCGGCTACGCCCCAGATCTGTCGGGTTGGCGGTACCCGCAGTTCCGTGAAACTGGCCTGGCACGCCTGCGATATCGGCAGTCAGGATGAAAATCCGTATTATTTTGCCATATACCGGTTTGACGGCAAAAGCGTGGGCGATTTTCAACAACCAGGCAGCCTTTTGGCCTATACACCTTTTTATACGGAAAAATGGATATTTGAAGATCCCACTGCCGCTGTTGATGCGTATTATACCTACGTGATCATTGCTTATAACCGATACAATGTGGAAAGTTATTCCAGCGATCCGGTAGTGGTGAAAAAGACAAAAAATAAGGCCAAGCAGCGGAAAAAGTGCCTGGGCTTCCTGTTTTAACTGACGTTAAAACAGTTCAAGAGAAAAAAGCGGAACACCTTATTTTAGGGGAACGTCTGCCGGGACGGGGCCCTCCGGGATACCTTTTGGCTGACGTGTAACGGGAAGAATGTTCTTTAAACAACAGAACTGCGAAAAGGTTCAACGACACGTCAAGTTTTTTTATCTATTTGCTGGTTTACCGGAAAACCGGGTACAAAGTGGTTCCATTACATATCCTACCTTTGCATTGGCAAAATCGAATGACTTTGGATCGTATTCGCAAATTTTCTGGAGGGCTGGTCGCACTGTTAATACTTGTTTTTCCGTCCTGTGGTAAGAACAGGCAGGAGCAGGTGGAAGCTGCCGTTGCCGAACGTGTAGCGGAGTTTCAACAGAAACAGGTGCAGACATGTCGGGTAGAATTGTTGACGGAAGCTGAAAAGATCGTGGATTCGCTGCTGCTGCATGAGGCACTGCAGGAAGTGACGGATTCCCTTAACCGCGTCCGCCCGGCCCGCCCGCTTCCGCCACCCGCCATACCGCCTATAGATTCGACCGGCATACAACCCATCTTTGAATAGATCACCTGGATGCTGTCCAGTACAAATAGGGACAACTGCCGGAGAACCAGTCTTCCGGTGGCTTTTTGGCGGAATTTCAGGTTGCACAGGCAACGTTTAGGGCGCGTCCGGCGTCCGTTTCGAGGCATGAAATGTTTGTTGATCGGCTGCGGCACTTCTCAACTGTTCCGGGGGCAGCGACCCGGCCGGCGGCAACAGGCATTTTGGATAGCCCTTGCTCTTGGTCTTTGTTTTGGCGTCGTAATGCAGGCCCAACAGCCGGTTTCCAATATCCGGGTTCGGCATATTGATGCGAGGAAGTCCCTTCATCTCCTGGATACCCTGACCATTTTACCTCCTATACTACACCTTACAGATTCGACGAGTGGCGAACCGCTGGACGCAGGCTTTTTTACCCTGGAAAATAATTATATCCGTATTGATACGGATTCTCTCCAACAGGCCCACCCCGGGGTATCGGTGCTGGTGGTTGCTTATCGCGTTTTGCCAGTTAACCTGGCCGCTCCGGTCAGCCGGCTGGATTCCTCAGTCGTACAGCGTAAACTGGGGGAAGATGCCATAGAATTCGATTATACACCATACAACCCGGCCTCCAACCCATGGGAAACATCCGGGCTGGTATCCAGCGGTACCTACACCCGCGGGCTGAGTTTCGGGAACAACCAGAATTTGGCATTTAACTCCAATCTGAACCTGCAACTTAATGGCCGGCTGGGAAATGACCTAGAACTGAGTGCGGCGCTTTCTGATAATTCCATTCCCCTGCAGCCAGACGGTACCACCCGCCAACTCCGGGAATTTGATCGGGTATATGTCCAGCTGCGCCGCAAGCAGGCGAGCCTTACGGCAGGCGACTTCGACCTGACGCGTCCCGGCTCCGGTAGTTACTTTGTCAATTATTTCAAGCGCTTGCAGGGCGGAATGTTAGAAGTGTCGGGCAGCCATGGTACGGATACGGCTGCTCCCGGGTATCGTATCCGCACCGCTGCTGCGGTTTCCCGGGGCAAGTTTGCCCGGCAGCAAATTGCAGGCCAGGAGGGAAATCAAGGTCCGTATCGCCTGCAGGGTAGTGAGGGCGAGCGTTTTATTATCGTGATTGCCGGAACGGAAAAAGTATATATCGACGGGCAATTGATGATCCGTGGCCTGGATGATGATTATGTGATCGACTATAATTTAGGGGAAGTCACCTTTACCCCCAAACGTTTGGTTTCCAAAGACAGCCGGATCATCGTGGAATTCGAGTATGCTGTACAGGCCTACCTGCGCTCCACCGTAGCGACAGACCTCGAATACCGGCTGCCTAAAAGCCGCTTTTACTTTAATGCTTATGCCGAGCAGGACGGTAAGAATACTGGTGGCGCCCAGGAGCTGTCACCTGCCGATCGTCAGCAGCTGGCCCTGGCCGGTGATGATCTGTCCCTGGCAGTAACTTCGGGTATTGATACTTTGGCGGCCGGGGAGGTGTATGATCCCGGACGGGTTTTATACCAGTCCCGGGACACGGTGGCCTGTGGAGTTCCGGTCACAATACTTGTTTATACATCCGATGCAGAAAATGCCCGCTATGCCGCCCGGTTTACTGAAGTCCCGATGGGGCAGGGAAACTACCGGCAGATCCAAAATGCGGCCAATGGGCGGGTGTTCGAATGGGTGGCGCCGGATCCGGTCACCTGCCAGCCGGGTGGCAACTTCGAACCGGTAATCCGCCTGATCGCACCGGAATCCCGGCAACTTTTTGCTGCCGGCACGGAATTGCAGGTTGGAAAAAAGGGGGCAATTCAGGCTGAACTGGCCCTGAGCAACCGGGACCTGAACCGATTTTCCCCCCTGGGAAATGAGGACAACCAGGGAATAGGCGGGTTTTTCCGGATCAACCAGTCGCTCCTTTCCGGTGCTGCAACAAAGGGTTGGATACTTCATCTGGACGGAAAGTATGAATTTGCTGGCCGGCAGTTCCAGGCACTCAATCCTTACCGTCCTGCCGAATTTGTGCGGGACTGGAATATCCCGGCAACCGACAGCATGGCCACGGAGCACTGGGTCCGGAGCGGGTTTCAGTTAGTACGCAAGGAATGGGGGACGGCCCGGTATGAGTTTGGTGCCTTTTTCCGCCAGGATGCTTATGACGGGAACCGGCATTTTGCACAGTTCCGGCTGGCCCATGCCGGTTTTGATCTGTTGGCGGAAGCAAATTTGCTCAACTCAAAAGGGCTGGTCGAGCGTACCCGGTTCTCTCGCCCAAAGGTTGAATTGGGGAAAACCTTTTATACCTCAAATAAAAAGGCCTTATTCAAACTGGGCGTTTACGGTGAACGAGAACGGAATGAAAGACGTGCCATGCAAGCAGATACGCTCCAGGAGGCAAGTTTTTGGTATGACCTCAGCCGGGTTTACTGGAAGCTGCCAGACAGTCAACGGGTCTGGCAATGGGGGTTTAGTTGGATGCACCGGAATGATTTTGTGCCACAAGGCAGGGCATTTAAACAGAATACCGCTGTGGATGAATGGAGTGCTACGGGCTCCTGGAATCCCAAGCCCGGTATGGATGGCAGCTATACTCAGGCATTGCGCTGGAACCTGTCCTGGCGCGACCTGCGCATCCTGGACCCGGAGTTGACTGATCAGGAGGCCCGGCAAACCTACCTGGGCCGTATTGACTACCAGTTGAGCGCCTGGAAAAATGCGCTGGCATTCACCACCGGATATGAACTGGGTGCAGGCCAAAGCCCGCGGCTGGAATTCAGTTATATCCGCGTTAACCCGGGGGAAGGGCAATACGCCTGGATCGACCGCAACCAGGATAGTATCCTGCAGGTGGATGAGATGGAAATCGCTATTTTCCAGGATCAGGCCAGTTATGTTCGGATTGCCGTTACGACTCCGGACTATGTACGGACCAATAATGTGGTGTTAAACCAAAGTTTGCGGCTGACTCCCCGGTTGATCTGGGCACAGTCAAAGAAACGCTGGCAAAAGTTCCTTGGTCGCTTGTCTACGCAAAGCAACCTGCAAATAAACCGCCGGGTCCTGGCAGCAGCCCGGGGAGAGCCGGCATGGAATCCATTTGATCTTTCAGTAGTCGATACGGCTCTTGTGGCAGTTACTGCGGTAACCCGGCACGTTCTGTATGTCAACCGCGCCGATCCGGTGTGGGATGTCTCCCTGGCATTTTCTGATAACAGTAGCCGGACTGCACTGACCACAGGATTTGAAAGCAGGCGACTTCAGGACCAAACTTTACATGGAAGAGTAAACTTTAGTACGGCCTGGAGCGGGGAAGGGGATGTGAGTCAGGGAAAACGTATAAATGACAGTGAAGTGTTTAATTCCAGGGATTATACCATCCGGTATTGGAAAATACTGCCGAAGCTGACATGGCTTCCCGGTCGCACCTTCCGGCTTACAGCGGCTTACACCTGGCTGGATAGCCGGAATACCCTGCCCTCGGCAGAAACCGCTAGGCAGCAGGACCTGAGTGCAGAAGTTACCTGGAACCCGGCGGGGAAACCGAACAGCAGCGGCTTCCGGCCGGTTACCTCCATGCGGTCCAAACTGACCTATGCCCGGATTGATTATTCGGGCACGGCCAACTCTGCTGTTGCATATGCAATGCTAGATGGTCTGCAGGACGGTCGGAACTTCCTCTGGACGCTCACCCTGGACCGGCAGTTGTCGCGTGCCGTACAACTCAGCCTGAACTACGAAGGCCGGAAAACAGGTGATAGCCGGATCGTGCATGTCGGCCGGGCGCAGGTCCGGGCCATATTTTGAGGGTGTACAGCCGTTTTGCAATTGTTAAAATAACAGATGAACCGAATTGCCGTTAAACTGCCGGGGGATATGCCGGCGTTTAGATGGTATCCATCCGGAGCAGATCAGGGATAAAAATCCGGCTGTTGTGCAGATGAGGCAGTTGTTGTTGGAGGTGTAGGTACTTCGATTGTGCCTAAAAGACGGTAATATTGTGCGTGCTTTTGTAAAATTGTAAATCTGTCGGACTGGTTGTTGATGTGCGGTCAGGCAGGCTTTTTGGGATCACTTTGCCGCGGAAATGCAATTTCCGCGGGACGAAGTCGAAATACAATTTCGGCGTACTATGCGGGAAACAAAATTCATCGAACAGAACCGGGAAAAGTGGGAAGAGTTTGAGGCTATGCTTCGCGAAAACCGCCGGGACCCGGAAAAGCTGAACGATCTGTTTATTCAGATCACAGATGACCTGTCGTATGCCCGTACCTATTACCCCAACCGCTCGGTGCGGATGTACCTCAACAGCCTGGCCCAGCGAGTATTTCACAATATCTACAGGGGCAAACGGTTTCCGGCCCGGCGCTTCAGGCTGTTCTGGACAGATGAGCTGCCACTGCAGATCTGGGAATCCCGTCAGGCCCTCATACTCTCTTTCAGTATTTTTATGCTGGCAGCACTGATCGGTGTCGTATCCAGCATGATCGATGTGGATTTTTCCAGGGTGATCCTGGGCGATGGTTATGTAGAGATGACCCTCCGCAATATCGAGCGTGGCGACCCGATGGCGGTTTATAAGGACAGTCAGCCACTGGGCATGTCAGTCGGGATTGCCGCCAACAACCTGTTCGTTGCACTGCGTACGGCTATTTTGGGTGTGCTGGCCTCCATCGGCACTATTTTCATGTTGGTGTACAACGGTATTATGTTGGGGGCTTTTCAGTATTTTTTTGTGCAAAAAGGGCTGTTTTGGGAGTCCTTTCTGACAATCTGGATACACGGTACCCTGGAGATCAGTGCGATCATTATCGCCGGTGGCGCCGGGCTGGTGGCCGGCTCAGGGCTGTTGTTCCCGGGGACATACACCCGGCGTCAGGCTTTTCAGATCTCCATGCGGCGCGGGCTTAAGATCTTTATCGGTCTGATCCCGATGTTTTTGCTGGCGGCATTTTTCGAGGGCTTTTTTACCCGCTATACCGATACTCCTGCTGTGGTCAGGCTGCTGTTTATCCTGTGTTCGTTAAGTTTTGTGCTGTGGTACTTCGTCTGGCTGCCCTGGTACCGGTCGGGCACCGGATCGCGGCTGCGAAACCTGGAAAAGCAACTTCCGCCCACCCGAGCCCAGGTGCTTTCTTTTACGGTAATCAAATCATCCGGAGAGGTCTTTTCAGATGTGTTCACGCTGTTGCGGCGGCATCCGAGGGCCGGGTGGCTGAGCCTGCTAGTGGCTGCAGGGCTGTTTGTTGGTGCAGCTGCTGTCCTGCATACAGGAGGGTGGAGTGTGGATTTTTATTTTCCGGACTACCCGACCGGCGCTTTTCAGGGCTGGTGGGCTATGCTGGACCGGGGGCAGGCGCCAATCCTTTTCTGGGGTCAGGTTGCCCTGTTTTATGGGGTGTTCTGGGTGGCATTATATATGGTGTACAGGGAAATGCCGGAAGACTTCCGGAGCAGCCGGGTGCCATTTCGCCCGCTGGGGGGACATCTGGTACTGAACCTGGTCCTGATCGCTGGAGTCGTCTGGTTGGTGGATACCATGGAGGCCGGCCTGGCCTTATGGCTGGCAGGTATTACTGTTGTGCCATTCCTGTGTATGTGGATGGTGGTAAATTATTTTGAAGGGGCCTCCTGGAGCAGTTTGTTCCGGGCCTGGCAGCTGATGCGATGGGGGCAGAGCGTGATACTGGGTTTTCTGATCATCAATTTTGCGTTTTTAGTGTTTTTATTCCTGGATTCGGGTGTTTGGCAAATTGTCCTGCAGTTTTTTAGCTGGCTGGTTCCGCCGGATGCTTCGGCCATGGATTATTTTGTGACGTATACCACAGCAGTTGCGGTCAGTGTGCTGGTGCATTTTGTCTGGTTGTTACTGGTTGCCGGAAGTATGTTGCAATATTTTTCCAATGTAGAGATCGTGGATGCTGTGCATTTGCGGGAATCTATTCCAACGATAGGCAGTAAACCACAAATTCGGGGATTGGCAAAAGAATGAGGTATTCCATTATTCGGATATTGATCCTGGTCTGGGCCGGCTGGTTGCCGGCTTTTCAACTGGCAGCACAGGCAGATTCGGCGGCTACCACCCGGCGCCCTGTTCCCGAGTCCGGGTGGGAGGAAGCCTCCGGTGACCTGGATTACAGCCTGGACGTACCGGAAGCACCCCGGGAAACGGAGGAGCCGGAGACAGGTACGGATTCGTCCGCGGGACTGCCCAGTCCAACATTCGATACCGGGTGGCTTGGCAATATCGCTCAGGTATTGGCTATTCTGCTGGCGATAGCTGCCATAGGTTACGGGATTTACCGGATGCTGGAGCAGCCCTCGAACAAGCGTATTGCCCGCGACGGGGCAGAGATCACGGTAGACAATCTGGAAACCTATTTGCATGAGACAGATCTGGAGCGTTTTCTCCGGGAAGCGTTGGAACGGGAGGATTATACGCAGGCCATTCGCATCTATTTTTTACAGGTCATTAAACGATTGTCACAGGCAGGTGCAATTCAGTGGTCGCAGGAAAAAACCAACCGGGATTACCTTCGGGATATGCGGCCGGATCCGGATTTTCAGGCTTTTCAGCAGTTGACCTTTTTGTTTGAACGCATCTGGTACGGAAACCAACCGGTCGGCGCAGCAGATTTTAGCCGGCTGGAACCGGATTTTAAATACTTTTTACAGCGCCGGTCGGTTTCAGCCGATATCGTTGGGTAACTGACAGTGTTGCTATGCCAGGACTCTATCTCCATATTCCATTCTGCAAGCAGGCCTGCCATTACTGCAATTTTCATTTTTCCACCACCCTCCGGCAAAAACCGGCATTGGTGGCTGCTATCCTGCAGGAACTGGATCTGCAGCAGGATTATCTTCGGGGAGAAACCCTGAGCTCCATTTATTTGGGCGGGGGTACGCCATCTTTGCTGGACCTGGCTGAACTGCAACAGATCCTGGATAAGGTCTACGCCCTGTTCCCGGTTAACCCGGATGCGGAGGTGACCCTGGAAGCGAATCCGGATGATCTGACTCCGGAAAAGTTATATGCGCTCAGGACCCATACGCCAATAAACCGGTTGAGCATTGGTATACAATCGTTTCAGGATACCGATCTGCGCTGGATGAACCGTGCTCATTCTGCCGCCGAAGCCCGGCGTTGCCTGGAAGATGCGCTGGCTGCCGGTTTTCAGGACCTGACGATCGACCTGATCTATGGCGCACCGACCACTACAGATGCAGCCTGGGCGGAAAACCTGAAAATTGCACTGGATCTGGGGATACCGCATCTATCCAGCTATTGCCTGACGGTGGAGGAGGGGACGGCGCTGGCCCATTTTGTACGAAAGGGTAAATCCCCGGAAGTAAATGAGGACACTGCCAACCGGCAGTTCCTGTACTTACTGGACCGGATGGAAGAGGCAGGTTTTGTACATTATGAGATATCCAATTTTGCCCTGCCCGGTCATTTTGCCCGGCACAACAGCAGTTACTGGAAAGGAGAGCCATACTTGGGTGTCGGCCCGTCGGCCCACTCCTTTGATCTGGTCAGCCGGCAATGGAATGTGGCGAACAATGCCCGGTATATTCGCGCCCTGGAAGTTGGAACGGTGCCGTTCGAACGGGAGGTGCTGACCCGGGCCCAGCAATACAACGAGTTTGTAATGACCGGCCTGCGTACGGTTTGGGGATGTGAAAAGGCACGAATCCGGGCTTTTGGTGAGCCCTTTACATCATTTCTGGAGGATGAGATCCGCTCGCATATCCGGGAGGGGCGCATATCCGAGACGGCTACCCATTACACGCTGACCCGTGCCGGCAAGCTGCTGGCCGACCGGATCGCTGCCGATCTGTTTTGGGTGGACTGATTGCGTTTGGTGTGTTTTCCCGAATTATAGTTTGATTTCGCTTTGTTTTTCCGTGTAAACACTGTTGCGGGAGGCACAGTGGCTTATTTGTTTTTGTTAAACCCCAGTGGAATTGATAGATTAAACTACATTTACGGAGTAATACCAACGCATTGCTTATTTTTTCATTAAAACAAAACCTATGCTACAAGAACTAAAGGCTTTTCTCCTGCGGGGGGATGTTGTCGCCCTGGCTGTGGCCGTGATCATCGGCGGCGCATTCCAGAAGATCATCGATTCAATGGTGAATGATATTATCTCGCCAATCCTGGGTATGATCACCGGAAATCCGGACTTCTCCAGTGTTATGATCGGAAACATCCTGATCGGAAACTTCATTAACGCAGTAGTGAACTTTATAATCGTGGGTACGGTACTTTTCTTTATAATAAAGGCCGCCACCAGGAAAGAAGAAGAAAAGTAATTCCTATTTGAAAATGTTTGTCAAAAGCCGTCCCGGTATTTGGGGCGGCTTTTGCTTTTTATACGACACATTGGAAATGTATTTTCGTCATTCAGCAACCTCTGGAATGGAGGTGCCGTGCGCTGTAGCGCGCCGCTTTCCCCTTCGGATATTGGAACAAATGACTAGATAGGCGCGGCCTTCCAAATAAAATTTTATTAAAATGGTCTGGGTTAATGTTTTTGGTATATTCTTTGTTTTTGGGTCTTTGTTTTCAGGTTTAGGCCAATTTTAATTTTATATGAACTTTTAAAAAAGTGTATATCCAATTATAATTTCGTTTCGATAAATTCGTTTACCTTTGCAGAACGAAATCGTTAACAAAAACCCACTCTTTAACGATCATGAAATTACAACAATTAGTAGAGGCGCTGGACGCGCAGGTGATGAGTGGTGATGTTATTGGCGCATTTGACAAATTTGCTGCTGAAAACTGCATCACACTGAGCAACGCTCAGGACATGACCCACAACAAAGCCCAGAAATTAGAGATACTGAACTGGTTTTTCCAGAATATTGCCAACGTGAACCGCATTGACCGGCTGGCTTGTCAGGTTGGAAAAGACGTAACGGAATCCCAATTCGTTTTCGACTTTGTCAACCAACAGGGCGAACAACTCGTATATAACGAGGTGATCCGCCGGGTGTGGAAAGATGGCAGGATAGTGGAAGAGCAATACCAGATCGGTCAAACCCTGGAAACACCAACCAAAACTGCGGCTAAGAAGCCTTCCAAAAAAGCGGCGGCCAAAACAGAAAAACCTGCTGCTGCAAAAGCTTCCAAATCAACCAAAGTTGCAGAACCGAAAGCCGATAAAAAGCCGGTTGCGAAATCGGCCAAAGGTGCTACTGGCAAAACAGACAAGCTGACGCTGATCGAGGGCATTGGTCCGAAGATCGCTGAGCTGCTGGAAAAAGGCGGCATTGCCAACTTTGATCAGTTGGCTGCTGCCAAGCCGGAAGCCATCAAGGCCATCCTGACTGCTGCCGGTTCGCGTTACCAGATGCACGATCCCAGTACCTGGCCTAAGCAGGCCGCGCTGGCCCGTGACGGTAAAACTGCAGAATTAAAAAAACTGCAGACTGCGCTGAAAGGCGGTCGGAAATAAAACCCGAAAGCATAGTAGTTTGAGCATAACACAGAGCAGTAATTAGGAGCCCGTCATGCAGTAATGCAAGACGGGTTTTTTAATTTTGCCTGCTTTCACGATCATTCCACCCCCGGTGGGTGTTAAATCTTTATTCATGCTCGCACATTCCCGCGCATTTTTATTTATCCTGGATGGCTGGGGGCTGGGGCCCAAGCCGGAAGCCGATGCGATCCGCCAGGCCAATACGCCATTTATGGACAGCCTGATGGAACAATACCCGAATAGTACCCTGATCACCTATGGCGAGGATGTCGGCCTGCCGGAAGGGCAGATGGGAAACTCAGAGGTCGGACACCTGAATATCGGTTCCGGAAGAGTGGTCTGGCAGGAACTGGCCCGGATCAACAAGGCTATCCGGGAAGGCGCATTGAAAGAGTTGCGGACCCTGACCACTGCCTTTGAATATGCTATGGCTACCCGTCGCAATGTGCATCTGCTGGGGCTCGTTTCCGATGGCGGCGTCCATTCGCATATCAACCACCTGAAGGCTATTTGCGACCTGGCTACCGATATGAATGCCGAACGGGT
>SBHD01000017.1 GCA_006226345.1 Bacteroidota bacterium | reverse complement strand
ATGGCGTTCGGGCGGTTCTATGCCGGCCCGGTGGTGCACCGGCTCAATCCGACCGGGATGCTGCTGGGGTCGGCGGTGTTTGCCGCGCTGGGGCTGTTTGCGTTAAGCCATGCACAAGGCTGGGCTACCTGGGGGGCGGCTGCGGTATTCGCCGTAGGCGTGTGTTATTTCTGGCCGACGATGCTGGGCTTTGTCGCCGAGTACATCCCGAAAAGCGGAGCGCTGGGCCTTTCCGTTATCGGTGGCGTGGGCATGCTGGCCACCGGGATGTTCCAGCCGGTGATCGGAAAATGGTTTGATGCCAATCTGGAGGCGGCACAAGTTGCCGGCCTGGCCGAGGACGCGGCCAACCTGGCTGCCGGACAGGATACACTCTCTAATGTCGGGATGCTGCCGGTGATCCTGATCGCGGCGTTTGCCGGTTTGTGGTTCTTTATGCGGGGACGGAAGCACTGATGCCGGAACGAATGGCGAAGGAGGGCGAGTGCCCGTCAGTATTGTTATTTTTTAATAAAACTTGTTTCCATTAGAGATTCGAATGCCGGTGTGCCATGAAGGGTGGTCAGGTCCTTATCCTCCCGGATAAAGGTCTCCGTTTTATTGAAACCATAGCGAATGGCCAGTCGCAATGCTTCTACGGCATCTGCGATTTTACCTTCCTTCGCTTTTGCACAGGCCAGGTTGTAATGTGCATCGGGTATTTCCGGGTCGATCAGTAAGGCCCGCCGGAACATGTCGCTGGCATTTTCAAGATCTCCGTTGTCCAGTAATATAAGTCCAAGGACAATGTATGAATTTGGATTCCAGGAATTCAGGCTAATCCCCTGGATCGCAGCCTCTTTGGCTGCTACGGAGTCACCTTTCTCATTGAGTGTATAACCAAGATTACTGAGCGGAATCCCCCAGGTCGGCGCCCGTTCCAGTGCCATATTGAAATAGTATATTGCCGTATCATATTTTTCGGAGAGCGCCATGACCACGCCCATCTCATTATATACAAACGCAGCCTCCGGTTCGATCTCAATGGCCTGCTGAAGCTTGGCCAGCGCCTGCGGGAGCAGTAAGGAGTCGTTGTCCCGGTCGAACTCCAGCCGGAGTTCAAGGGCTTCAAAATACAGTCTTTTCAGCTCGAGCAGGTTGGCCATAAAATGGGCCTCTCCCAGGATACCCTGTGTGCGGCGAATGTATTCTGCATACCGTTTGTAGTGATCGGGGTCTTTTCGCCGGCGTGACAGTTCGTGTGCACTGGTCTGCAGATAGGCATTGATCGCCTGCTGCGCTTCATCCTGGTACCCGACGGCCATACGGCGTTGAAGTGTCCGGTATACCGGTGCCAGGTCCGGTATTTGTAGCAGGCTGTCCAGTAATGTGGAAGCGCAATACTCCGGAGGCGTCAGGAGTTGCCCCAACCGGATTGCCAGGATGAAGTCTTCGTACATCCGCAAGATGGAGGGGTCGTCCAGTTTGGCCATGAAATCGTCCAGTGGCTGTACCTCCATTTGCAGGATCGGGGTGCCGCTGTATTGTACCTGGCGGCTCACTTTTTCCCGCGACCGGTTGGCCGGCGAGCACAGCCAGTCTTTCGGGTCGGAAATGGCCAGATAAGCGCAGTTGGCACCAGGAGCCGGTGCTATACTTTCTCCCTGCAGATAGGATTTTAATTCCGGGACAAATACTTTTTCATCCAGGTTATAGTCTGCCAGTCCCATCAGACCTTTCAGCAGGGTATTCCCGAAGGTCGGGGCTGCCAGGAGGGTGTCACCTGCTGCACGTTTGCCGGGGAAGAGCAGTTTCTCTGTTTGCAGGCTCCAGCGCCGCTCACTTTTAGGCCAGCGCTGCAGCATTTCGGTATCTGGTTTGCCGGGCTGGAGGTCAATTGCCAGAAAAATGCGCGCATTATTTTGGGTGGCTGCCTTGCCCAGCGCTTCCGTTAATTGGGACAGCGGCATATATCCGGCATCGATGGGGGCTGCCGGGGAGTCGTAGAAGATCAGGCGGGTTTCAGCCTTTGGATTCATGTAGCCATACAAACTGAGGAAGATGATGATCTTATCGCCCAGTTTACTTTCTTCGACCATCCAGTTCAGGGCGTCCGTTACTTCCGCCAGCGTAGCCTGCTCGTTGGTCCGAAGTGCCAGGTCGGCCCCGTTTATACTGCCGCCGGCGGGCGTCTTTAGAAAAGCGGCGAATGCTTCCGCATCCCGGCGGGCGTAATTACGGGTGGCGAACCTCCCGTGCTGGTACCGGTCAATACCGACCACCAGTGCCCGCAGTACACCGCGTTCACCGGTGGCATTTTCCGTGTGGGTAGGAGAGAATACCGGGTGAAAATACCGGACCACCTCTATCTGGGCCTGGATAGTGGTGCAAACAAATGCCTGCCACAGGACTACTAATAGTAAGCCATTGCGCATAGGAGCATGTTTTTAGGTTAAACAGGCCGGTTTGCATGAGGGGGTAAGAGAATTGGCCAGGGGAAGCACAGGGGCTTAAAGGAGACAAGCGGGCAGCGAACTGCGGCGATGCCGGTAAATACGGTTTTACCTGAAAAACCGATAATGGTGCTTTCTGATGACCGGCTCACTTCAAGTGAGCCGGTCACTGAATACCATAAGTACCGGCATAGCGGCAGTTCACCGCCAACTTATCGAAATACCCGAACGATGTTAATTCTTCGACGTATTGCAGCCGGAATCCAGCTTCATGGTCTTGGTGATCGAACGCTTGCTGCCTTTTTCATAGATAGTCACTGTAGCCTCTTTTCCGCAGATACAGTTCAGATCAGTGCCAGAGCCGGCGCGTTTGCCGTCGACCTCCCAGTTGTAGGTATACTTATTGGCCTGGAAGCGGGCATCCGGGAAGCTGAGCATCAGGCTGATGCCTTCGCGGGTGCAGATCGACTGCAAGATCTCGAACGGCAGATCAAGCGTCTGCTGTGGCGGTTTGGCTGCTACAGCGATATCCGTCACTTTGCGGCATTTCGGATTGGAAGGCTGGGCATACATGGTCATGTACACCGGGGCATTTGCCGAGCGCTCTATGCAAAGTACACAAGTGGTTTGGGTTTCGCAGCTTTTTTCGGCAGCGAGCTGCAGTTGTTCCGAAACTTTCGGGACGATCTCGTCACAGAATGGGGGTGGTGTAGGGTCGGCAGTGATCGTTGTAGTGCTGGCTTTGGTACTTGTGGTTTTAGGCCTTTGTGCCTGAAGAGGCTGGATAAAGATCCAGGAAAGGGCTACTACCAGAAGTGCAGGAAAAACGCGCGCAGGAATGTTCTTCATTTGAAAGTTATTTTGGTGAAAAAGTATTGCGGATAAAACATCATCCTACCGTATTAATACTGGATTGCGGCGGTAGTTATCATGCTCTTAAGCCAAATGTATTGAAAAAAATAACAACCGTACCGGACCATTGCCGGCAAGGCTGTTATTTTTCTTAATTCGGGGTTATTCCGCAAGGGAAAGGAGTTGGTTATTGCCTGGCTTCGTCATTGGAAGTTGCCTTGTTCTGGTTGATCAACGGAAGCGGTTTTACCGATTCCCGGGAGGGTTCCCGCTGGTCCCCATAGGCATGTTTTTGGGAAACGATCGAAGGCTGGTCGTCGATGATCGGGGCCTTTTTCGGATCCAGTTGCTGCCGGCCTATTTCATCGATTGCAGTGCGGGTGCGGGGCTCCCGTTTGATGCCGGTGTACAGGTCGGTGTTGTCGTTCCTGGTCGGTCCGTCGGTTACGGCCTTTTCACCGGACAGTTTAGTGCCATTAGTATCGTTGGGCAGGTTGTTATTAGTAGCCGGGTCGTCGCTGCTGACATCACCGCTGGGAAGGGTGGTGCCCCCGTCCAGGT
>SBHD01000346.1 GCA_006226345.1 Bacteroidota bacterium | reverse complement strand
GACGAGGTGGCAATTCAGCGCCTTTTTTTACAACGCCTCCGCAAGGAATGCCGCGATGGCCTCCTCGAACTGCATTTTGCCTTTTCGGCAGCAGAAGCATTGCAATTCCTCCGGCAGGAAAGCGCCGCCGACCTGGCGCTCATCCTTTCCGATATCAATATGCCCCAAATGAGTGGCCTGGAATTACTGGAGATCGTACGCGACGAATATCCCGCACTCCGGATCTTTATGCTGACCGCTTACGACAATGCCGACCTACGCCGGAAGGTATTGGGCCTGGGTGCCGATGAGTACATCACCAAGCCGGTAGACTTCCAATTACTCCGGGCAAAACTGTTCGATGAACGAGACCCGGACGGTATGCCTACAGCCGGGGAAGACGAATAACAAATTCCGTGAACTCCCCGGGCTGGCTGTCCACCGAAATCTTCCCTTTGTGCTGCAACGTGATGATATCATAGCTGATCGACAGCCCCAACCCGGTATTGCCTTCGCCGGTAGGTTTGGTGGTAAAAAAGGGCTGGAATATCTTATCCCGCACTTCTGCCGGTATACCGGGCCCGTTGTCCCGGATACGGATGACGACATCGCCGCCTTCCGCTGTGGTGCTCACCCGGATGGCCGGGTGATATGCTCCGCCGGCACTTTTTTGCTTTTCATTGGCGGCAAAACAAGCGTTGTTCAGGATATTGAGCAGCACGCGGCCCAGATCCTGCGGAAACACCTCCAATGGCTCCAAATCCGGGGCCAGCTCTTTTTCCAGGTGTACCTGAAAGGTAGGATGTACGGCCCGGAAGCCATGATAGGCGAGGCTCAGGTTGTCTTCCACCAGTTTGTTGAGATCGACCGAAAGACGTTGACCTGAGGTGCCACGTGCATGGTCCATCATGCTTTTGACGATCCGGTCGGCCTGCGTGCCGTAATTCACGATATCGATCGCATTCAACCGGAGATCCTCCAGGATCGCCTTGATATTGTCAAAAGTGGCGTCATCCGGCCTTTCCCGGTACTGTTCCAGCTCCTCCCCTAATTCTGCTAGTAATTCCTCGGAACCCTCCGAAAAGTTATTGACAAAATTGAGCGGGTTCTTGATCTCGTGCGCAATGCCGGCCACCATTTGACCCAGCGACGCAAGTTTCTCCTGGGCGATGAGTTGGTCGCGGGTGTCCATGATTTCCTCCGTGCGTGCAGCGAGCTCTTTTTCCAGGTTTTTTCTAAGTATGCGTTGCCGGTAGATCCAGTAGCCGGCAGCAGTGGAGACCAGCAGAAAACAGAGCAGGTAAAACCAGGTTTCCTGGTAAAAAAAACGGCCTACGTGCACAGTTAACATGATCGGCACCTCTGCCTGGTTACCCCGGTAGTCGGCACCGCGGATCAGGATATGGTGTTTGCCGGGTGGAAGGTCCGGAAGAGACAGTTGGGGCTTGTTGCCCAGATATATCCACTCACTGGCCTGCTTTTGATCCGGCCGTTCGATCTTATAAAAAAAGGTCTGATCCTCCGGACGGATAAGGCTTGAAAGGGCAAAATTGAGGTTGAGGTAGCGATGGGTTGCCGGCAGCGCTATAACGCCCATCTGATCAAAGTTGTGAAGTCGGGTTTGATTGGCGCCCTGGCGCGCGTCGTAATAACTGACTGAGGCAAGGTAAAGATGCAGATCGCCGGCCTGTGGCAGTTGTGCTTTCAAAGCCTCTGGCTCGATGATATTGATACCGTGGATGGAACCAAAGATCAACCGCCCTTTTGAATCCTTGAAGCAGGAGTAGCGGTTAAATTCGTTGGTGGAAAGTCCGTCTTGCTCAAAAAACTGTGCTTTTACCTTGCCGGTCGGGGAAAGCAGGTTCAGCCCCCGGTATGTCGACAACCACCAGTCGCCATCTGCGTCTTCCAGTATACCTATCACTGTATTGTTGGAAAGGCCTTTTTCCTTATCAGTGATCAGTATCGTACCCGACCGGGGATCAAAAATATGCAATCCGCTGCCGTAGGTGCCCAGCCAGAGCCGGCCGTCCTTGTCTTCAGAAATGCACATGATCCGCTCATCGCGAAAACCCTCCCGGCTACCAACCTTCCGGCTTTTACCTGACCTGAGTGACAGCTGCCAAAGCCCCTGCAGACTGGCTATCCAAAGCGTACTGTCCTTCGACAGGAACAGTTGGTTGGTCACGCCCGGAATAGTCAGGGGTTTTCCGTTTTCTTGCCACAGCCGCCGTTTCCCGGTCGCCACATTATAGAAAAAGACCTGACTACCGCTGACGAGTGCAACGTTTTTGGTATCCAGAAAGGTAAATTTTTCAAAAGGAACACCAATCGGGAAATTAGTGCGCACTTTGTTGCTGTCGATGCGAATCAATCCCTTAACATTGGGGGCGCCGTACCACCAGAAACCATCACTTGATTTGACCAGGTTCGATAAGGTACCAAAATTAAACTCGTCATCCGCCCATACAGTGGGGGGCGGAGACTGTTCGGCCGGATCTTCACGCAGACGTGCCAGGACTAAAGAGTTTCCCCAATTCTCTGTTCTAACCAGATATTGATCCGGTCGCCACTCGTTAATCGCACGGGTAGGCGCATCCTTTATGCTATACGAGATGGAACCGTAAAACTGAATATCCGCTGCTACCAATCCGCCCGCAGAGAAAGCCAGCATGCTCCGCCTGAAATCGTGGCTCCACACATTGGTAAAATGGATCTGACCAAAGCGGGTCATACCGGAAGTTTGTTGCAGGACAGCACTGTAGTCAAAGTACTGGCCGGCGGTATCCAGCAATATGCCCCGGAAGTAGTCCCGTTCATCCGGAAGTACAAACAACAGGTTCCCCGCAGCGTCCTTTTGCGCTCTATACCAATAATAGTTGTATGTACCTTGCTCGGTCCTGGCCTGGTGATCGAATACCGCGCGCAGTACAGCTTTTCCGGTTTTGCCGTCGATTTCATACAGCCGTTTGGAGTCCAGCATCAATACCCGGTCATGGGCATCTGCACAAAGAATGAATTGGCGGATGCTGGCGTCTTTTGGGAAACTGGTTTCGGAAAAGAGATCGTCATAGGAAAATACGCGCAGGTTGTTGTTTCGAAGGTTAAAGCACAACAGTTTGAATTGCTCCCGAACTTCTTCCTGCACATAGTAAACGCTTGGTTTGGCATAACACCACAATTCATCGCCGGCCAGCACCTGGTATAAAGGGAAATATGGTTGGTTTGTATACTCTATCCTGGGAATATCAATGTTTGGATAATCCAGAAGCAGCTCAGTTTTCCCATTTTTAAAACAATGCACCTGCATGCTCCCGGGAGTTTCGGCTCCCAGGAGCAGGCCATGTTCTGCCGAGGAAGTCATCCAGATAATTCTTATATCGGCACTTGCCAGCTGGTAAAAGCGCGTTTGGCGCGTTTCCGGATCGAACAGGAAAAAGTAAGGGCTGACGAAGCGAAAAAAACCGTAGAATTCGCCTGTTTCAGTCATGCCGGCCAATGCTGCCTGACTCTGTTCGGTGCCCGGCGGCAGGCTGTCCAGGTAGATCAACTCCGATCGCCTGCCATCGTACTGGAAAAAATTGATGGTCTGGTGCTCCGCCTGCTCGTAACAGGCATTGAACCAAAAGCGGCCCTGCCGGTCCATCAGACCACCGGAAATGCAGGTAATGGGCATGCCATTTTCCAGGTCGTAGGCCGTGAGGTTGGAAGGATAAAGTTTGGGCAGGCTGCCTACTCCCTGTCCGCAGGCAACGCCTGCCAACAAGCACAAAACGAAACTTCCAATAAATCCGGATACACGCATGATTCGTATGCAAATGTCGGATGTTTTAGCGGGATTATGGCATGGCCGGTAGCACGAAACAATGGTCCACCTTTTTGGAACAATAGCA
>SBHD01000065.1 GCA_006226345.1 Bacteroidota bacterium | reverse complement strand
CTGATCGGGTACAGTGCAAGTTCGGTTGTGACTTTACACAATTGCATCGCCATCGGCTACGACACGTATGTTACTACAGCCGGCACTGCCATGATCGGGAAAAATATTACCAGGGTGGGCTTCGGTAAAGAAGCCGGCGTGGGGGAAGCCATGGCCTTTTATGCCAATGGCGCTTATTTATCCTCCGGCGGAACCTGGACCAATGCATCCGACCGCAACGTGAAAGAAAATATTACTGCTGTCAACAGTGCAGAAGTGCTCGGTAAAATAATGCAGCTCCCGATCACACAATGGAACTACATCAACGAGGATGACGGGGTGAAACATATCGGTCCCATGGCACAGGATTTTTATGCGGCTTTCGGTTTGGGCAGGGACGAAAGGTCCATCTCCACCATCGACCCCGCAGGTGTCGCGCTGGTTGCCATTCAGGAACTGAACAAAAAACAACAGGAGCTTCAAAAAACAATGGAGGAACTACAACAGAAAACAACGGAGATCAACCAGTTAAAAACCATGCTGGAAAGCCTGCAGTCGGAGGTGTCGGCGCTGAAGGTACGCATGGACAGTGCGGGCAAATAACGCGGTTTACCAGGTTGAGAAAAGGTTAATCACAGGATCTACAATCATTCTATCATGAAAAAATACCTGCTTACCTGCGTTGTTAGTGTATGTCTGGCGCATGTTGCCCTGGCACAGTTTACAAACCAGGGCGCCAAGGTCCACATCGCTTCCGGCATAGTTGTAACGGCCCTCGACGGCGTCGTTAATACTGCCAGTGGTATGCTCACCGTCGACGGTACACTGCGTACCCCCGCCGATCTGGACAACACCTCCGGGGCCACCCTACAGGGCGATGGCCAGTACTACATCGGCGGCAACTGGACCAACGACGCCACCTTCAGTACAGGCACCGCTATCGTTACTTTCGATGGCGACCAAAATAGTACCGTCACATCCGGCGGCTATGCCTTCTACAATCTGAGCCTGAATAAGACCAGCGCCAACCTCCTGCTCGCCGACAATATGACGAACGGTAACAGCCTCGATTTCCAGGCTGCCGATAACTACGTCGTCCTGGGCGACTACAACCTGCAGGTGGCAGACATTATCGGCTACGGTGCCACACGCCATGTACGTACTACCGGCGCTGGCTTTCTCGTACGCACCGTGGATGGGGCGCCGGTGGTATTTCCTGTAGGCAATACCAGCTATAACCCCGTCACCCTGACCAATGCCGGCGTCAGCGACTTGTACCGCGTACGTGTTGCAGGCAATGTGTTGAACAATGGCTATGCGGGTACGGCCTATACAACCAATGTAGTAGACCGTACCTGGTTTATAGAGGAAACAGTACCTGGCGGATCCGACCTGTCGCTGCAGCTGCAATGGAACGGCAGTGAAGAACTCTCGGGCTTTGACCGCACGATGTCTTATATGTCGCATTTTGAGGGTGGCACTTGGGACAGCCAGGCTGCCGGCGCTGCCGGCGGCGCTGACCCCTATACGCAGAGTCGAACGGGCATCACGGCACTCTCGCCCTTTGCCATACTGAGCGGCAATTTCCAGCCCACGGTGGATATCCTTGGCCGGATCATCTGGAAAGGCGATGGTATGAGCGGTGTAAAGGACGCCATGGTGCACGCCAGCGGCGACCTGAACGGCGTTGCCGCCACCGATATCAATGGCAACTACAGCTTCACCCTGGGAGGCAACGGCGACGTATCCCTGGCGCCCGTCAAGCATATCAACCTGCTCAATGGTGTGAATGTGGGCGACGCACTGGCTATCCAGCGGCACGTAGTGGGCCTCAACCCTATCAACGACCCCTATGTCCAGATCGCTATGGACGTCAACCGCAGCAACAGCATCTCCACTTTTGACGCCGCGCTAATTCGCCAAGCGCTGGTAGGCAGCCCGAATGCGCTGAATATTTTCAACAAATCCTGGCGCTTCGTTCCAACGGCCTATCCGCTGGCGCTGCCCCCCTGGGGTTTCCCCGAGCAGATCGACCTGACGGGTGTGAACGGCAACCAGGTGGATCAGGATTTCTACGGCGTCAAGATCGGCGATGTGGTGACCACCTTTGCCAATCCGGCCAACTTCGGAGCGGGCATGGTGCCCTTGGTGCTGCATGCACAGGATCAAAACCTGGAAGCCGGGCAGGACCTGGAAGTAAATTTTTCAGCCGACTACGTGCAGAATATAGCTGCCTGGCAGTTTGCCCTGCAGTTCGATCCTGAATACCTCGAACTGCAAGCCGTAGAGCCGTTGACTGCGCTGCCGTTGAATACCGACAACTTCGGTCTTTACGGGCAACAGCAGGGTGCGATCCGGGCGGTCTGGTACCATCCGGATGGCTATGAACTGCCGGGTGGTTCGGAACTATTTCGCCTGCGTTTCAAAACCCTGAAATCGGGAGCGCCGCTGAGCGCTGTGCTGGATCTGGAGGAGACTATCCTGCCTGGCCTGGCCTTCAATAGTGTCCTGGATCCTGCTCCGGTGGAGTTGCACTACAGCGCCGTTACGGCAACCGGCGCGCCGGCTGAAACCGTGCAACTGTTCGAAAGTTGGCCCAATCCGTTTGTCCATACCACTAACGTACGTTTCTTCCTTCCGGAGACCTGCGCAGCTCAATTGCGGGTACTGGATGACAGCGGCCGTGAATTGCTCCGGGTAAACGGAGATTACCCCGCCGGCTATAACACGGAGCAATTGGACTTGAGGGATGTGCGCGCTTCCGGGGTGTTGTACTGTGAACTGGTTTCTCCTTTTGGAGTGTGGACCAAAAAGATGACGAAAATCGGGAAATAAGTAGTGCTTCTGATAAGGAATAGCCCGCGATCCGGCCTGACTTTCCGGCTTGGGTCTCCCCAAGTATTCAATTTAGCGGGTTAATCGGGCTTTTTAGGCTTTTAAGCGCTGAAATAACCATTAAGTCTTAAAACACCAAATAGTTGTTGACGGAAGGCTCCGGTTTCGGGGCCTTCTGTTTTTTATTGCGCGGGCAGGTATCAATCATCTACCTCCCGCGTTCCAAACTTCTCCGCGATCAAAGCCCACATAGTCGAATCGGCGGCACTGAAGCTCAGGGCCCAAAAACCCACGCCGCCCAGCTGCTTATCCTTGATCCAATCGAATTTTTGTGCCAGAGACTTTTTTCCGTCAAACCACATTTGCGCATTCTGGCCGCGCGAATCCCGGTAAACGAAATAGCTGGATGCGCTGGCTGTGTCGAACGTCGTTGTTTGTTTTTTATCTTCAATATAATTCTGCCGGATATGGTCTATAGTGGCATGGCCGAGAAAATGCCGGGCCGGGCTCGGCAGTTGGTTGTGATGGGTATTCCAGGCCGCCCCGTAAAACGGAAGGGCCACGATGAACTTCTCATGACGGACCCCCTGGTTGAGGTAGTAATCCACCGAAGCATCCAGACTGTAATTCCCCCAGGTATTGCTGTTTTTCAAAGGGGCTACAGGCCCCGCTCTTTTGCTGAAACCGCCTTTGTAATCATAACCCATCAGGATGTAATAGTCGATATGCGGGTCGATTTCTTTGATCTGGAAAACCCGGTTCCAGTCCACATTATACAAGGCGAGAGTGATAGCGTAATCGGGATTCACGGCTTTCAGGCGTTTTGACAGCGTGATCAGGAACCGGGTGAATGCCGCGCGGTTTTTGCCGGCAATGGCTTCGAAATCGATATTGATCCCATCCCCATTACGGCGCTGTAGCATGGCAGCCAGGCTATCGATCAGGGTGTTTTGCGCCGCGGGGTTGGTCAGGAACACATTGTTCGGAGCAGAGCCAAAGTTCGATACTGTCAGGAAAACCTTGCAACCTTCTGCGTGGGCACTGTCGATGAGCGTGGTTTTAT
>SBHD01000038.1 GCA_006226345.1 Bacteroidota bacterium | reverse complement strand
AGGAGCGGTGGCTGGGAAATATATGCAGCGGCTGTATCGGTACAGCCATTATTATCTGTAACGGTGACAACATAGAAGGCACCTGCCGGCAGGTTCTGGATCATGTAGCCGGAGGGCTTATTGTCCGTGGATCCGCTACCCCAGTTCAGATCATAGGGGAAAGCGCCGCTGCTGACGTTAATGGTCAGTTTTCCCGGGTCACCATAACACAACGGGCTGGTAGGAACTGCAGCTGCGCTCACAAAAGGATGGGCGCTTACTGTTACCGAAGAAGTAGCCGTACAGCCGGCAGAACTGGTTACCGTTACGGTATAGGTCCGGGGAGTCCCCCCTACAGAAGCAGTTGGATTAGCCAGGGTAGTAGAGTTCAGTCCCACGGCCGGTGACCACGCATACGACAACGTGGGGGTACCACTGCCCGTCGGGGTACCGCCGATGACGGTATACGCACCCGGGCAAATCGTTCTATTCGGCCCGGCATTGGCAGTAACCATACAACAGCCTGCGGTCGTTACTGTAGCCGACGTCGTCAAAGCACAGCCATTGACGTCAGTGACCGTCACCGTGTAGGAGCCAACAGAAAGACCACTTAGGTCTTGCGTGGTTGGGCCGTTCGACCAGCCGTAGGTATAACCGGGTGTTCCACCGGAAACCGACAGGTCGATCGCACCGTCATTGCCGCCGCAGGCGCTGGTCACCACGGTCGACGCAAATAATATCGGTGGTTGGCTGACCGTAGCGGAGGTGGTGGCCGTCACGCCATCGCTATCGGTAACAGTTACCGTATATGTACCTGCGGACAGGCCCGTTTGATCCTCCGGATCAGGGGCGCCCGGCAGATTGCTCCAGCTATACGTATAGGGCGGTGTGCCATCCGTCACGTTAATATCGATCGCACCGTCACTTCCGTTGAAACATTTGGTATTCGTGACGCTGGCAACCGTTACCTCCGGTGTGACACAGGCCAGGGAAACATTAGCGGGGCCATTAACATTAAAGACGGAAACTTCGTCGATACCGACCAATTCATCATTGCCGTTCGTTCTGGAACAAATGCGCACCTGCAAGGTGTTTCCGGAAACCCAGGCACCAAATGGCAGGCCGTATGACAGCGTTATCGGGTGGATCGGATTGCTTTGGTTGGTGCCGGATCCATAGTTTACCGATGCATAGGTGACAAAGGCCCCTCCATTAACACTGTACTGCATGTGTATGTAATCACCCGGGTCTCCGCCGCCGGCAGAAGCGTCAAAGTTCGTCCAGGTCACTTTTGACGTAATGGAAGCAGGACTGGCAACGCTGATATCTAGTATCGGGCTCAGCCAGCAAACCTCTTCATCCAGGTCAATTCCCTCCAGCAAACCGGCTCCGGTTGTATTGAAATAATCAAAAGCATCGCGACCGCCGCCCCAGGCTGACATGGTCCAGTTGACACCGAAAAAGTTATTCAGGTTATTCAGCTGATAGCCTTTGTTCGGAATGGAAAACGTTTCCTGGTACAGGCCCGCGGTTGCAGAACCTACAGTGGCACTGGTTGTAGCCGTACAACCCGCCTGGTCAGTTACCGTCACAGTATAGGTGCCGGGAGCCAGCCCCGGTACGTCTTCCGGATCAGGAGAGCCCGGCAGGAAACTCCAGCTGTAGGAGTACGGAGCGGAACCGTTGCTTACGGTAAGGTCGATAGCGCCGTTCTGATCGTTGGCACAGCTGGCATTCAATACCTGTGTGCCGAGCGACATGGCCGGAGCAATTCCAACGGTAGCGGTCGCAGTTGCACTGCAACTGGAAGCATCGGTCACGGTGATCGTATAGTTCCCCGCGGTGAGCCCGGTAATGGTATACATTCCACCGGAGGAAGCAATTTCAACTCCGGCCGGATTGCCGCTGCTGGGCCCGCTCCAGGCAACCTGGTAGCCGGGAGTTCCACCGGTAGCGGTTACCGTTATGGCTCCGCTTGCGGGGTTGCAGGAACCTGCCGGAGAGACCACCGTACCGACAGCAGGCGCCGGGCAGCCCACGGTCACGCCGGATTGCGGAACGGAGACATTATCAAAGTAAATAAAGTCAGAAGAGCCATTCACCTTGGAACACACCCGGATCTGCAACGTGGTACCGGAAAGGCCGGCAGCGTTAAAGGAAGTGGCTGCAAAATTGCCGTTGGCAGTACCAAACTGTACCCAGGCACCACCATTCAACCGGTAAGAAGCATTAATATAATCATCGGATTCCAGCCCGGTTTGCGAAACCGAACCAATAGAGACCGAAACTGCACCCGCACCTGAAATATTCAAGACCGGGCTCAGCCAGCAGATCTCATTATCCGGGTCGTTGATCTGCATACGGTCGCTGACAACGCCAAAATCATCCGGGCTGGTATCATCAAACCCAAACCCACTGGGATCGGTAAAATAGCCGCCCGGAGCAACCAATGTCCAGCTTACACCGGACAGGTCGACCGGTACCTGAGAGCAGGTGCTGGTATTGTCCAGGTTATTGGCCGTACAGGCGCTACCGCAGTTATTGATATTGGTCGTGCCGGTTGGGCAAATGGCATCGACCAGCCCTTTGCCGTTTTGACCGTTAAAGGTTTCGAGATACTGCGCCTGCAGCGAAAGTCCAAAGAAAACAATCGGGAGAAGGAGTAGAATGCGACGATTCATATTCATGAGAATTAGGATAATAACACAACAAAATATACCCGAAAAACCCCAACCCGCTTCAGATCAGCACCTGAACGAACGAAGTTTAATACGAGAACCGGATCTGTCACTAAAAAAAGTGGCAGAAATTGGTAATTTGGAGACGGATTAAACGGTTAAAAAATCAGAGATAAAAGTAGGTATAATTTCCAGATATACAGGTTTTTTTGCGGATAATTGCGCATTCACCCGTTTTGACAAGTCGACTACATGGAAGCAGTACCACTCACACCTCCTACCAAGGAAGAAGTTAAAAAATACCGCCAATGGTGGAACACCCTTTCCGACCCCTGGAAACAGGCCTTCAACGAAGCCTTCCTCCGGCAATCCGATACCCGGTTCCCGCCCGATGAAACCCTGCACCTGATCTGGAATACCGGTCCGTTGCGTTTTGCCGGCCCTACCGCCATGTTTCCCAACATGACGATCGAACTCGACGACCTGTCCGGTGTGGTCGATCTGCCCAATGTAGAGATCCTGGTAGTGGTCAACCATAATATCCGTTCGCTTCAGGAGATCGCACACATGACCTTCCTGAAGTCTTTATTCGTCTTCAGTAACAAGCTGAAATCGATCGAGGGGGTAGAAAACCTGAAAAACCTGAAAAACCTGTATTTCAACGACAATATGGTCAACTCCCTGCTCCCGCTTGCCAAGCTGACCCAACTGGAAAACATCCATTGCGCACACAATAAACTCCAGTCTTTTGAAGGGGTTGGACTGCAACATAAAGCAGCCCTGGAAAACTTCTACTGTCTGCCGAATGACAACATGCTGAGCGTTGATATCGCGGACTTTGAACGCCAGACGCGGATTGCCTGTAAAAAAGGGTAAGGGCTCAGTCTACTGGATCGGCATCTGCCTCAAGTTCTGCCCGCAACCGTCGGATGATCCCGCGTGCAGCCTCCGAATCCATAGCCTCCAGGTGCCGGATCATTTCCCGTTTTGTAGCGTTGTCATATTGTGGTTCTGTTGTTTCTGCCTCAAACTGGTAACCGGCTCGCTCAAAAAGCGCATCCGTCCAGGCATTCCGGCGGCCGTCGATCACCAAATGCACCCGCCTGGATCGCCCGCGATGCTCCAGCCGGTGCGGGAGGTCGAAGTTGGCATACCAACAGGAACCGGGTTTCATATCCAAACGGGTATCAGCTACGATAAAATCCAGGCCCGGGTCGG
Source organism: Bacteroidota bacterium (assembly GCA_006226345.1). GTDB lineage: Bacteria > Bacteroidota > Bacteroidia > Chitinophagales > Saprospiraceae > M3007. The sequence goes on along the minus strand of SBHD01000038.1, from coordinate 15,349 downwards.
TCAATATGGGGATGTGTAACCGGAAACACCCCTGTTCGTAACTCAACCCATGGTCGCGGTGCAGTTTAATGTGTGAGCCCGGGGCTAACGACAACAGCCGGACGGCATCCAGCGGGCATTCAAATTGTTCGAGTATAGCCTTGAAATACGGGCAGGACTGTAACAATTCCGTATCCTGGTACGTATCGATCTCGATGGGAATGATGGCATCCGGTGCGCCGGTAGCCGAACGCAGTGCCAGCGCCTGCCAGTCCCCTTCGTAATCATTTGTATTAAAATGCTGACTCCAGACTACAGCATCGCAGGTGGCCAGGTCCTGTGCCAGCAGGTCCGGGTCAAAAGCGAGTGGCAGTTTCAGGAACCTGTTATCTGTTTTTTTATCCAACTCTGCTGCCAGGTTTTCCGCCCCGATGAAGGTGCAGGTAAATCCCGGATGCTCCGCCACGACGTACCGGATCGAGCATTGTTGGACGCCGGACCGGTCAAAAGGATGGTGTTTGATCTGCTTGGGCGTGGTCAGCGAACTCTGCCAGTACTTCATGTGCTCGGAACCAAAAACGTGGACAGATGTAAGCAGATGGAGTTCCGGATAATCCCGCACCTGGTCCATGGGGATGTCGATGGTTACCTCCGGGAACGCACCTGCATCCGGCAGGTTCCTGTCGACGCGAAACACTTCGTCCAATTCCAATAAATACGTATCCGGGGACGGTGGTTCCGGCTCCATTCGGGAGGAAAATGCCCTGGACAGGTTGATCAGCCCGGCCCGGACAATGATCGCTTCCGGTACCAGGTAACCCTCCGGGTGCAGGAAGGGCAACAGATGCCGGGTAATGGCCACCTGCGGCTCCCGGTCCAGCGCCTGCGCCATGGTTTCGGTCAAAATAATATGAAATTGCATTGGGGGACCCGGATGATACGTCGTGGCATCCCCCAGCCAAAGCTCGCGTACATATGCCTGTAAGTCAAAGCTGTCAATGGTATGCTGAAGCATCTGGTAGCTTTCCGGCTGCACTTCCAGCAAGGTAAACTGTACTTCGTCCGGACTAAAAACCGTGGTTATAGGTAGTGCCAGGGTTGCAAAGGGCCCGGTGCCGGCATACAGGACCTGAAGGGGTGTCCCGGGAAATTTTTCCCTGGCCGCCAGGACAGCCTTAAAGAAACCTTTGATAAACTTTTTGGTACGCCAGAAATCCTGAATACAGCGAGCTGCTTCATCGGGGCTGATCGCCTTACCCGTAGGTAGCATAAGCCCTTCCCATGCGTGCACGCCGCCAAGGTCATCCATGGCGTGGAGCGAAAACAGTAACTGGTAATAGGCATTGGCGGACTCATACAGTACATCATACCCCTCCTCATCACCGAGCAGTGCAGCACAAATGCGGCGCAACTCCGGTTGAAGCAGTGTGGAATTGGTCATGTACGGCCTTCAGCAGTCAGGTAAGCAGTTAAAACGGCACCACGCAATGCGCATGATCCATAAAGTCAATGGATTCCGGGCAGCCGTATGCAAAGAGCAGTTGCCGGCCTTCGCGCCGGGCCAGGGCATTGATCCGGTCCATTTCCGAAGCATCCAGCGACACCGGGCGGTCTACCCATACATCGTATCCGGCCCGCAAGGCAGCCGAAGCGGCTTCAAAATAACTACCGGAAGAGGAAATGATCACCACATCGGCAAACCTGGGGAGTTTCAAAACTTCTTCCCAACGGTCGAAACGCTGCAGGGCAGACAGTTCATTTTGCACAGCCGCTGCCTGGTTGCGTGTGCCAATCGGCTCGGCCACCGCCACGATCCGCAATTCCTGTGGTGCAGTAACAGCATACCGGCTGTACCGGTCGCCCCGTACGCCGGCACCCAGGAGAATGGCATCCACGCCTTTTTTACCCAGGATGCGGGATTTATTCGGGATGGCAGATGCTGCTGACTTACCAAATACGACTGTCGGCAGAAGGCCGGTGGCAGAAACACCGGCTGCAAAGCCCAGGGCTTTCAATACTTTTCGACGAGAGGGCAACATATTATTTCCTGGTTAAAATGCGAACAATTTTAGTTTCTGGACGGGTAAACTCCCTGAACGCAGATCACGAAATTTACAGCCAATACGGGCTTCACCTTATTTATAGGCTGACCGCCACCGGTATTTCCAAGGGTAAGGGCAGTGCCGGCCAGTTGCGCATCGGGCGCAACCGCAGCGGCATACTGATCGTCAGAAGTGCCGGCGAATACATTCCCGTCCGGAGCGTCCGAAGTCGCATTACCGGTGCTTACCGGAATAGTAACACTACCGACCACATGGTCATGCACCGGCATTTGCGCTGTAGTCAGGGTGTGCGTCTCCGATCCGTACGTTGCTCCTAGCACAACAGTGGGCAACCCGGGTCCGGCACCCGCCCCGACCGGGACGCGGCTCTGGAAGTTGGGTAGTCCGAAGGTCGTGCGGCCATCGCCGCCAAACTGGGTGCCAAGAATAGAAAAAAGTGCTGTATTTGAGGCAATAGACAGCAACTGCCCGTTGCAAAGCATCCAGGTACGCGGTGCAAAATTTCCGGCGAAAAAAAGGATTTGACCTATCGTTCCTTCCATGATCGTTAAAATTTAAAATGACGGATTAGTTTCTGGAGGGAAACAAACCCGCCGTGCAAAGAATAAAATTAATACCCAGGTAGGGCTGCCGGTTGGAATATTGCCCCCCACCACCTGAATTTCCTACGGTCATAGAGGCTGGCGCCATTTGGCTGTTGGCCGTACCGCCGCTGACAAAGGCCTGATCGCTTCCTGCAGCCAGGATGTTGCCATCCGCCTCATCAGAATCTGCGGGATTGGTGCTGACACCCACAGCCAGGGAACCGGTATGCGTATGCGAAGGCAGGTTGGCGACGGTGAGCGTTCCTGTTTCCAAACCGCTTTTTTGGCCAAGGAGATAAGGAGACAAGCCTGGTCCGGTACCTGGGTGCAGGGGCGTGCGGCCCCGCAGGTCAGGCAGGGCAAAGCTGGTTTGCCCATCTCCTCCATACGTGGTGCCTAACAGGGAAAACAAGGCCGGATTCGAACTTATAGGTAATATCTGTCCCTGGCAAAGCGCCCAGTAACGCGGGGCAAAGTTGCCGGCAAACATGGTTATTGTTGCAAGTGCAGGTTCCATAATTAATCAAATATTATATGCCGGTTGCACCGGATGGATAGGCAGATATGTTTGAAAATTGGAAGATCAGAACCGGCTCGGGTAAATACCTTCCAGGGCAATAATAAAATATATTCCGAGTGACGGCATATGATTATCGAATCCCGTTGTCCCTCCGGCCGGTTGTACAGTCGCTGCCACGCTACCAAGCGTGCCTGCCGCAGGTGTGGCAGGCGCAAAGAAATTGTTATTGGCCTGGGCCACTACCGCTCCGCCCGGATTGGCGGTAGTACCGCTTTGCGTGGTAGAACCGATAGCTCCGGTAGCCGTGTGCGTATGCGTGGGGAGATGCGCAGCAGTAAACGTTTGAGTTGCTATACCACTCTTGCCGCCCAATGGTATATTGGAAAGACCCGGCCCCTGACCGGTCCCAACCGGGATACGGCCCCTGAAATCCGGCAGCCCAAAAGTAGTCCGGCCATCGCCTCCATAGGTCGTTCCCACCAGGGAAAACAGGGCTTCATAGGAGGAGATAGGTAAAAGCGAGCCATCGCAGAACGCCCAGCCACGCGGGGCGAAATTGCCGGCAAAAAGACATACCTGTGCAATGAAAAAGGATTCCATAATTCGTTGTTAGAATTTATATCGGATTAGTCTGGAAGCGATAAAGGTAAGTATCTGCCCGCAATTCAATCTGCATCTTTGGTAAAATATTTACGGGCGCAGCTGTGCTGTCCGAACAGCATCCGGACGACAGCCTTTACTACAAGTTATTTTTACATACAAGCTAAAAACCTCCTGAAAGAATCTCCCCGTATCCAAAAACCCCTACTTTAGCACCTTAATCCGCCTTGCCTCTGTTCGTTCACCTATGCAGTATACTGACGACTACCTGATCGAGGAAATTCGTGCCGGCGGCAGCCGGCAGGAAAAAGGTATACGCCACCTGTACGAACAATTCTTCTATATCGCACAAACCAGCCAGCAAAAGTTCCGGCCGCTGCAACAGGATGAGGTCTTTTCTGCCTACAACGCCGCGATCATCGCTCTGCGCAAACAGGTCGTCAACGGGGTCTTCCGGGGTGACAGCGCCTTGTCCACCTACCTAACCCGCATTTTTACCAATAAATGTATCGACCTGCTCCGGCAGCGCAAAGGCGCCCAGCTGACTGCCGACCTTGAATACGCCACGGAAGTAAAGGACGAGACACCAAATGCCCTGGTACAACTGGTGCAGTCCGATCAGATCGAACAGATCCAGGAGTTCCTGCAGCGCATTGGAGACATTTGCAAACAGATCCTGCTGGATTCCGAATATTACGGGTATAGTGCGGAAGAGATCGCCGAACGCATCGGCTTCAGCAATGCCGCCAGTGTAAACAGTAAAAAGTATACCTGCCTGCAAAAACTGCGGAAGGCTATGTTCCAATAAACGGGCCAGGGCTACAGCAGTCCGGTGTAACACAACACTACCGGGCACGGGCACAGAGGTTGTCCGAACCAGTCTCTGCTAATTCAAATTATGGAACAGGCCGCCTTACCCGGATCACGCCATCATGCCGCTACTGACCGTACCACTGGCATTTTCAATAGTGCCGGTATACTGCGTCCAGCCTACTCCGTCAGTGGAAAACCAGATATCCGTGACCACATAATCAAGGAACTGATTCGGGCCAAAGGAAGCACCTGTAAACATGGCATCCACCGTGGCTTCCATGGCACCCCGCGATACTGCCGGATTTATGCCCTGGGCTACATGCATGGAGCCCTCCCAGGTCACTTCTGCCCGCACCTTGACATGCGAAGGAAAGGTTTCACCGGGCTCCTGCGACTGCATGGTGATACGCAATTCAGGGTCCGCTGCTTCAACGCGCTTTACTTTGATTCTTCTTGGATTAGACATGGTTATGTTTATTATGTTGTAGTGTAGCTATGCTGTAGCTCGGGTCGAACAACTGCAGGATTAGACGGACAAGTATAACGATTCTCAATGAGCGGTCCGCGCTTTTCGTCGTTTTGAGTACCAAAAACCGGCACCAAGCGCAATAAACAGCAACACCAATCCACCATACCACCACCAGCTTGCCGGCCGGACCACCGGCTCCGCATCCCCGATCAGCACAAACGCCCCCCAGAAAAACGGATGATTGCGCACATCTGCTTTCAGGTAGTCCAGCTTTGCCTGACGCAGCGCGGCGTCCTTGCCCCACCCCTGCTGCAAATACCGGTAAAAATCGCTCATGATCCGGGCTGTCGCACGATCTTCCGCCTGCCACAGGCTCATCAGGACATTCGCACAACCGGCGTACTTGAAGGCCCGGGCCAGGCTCTGTACGCCTTCCCCGCGAGCCAGTTTGCCGCGTCCGGTGTTGCAGGCACTGAGTACTGCCAGATCGGCCCGGAGCCGGAGGTTATACAACTCATATGCGTGTAAAAACCCGTCTTCCTCCGCAGGCAGTGTATCCGGGCCTGTGGTCCGGGACTGACGGGCAAATACCAATCCGGAATACAACGGATCGCAATCATTCAGAAAGCCATGCATCGCCAGGTGCAGGATCCCGGCTTCCTGTACCTTTTCGCGAAACGCCTCCTCCGTGGCCGCCTGGCCCAGCATGGCCTGCCCGCCCATCAATCCGGCAATTTCCGTTACCTCCGCCCGGTTGTTGTCCAAAGGAGCAAAGTCGGCGGGGTCTGCCTCCCGGCAGTTTTTCCCAAGCGGATCACGCGTAGCGGCTCCTGTCCAGGCGCCGCTGTATTCCGGTGCATAACCGGCAAATGTATGCCTGGCCTTCCGGCGTACCGGTGGTTTGATCGCCATTCCGGCTGAATATTCATACCGTATGGTGGAGTGGAGCAGTAAATAGTCAAGATCTGCATAGGAAGCCCGGTCCAACCGGGCGGTATCGGCAACCAAAAGTTCGAAGGGCAGGTAGGCCAGTTTGGCATCCGGGATGATGATCAGCTGCGCCGGCAGTTTCTCCACTACCGATGTTACCAGGGTGCGGCACAAATAACCTGCCGAGCGCGCGTACGCATCAACTGCCTGGCTACTGCGTCCGCGTTCCAGTACCTGTTCGCGGTTGCGCAGGTCCTGTACGAATTGATCCAGTGTCTGGTTAAAAAGACTGTCCGGATGAAAACGGTATCCCCGGGCCGAATCCCGGTCCAGGTAAAACGCATAAATATCCCGGTCTCCGACAAAATATTCGACCAGGCCGGTTTGTTCCGGCAAAGCCTCTTGTACAGCAGACAGCTTTATTTCCGACTGGTTATACTTGATCGAATAGTATTCCGGGTATTCCCGTTCCAGTTTTTGGAGCAGGGCCTCATAGGTGCGGCGAAGTTCGAGGATCTGGGTTTCCCACAACAAGATGCGGTCCCGGTCGGGCTTAGCGCTTTGCTGCGCGCTGAAAATCTCTTTTTTATAAAACGCAATACTGATCTTCAGGTCTTTCTCCTGTTGCAAAATGGAATCCGGAATACCGGCTTTTTCCCGGGCTGCTGATTCGCGCAGCGCTTCTGCCAACAACAATGCCTTGCTCTTTTCGGCAAACTGAAATGCCTTTTCCAGGTAATCCAACTCCCCCTTCAACCGGTACAGTTGCATGGCCACCCCAACGGCATCCTCCATAATCGGACGGGCAGCCTCGTTCCAGAATTGCCGTGCCCCTTCCTGGTATTCCGCCCGCATACTATCCAGCACCCCCGCCGCAATCTCAAATGCCGACAGAGCGGATTCAAGCACCACCGGATCGGATTCCTGCTCTGCCAGCAACCGCAGGGTCTCGCCTTTGTCCCGCATGGTAAACAGGAAATCCTGGTAAGCATTTACCCGCTGGGCGGACGGGTTGGCCAGTAGATCTGTATAGTTAAACGAATCGGTGAGCGCCACCAAGGCCTGCTGCTGCCACTCGAGCGCCAGGCGGTAATCGCCTTTTTGCCGGGCGATATAGCCAAGATGCCGGCAGGCTTTCCCGTAATACCGGTGTTTGGGTCCATATCGTTCGACACACTCCGCCAGGTAATGCTCGGCTTCAGCATACCGCCCCATCATCCGGTAGACATATCCGAGGTTATGCCAGGTAACATCCTTCTGCACTTCCTCGCCTTGTTCATCATGGATACGCAGGGCTTCTTTCAGGTAATGCAGCGCCTGCTCATATTCGCCAAGCTCGGTACAGGAATTCGCCAGGTCATTATAAGCCAGGATATATTCCGGGTGATCTCCGTCTGGAAACTGTATCCTTAACTCTTCAAGCGCTTTTTCCGCAAAATGCCTGGACTGTTTAAACTCCCGCTTCCGGTACCAGGACTTGCTCAGGTTGCCGTACGTCCAGGCCAGATCGGATGGATCCACCTCCGGGTCAGCAAGAAAAACCTGAAGTGCTGCACGAGTAAATTCCAGTGCGCGATCAAAATTGCCCCGGTTGCGGTAATAAGTGCCCACATTGTTACAGGCGATGGCATAATCGATCGAATTAGGGTCTTGTTTTTCAAAAAAGGCAACCTCCCGCAGTCCGTAACCCAGTGCTTTTTCATAGTTACCCACTGCATCGTACAAAGCCCCTCCGACATTGAACCATCTGCCCCAAAACACACTGTCGGCCGGAATAAGCGATCCGGCTCTGGTCTCCAGTTTTTTAAATGTGGCAACACCGAGCGGGTACTTGCCGAGATAATACCAGGCTTCCAATATAGTTGTTTCGGCATCGCCCCAGGTTATCCAGTCACCGGCCTGTTCTGCTATCTTTCCTGCCTGACCGGCCAGGTCGACCGCTTGGACAAAATTGCCGGCGTCCAATTGCGCATAGGCCTGCTCCAGCAGCGCTTGCGCCTGCCCGTTGCCAGCAGACTCGTCTGGCGTATCCGGAGCAGATTGACTGCAAAGGACCAGAGCGGCCAGCAGGATCCATATCCGGAGAAAAGTTGCTTTCATGTATTGCCCGAAATTTTGTTGTTGGTCAAATGTATTAATTAAGTTCCAAGGCAGGACGGTCCTATTGTTGTGAAAAAGCGTGCATTTGCCGGAAGGTAATGCGCAAATGGTTCAACTTCAGCATAGTGACACCTCCCGGTTACAGCATATGCCCGGCGAGGAAAATCTTTTTTCTCATCCGGTGTTGATATATTTGACGCCGCTGCCGTCTAAGGAGAAACGACCGCAACCTATACACACCATGCAAGAAGATATAGTACATCTGGTCCGGCAATATCTGAGAGGGCAACTGACCCAGGAAGAGCGGGCAGCATTCGAGCAGCAACTGACCCAGGATCAGGAATTTGCAGCGATTGCCGTAGAAGCAGCAAGTACCCTGCTAGCCATCGAGCGGCAGGGAGACCGGGAACTTGAAGCCAACCTGACTGAATATGCCCGCGAAATACTTGCTGCCCAGGCACCCGACCTGCGCGCTACATTCTCATCGCCGGAAAAGGAACGCCGGATTGCGCTCTACAGCCGCCTGGCCCGGCTGGCTGCTGTTTTGATCGGCATCCTGGCCATTGCGCTCCCACTCTGGCTGCTCAACCGGCCCGATAGCCCGCTGACAACGCCTGAGGAGTTGTACGCCACCAATTTTACCGTACCTGCAGTACCCCAGACCAGAAGCTCAGAAGAAGCCGAAGCATGGCGGCGTGCTTATGCCAAAGGTGATTACACCTCTGCCGCCCGTCAACTGGAAGATCTACTAGAGGATCCGGCAGGACCGGCGAGATCGGAAACCCTCCTCTATCTGGGTATCTGCCGTTTGGACATCGGAAAACCCGAAGCTGCCATTGCTGCTTTAAGCCAGGTAAGTCCGGAAAGCTACGATTGGGAAACGGCACAGTGGTATACCGCCCTGGCCCTGCTTAAACTGGATAAACAAAAGGAACTGCGACAATTACTACAAGATATTACAGGTCAAACCAACCACCCCTACGCTGCGAAAGCCAAACAACTTTTGGAGCAGTTACCGAAAGGCAACTGATACATACGGCGTGCCTGGAACGCATCTTCCGGCTCCCCGACCGGTCAACCGGCAACAAGAAAGACAAAAATACAGGCTGAACTTCCCGCCCGGATATATCCGGTATTTAGACAAAATGCCCTAATCTTGCGGGACGAATGGGCATCTCCACTCCAGATAAAGACATCGAAACACCTGTACCCCTTGCGGAAGCACCACCTTCGAAGCTCCGGCGGCTGTATCCGAATTATGTACGGGCTCTTGCCGCATGTGCCGTGGTACAGATGCATTCGGTTGGCGGATACCTCTATCAGTTTGATCCTGCCGATCCGCTAAATGTAAATTTTGTCACAGCGGATATCTTCTACAGTCACCTGCGCTGGGCCACCCCGTTCTTTATCCTGATCAGCGGAGCATTATTGCTCAAGCCCTCCAAAGAACAATCAACCGGGCAGTTCCTGAAAAAGCGCCTGCGCCGGGTATTGGTCCCGCTGGCCTTCTGGGGAACGATCTACCTGCTCTATAAATACCGTGGGAACCTCTATTTTGGCACCTGGCCCGGATGGGATGATATTATCGATACCGTCTTTTATCACGATATCTATTTCCACCTCTGGTTCATCCCCATGATCACCGGGCTGTACCTGCTCACGCCGACATTTCGTATTTTCATCAAACATGCCCAACGGCGCGACATTGAGTATTTCCTGGTCCTGGCATTCACCATTACCGCCCTGCAACACTACCTGCCCGGAATAATCTTTATCAAGTACATTGGTTGGTTGGGCTATATCGGCTTTTACGTTTTGGGATACTACCTGGGTAATTATCCGATCCCCCATAGCTGGAAAAAGGTGATCTACCCGTTGGCTCTGTTGATGCCTGCAGTCAGTGCTTTTGGTACCTGGTGGTTGTCCGTACATGACGGTGCCTACAACGCCAAGATCTTCGTATATTCCAGTCTCAACGTGGTCATTATGATCTTCGCGTTGTTCCTGTTTATCCGGGACTTTGACTGGGGCGCCTTCTCCGTCCGGTATCCCCGGTTCAACCGGGTCGTCAATAAACTGGCTGAGCTCAGTTATGGTATCTATTTTATCCATGTCCTGGTGCTCGATGTGATCAAGAACGGCTACATCGGCGGCTGGCGGGTGATCCCGAGTTATTTTTTCAACAACCCGATCCATCCGGCTATCGGCGCCCCACTGGTATTCCTGACCGCCCTCCTCATTTCCGTGACGCTGATCAGCCTGCTGGGCCGGATCCCGCTTGTGAAAAAATGGCTGATGTAGCGGTTCGGGAGTTTCCTGTGCCCACTGTTCCAACCTTCTTTTTTCCAGTATGTTGCCTGCTGTCATCAAGCAGCCATGTTTGTGGTATACTGGGCTAAATAATGGCTGCGAAAGCTGCTGTTTTAACTGAATCCCTTTACCTTCAAGGTCGTTTTACAGGGCTGGCCGTAGCAAAAACAGGCTGGCCAATGGAAATATCCCCGGAAGAGGAAACGACGTATCCCACTATGTTCGTTATCCTTATATAACCCTTTAACCACTAACCATTAACCACTCCTACCATGCGAAAGCGCCTACTCCTCCCGCTGACTACCCTTTTCCTGCTTAGCACTTTTTCCTGTTCCAGGATCGTCAAGAACGAAGCCTACTTCCAGGCGGTCTCGCAATATGTGTATGCCTATACCAGCGGCGCGATCGGCCGCTCGGATGCCATCCGGGTACGCTTTGTCAACGCAGCGGTAGCACAGGAGCAAATCGGGCAACCGGTATCCGGCGACTTGTTCTCCGTAAGTCCGGCCATACCCGGGAAAGCAGTATGGGAAGATGACCGGACGATCCTGTTACAACCCGACGAGCCGCTGCCATATGGCGAAAAATACACCGGGAACGTCCACCTTAACCGGATCTTCAGTAAAGTGCCTGAAGTGGCTGCTGTGTTTGAATTCGGATTCCGGATCCGGGAACTCTCCTTCGAACTGGTGCTGGATGGTTTGCATGCCGCCGATCCTGCAACACCGGCAAAGCAACAACTTATCGGGCGCATCCTGACCAGCGATCCGGTGGAAACAGAAACCCTGCAACAAACCCTCACCGCCCGGCAGGGCAACAATACACTGGATATCCGCTGGACGCACTCGGAAAACAACACCCGGCATGATTTTATCGTAACCGGTGTGGAACGTTCCAATGTGCGGTCAAAAGTAGACCTGAACTGGACGGGCAAACCACTGGGAACGGAAGACAACGGCACGGCTGAACAACTCGTACCGTCGTTGGATGAGTTCATTGTACTGCAAGCAAAAGTCGTACAGCAAGAGGACCAGTTCGTTCTGGTGAACTTTTCCGATCCGCTGGATCAGTCCCAGGACCTGAGCGGTCTGATCCGGATTGACAATTACGACGGCGCGCTCCGGTATACGATAGATGGCAACTTTGTCCGGGTATATCCTGGTAGCCGGATCACGGCGGCACGCAACCTGATGGTGGAGCCCGGAATCCGCAGCAGTAGCGGCCGCACCATATCCGGCCGAAGTGAATGGCCCCTTAATTTTGAAAGCTTTCAACCGGCGGTCCGGCTGGTCGGCCGCGGCGCTATTATTCCACAGCATGCTGATGGCGCTGTTATTTTCCCTTTTGAAGCCGTCAGTCTCCGCGCGGTAGATGTGGAGGTATTCAAGATCTTCCACTCCAATATGCTGCAATTTTTACAGGTCAATGAACTCGAGGGCGACAATGAGCTACAACGCGTCGGAAAGATCATCCTGCAGAAAAAGGTCACGCTGTCAGATCTCAACCCTAATGCCAATGCACAAACCTGGCAGCGGTATGCCCTTGACCTTTCCGATATCATCCGGCAGGACCCCGGGGCGATTTACCAGATACGCCTGGCATTCCGCAGAGGATACAGCGTGCTCAGCTGCGCAACAGGCGGCCGGGTCTCGGAAAGCAGCGGCACAACTGACTCCGGTGAACCCGCTCTGGCCGACGACGACGATGCGCTCGCGCACTTGGGCAGCACCGATGAAAACGGCAACCTGATCAGCATCTGGGGCGGTTACCGGGGGATTTATTATTCTGACAACGACTATTGGTGGGACGATGACAGCGACTACGACTGGAGCAACCGCGACAACCCCTGCGCCAGGGAATTTTATCACTACGAACATTTTGCCAAACGCAACGTCTTTGTCAGCGATCTCGGCATAACAGCTAAGCAGGGTAAAGACCGCTCGCTGTTTTTTGCCGTAACCAACCTGCACACCACCGAGCCTGAAGGTGGCGTAGATCTGGAACTGTTCAACTATCAGTTGCAGTCAATAGCCACGGTCCGGACCGACGATGGTGGCATCGCCGCACTGGAGGAGTTACGCGAAATGCCCTTTGTAGTCGTGGCTACCCGCGGTGAGCGACGGGGTTACCTGCGCATGGCCGATGGCGGGTCGCTCTCCCTCAGCCGCTTCGACGTGGCAGGAGTGGAAAGTCAGAAAGGACTGAAAGGATATATCTACGGAGAGCGGGGCGTATGGCGCCCGGGCGATTCGCTGTTCCTGAACTTTGTACTGGAAGACAACAGCGGTCTGCTCCCGGAAGGGCACCCGGTCACGTTCGAACTGAGCGATCCGCGGGGCTCCCTTCAGTACCGCACGGTTTCCGCTGCTGGCACAGGCGGGGTTTACCCGTTCCATTGCCAGACCCGTCCGGATGCTCCGACGGGCAACTGGATTGCCAAAGTGCAGGTCGGCGGCGCTTCCTTCAGCAAATTGCTGAAGATCGAAACTGTCAAACCCAACCGGCTGAAACTGAACCTCGACTTCGGGGTGAAAAAACTGACATCCGCCGACGAGAACCGTACCGGCACTTTAGAAGTAAGATGGTTGCACGGCGCGGTGGCAGGCGGTCTGAAAGCTCGCGTGGAAATGCAACTCCATGCCGGAAAAACGGAGTTCAGTAATTTTAAAAACTTCTCCTTTGACGATCCCGCCCGGTACTTTCGCAGCGAACCCCAAATGCTCTTCGACGCCAGCCTGGACGAAAATGGTCGCGCCCGCATTCCGCTCCAGTTAACTACCAACCGGAATGCCCCCGGTGTACTTGCCGCCAGTTTTACGATGCGGGCCTTTGAGCGAAGCGGGGATTTCAGCCTGGATAACATGGCACTGGACTATTACCCCTACGACCGGTATGTCGGAGTATCGATACCAGAGAACCAGTGGGGGAGTAAAGTGGTGGATAAAAATGGGGCAAAAGTCCAGTTTGCCTGCGTGGATAAAAACGGCCGGCCGATTGCCGGACAGCGCATAGAGGTCGGCCTGTACCGCTGCGACTGGCGGTGGTGGTGGGATGAGGACAATGCCTCCAATGTAGCCCGGTTCAATTCGGTTAACCATGTCAACGCCCTGGAAAAAACTACCCTCACTACCGACAGCCGTGGCCTCGCCTACTGGAATGTTACACCAGAAAACTGGGGCCGGTACTTGATCCGGGTCACCGATCCGGAAGGCGGACACGCCGGCGGTGATTTCTTCTGGTCAGGCTATCCCGATGACCAGGGCGATATACAGAGTCGCAATGCGGCGGCTATGCTGCCGTTCTCGGTTGGGAAAGAGAAATACGAAGTGGGTGAGGAAGTCACCCTGAAAGTCCCGGCCAGCGAAGAAGGCCGGATACTCCTCACCCTGGAAACCGGCAACCGTGTTGCCCGCCATATCTGGTTTGACGCACAGGCCGGTGATAACTTCCTGAAATTTAAGGCTACTGCCGATATGACCCCGACTGTTTATGCACATATCAGTTTGTTACAGCCGCATGCACAAACCAAAAATGACCTGCCGATCCGGATGTACGGGGTCATGCCGGTGCGGGTCGAAAATGCCAGGTCGCACCTGAAGCCGGAGATCGCTATGCCGGATATACTACGCCCGGATGAACCATTCACAGTAAGTGTCCGGGAAAGCGGCGGCAAGGCCTGCACTTATACCTTGGCTATTGTGGATGAAGGGCTGCTGGACCTGACCAGTTTTCAGACACCTAATCCCTGGGACCTGTTCTACGCACGGGAGGCCCTGGGGGTCAAAACCTGGGATATCTACGATTATGTGCTCGGTGCATACGGCGCCCAACTGGAACGCATCCTGAGTATTGGCGGGGATGCGATCAACCGGAAGGCCAAAAATGCTGCCCAGATCAACCGCTTCAAGCCTGTGGTGCGTCACCTGGGGCCGTTCCGGCTGAAAAAAGGTGAAACAGCGAAGCATACCCTGAAAATTGAGAACTACGTCGGCTCGGTCCGGGCAATGGTCGTTTGTTCGGCGCCAGATTCTGAAAATAAAGGGGCTTACGGCAGTACAGAAAAAACCTGCCCCGTGCGCAAACCGCTGATGGTATTGCCCACATTACCCCGAGTGCTGGGCACAGGCGAAGCCCTGCGGCTGCCTGTCGACGTTTTTGCCATGGAGAAAAAGGTGCGCAATGCCACGGTACGGGTTCGGGAAACGTCCGGCCTGGTACAACTTCAGGGCGGAGCAAGCCAAACCCTGGAATTCAGTCAGCCCGGCGATAAAATGGTATATTTTGACCTGAAAGTCGGTAACCGGACCGGAGTAGCGCGGTTTGTTGTGGAAGCGGAAGGCAATGGAGAAAAAGCCCGTCAGGAGCTGGAAATACTTGTCCGGAACCCAAATCCGGTCCAAACCAATGTCTGGGCAGGCGAAGCCGCACCTGGCGAAACGTGGGATGCCGGTTTTGAGGCCGGTACCTATACCGGTATTGCCACGGCCGTACTCGAGGTAAGCGCCCTGCCTCCGATCAATATCAGCCGCCACCTGGAGTACCTCATCCGGTATCCGCACGGCTGTGTTGAACAGACTACTTCAACGGCATTTCCGCAGCTCTTTGTGGATGTGCTCACGCCTTTGTCCAAGGATCAAAAGGACAAGGTCACGCGCCATATCACAGCTGCTATTGATAAACTACAGCAGTTCCAGCAGGCCGAGGGCAGTTTTTCGTACTGGCCCGGCGGCAATGATGTCAATGACTGGAGCAGTACGTATGTCGGCCATTTTCTGCTCGAGGCAAAAGCAAAAGGATATGCCGTACCCCAGAACATGCTCGACCGCTGGATCGCCTATCAGTCGGGCAACAGCCGGAAATGGAATCCGGCCGGCGATAGCCAGAACTGGAGCAGGTATGATTCAGACCTGAACCAGGCCTACCGGTTATACACCCTCGCTTTGGCCGGCAAACCCGACCTGAGCAGCATGAACCGGATGAA